>DATJWT010000377.1:0-2972 GCA_035500975.1 Binataceae bacterium (SeqCode)
ACGCCCGATGCGCCATCGAAGTTCTACCAGGACCTGCTGAACCCCAACGTGCTCGTCGGTTACCAGAAGCTGCTCGATGAGTCGTGTGCGCCGGACGTGGTCGCGGAGCTGTGGGATTCGCCCGACGTATGGTTCATGTACGAGCAGGTGTTTCTTAAAGAGGGCGGAGAGAGCCGCCGCACGCCATGGCATCAGGACTCGTCGTACCTGCCGATTGCGGGCGAGAAGATCGCCGTGATGTGGATCACGTTCGAGCCGGTAGCGAAGGAAGATTCGCTGGAATTCGTGCGCGGGTCGCATCGCGGGACCCTCTACGATGGCTCGCGGTTCGATCCCAATGACGACACGGCGCCCATCTACGGCACGTTGCCGCGGCTCCCGAATATCGAAGCCGACCGCGGCAAGTACGACATCCTCTCGTGGGCGGTCGAGCCCGGCGATGTGCTGATATTCCATCCCGCGATGCTTCACGGCGGCGCCCCGACGCATCAGGGCCGCCGGCGCAGCACGCTCTCACTGCGCTTCTTCGGCGACAACGCGATCTATTCGCCATTGCCGGGAACCGAGCGCGTAGGTGACAGCGATGATCCCCGGCGTCCCGGTTCGCCGTTCCAGGACATGCAACGCACCTTGAAGAGCGGCGATCCATTTCGCCATCCGAAGTTTCCCAAAGTTCGGCCGCGAGCGTGACCGCGATGGCCAATCCGAAAATCGATCTTCTGAGCGTTGCGTCGTTCGCGCATGGACAACCGCACGATCAGTTTCGATGGCTGCGGGCGAACGATCCCGTGTACTGGCACCAGGAGCAGGGCGGTCGCGGCTTCTGGGCGGTGACGCGCCACGAGGACGTCTGCATCGTGAGCCGCGATCCGAAGACCTACTCATCGTACGCCGGCGGAATTGCGATCGACGATATGGACCCCAATGGCCTGGCGGCATCGCGCAACATGATGCTGTTCATGGATCCGCCCCAGCATACCCGCTATCGCGCTCTCGTCAGCTCGCAGTTCATCCCGCGCAGCGCGAAGGCGATGAAGGGAAGGATCGAAGAACTTGCGCGCAAGATTGTCGACCGCGTCATCGATCGCGGCGAATGCGACCTCGTGAGCCAGATCGCCGGCGAGCTGCCGTCGTATGTGATCGCGGAGCTGATGGGCATTCCGCTCGAGGACGGCCGGCTGCTCTACGAATGGACGGAGAAGATGCATTCCTCGTCGGAGGCGGTGCCGCAAGCCGAGAAAACCGCCGCATCGATGCAGATGCTCAACTACGCGCTCGGCATCGCCGACGAAAAGCGCAAGAAGCCCGGCGATGATCTCGCGACGCGGCTGCTCAATTCCGAAATCGACGGCGACAAGCTGACCGCCGGAGAATACACGTTCTTCTTCCTGTTGCTGATTAACGCCGGCGGAGACACCACGCGCAACCTGCTGGCGGGTGGGATGCTCGCGCTGTTCGAGAATCCCGACCAGCGCCGCAAGCTGCAGGGCGATCTCGATCGCCTGTTGCCCTTCGCCGTGGAGGAGATGCTCCGCTACGTCAGCCCCGTCGTGTACATGCGGCGCACCGCGACTTGCGACGCGGAGCTTCGCGGCAAAAAGATCGCGGCAGGCGACAAGGTCGTGATGTACTACGGATCCGCCAATCGCGACGAGGCTGTGTTCACCGACCCTGACAAGTTCGAGGTGGGACGCACTCCCAACGATCACGTTGCGTTCGGCGGTGGCGGAACGCATTTCTGCATCGGCGCGCATATCGCGCGAATCGAGATCCAGGTCATGCTCCGCGAGATCCTGACCCGTCTGCCGGATATCGAGGCGGCCGGAGCCGCCGAGTGGCTGCCATCCAATTTTATTTCCGGGCCGCGGCACCTTCCGGTGCGCTTCTCGGCCCGCGCCGCTGCGCATGCCTGACAATCCCGAGGTCGTAGTAGTCGGCGGCGGAATCGGCGGGAGCGCCCTCGCGACCGCGCTCGCGCGCGCAGGGATATCCACGCTCATCCTCGAAAAATCGTCCGTGCATGTCGATCACGTGCGCGGCGAGTGGGTTTCGCCGTGGGGCGTGAACGAAACCATTCGCCTCGGACTCTACGAGACGCTGGTCGCGGCGGGAGGCCACCATCTCGGCGAGCACATCAGTTTCGGCGACGACGTCGACGAGGCGACCGCGCGCGCCGAGGCGCTGAATTTTCCCGCGTTCGAGCCGGTCGGATTCAAGCCGCCGCTCTGCATGCGGCATCCCGACATGTGCAATCTCCTGAACTCGACCGCGATGAAAAGTGGTGCGACGCTTTTGCGCGAGGTCAGCGAGGTTGCGGTCACTGCAGGCAATCCTCCCGAGGTGCGCTTCACGCACCAGGGCCGTCCGTATCAGCTCAGGCCGCGGCTGGTGATCGGAGCCGACGGCCGCAACTCGATCGTTCGCGGACAGGCGGGGATCGAGCAGCATCGCGATTCGACGCATCACCTGATGACGGGAATGCTGGTCGACGACATCGATGGGTGGCCGCCGTCGCTGCAAACGATCGGCACCGAGGGCGACATCAACTACCTGGTGTTTCCGCAGTCTGCCTCGCGGGCGCGGCTGTACATCTGCTACGGGCTCGATCAGAAGAAGCGCTTTGCGGGTCCCGATGCGCAGGCGCGCTTTCTTGAAGCGTTCCGATTGAAGACGCTCCCGGGCAGCGAGTTTATCGCGAAGGGAACTCCGGCGGGGCCGTGTCCCTCCTATGGGAACGAGGACACGTGGACGGACGAGCCGTTCGCGCCCGGCGTGGTGCTGGTGGGCGATGCGGCCGGGCACAACGATCCGATTATCGGGCAGGGCTTGTCGATCACCTATCGCGACGTGCGGATAGTGCGCGACCTGGTACTGGAAAATCGCGAGTGGACGCCGGCGGCGTTTCGACCTTATGCGGAAGAACGGCGCGAGCGGATGCGCCGGCTGCGTTTCGTCGGGACCGCCACCTCGAT
>DATJWT010000378.1:0-7767 GCA_035500975.1 Binataceae bacterium (SeqCode)
AACAATCGACGTAAAACTCACGCTGGGCGAGAACGGCGCCGCGGCTTCCCCGCAGCCCGTGGCACGCCCGAGCAACGGGAGACCGCTTGCACCGCCATCGGTACCGGCGGCCGCTCCTGGTTCGCCGCGCATGGATCGGCACCCGCAACTCAATCCGCGCTACACCTTCGCGGAGTTTGTGGTCGGATCCGCTAATCAATTCGCACACGCGGCGGCATTGGCGGTCTCGAACCAGCCCGGTGAAAAGTACAATCCGCTCTTCATCTACGGGGGAGTCGGATTGGGCAAGACGCACCTGGTCAATGCGATCGGGCATCATATCTACGGCTCGGGCGAGCGGCCGCGCAAAGTTCTCTTCATGCCGGCCGAGATCTTCATGAACGAGCTCATTAGCTCGCTGCGTCGGGACAAGATGAACGAATTCCGCGACAAGTTTCGCCGCGTGGACGCGCTCATCCTGGACGACGTGCAGTTCCTGGCCGGCCGCGAGCGGACCCAGGAGGAGTTCTTTCATACCTTCAACTCGCTCCACGGCGATCGCCATCAGATCGTGCTCACGTCGGACAAGGTGCCGCGAGAGATTCCGGAGCTCGAGGAGCGGCTGCGAAACCGCTTCGAGTCGGGATTGATCGCCGATATTGCGCCGCCTGACCTCGAAACCAGGGTCGCGATCGTTCAAAAGAAGGCCGTGCTGGAAAATCTGCGCCTTGCCCCCGACGTTGCTCTGTATATCGCGCAGAGCGTGCAATCTAACGTCCGCGAGCTGGAAGGATGCCTGACCCGGCTGGCAGCACTGGCATCGCTGAACAAATCGGCGATCACGGTGGATTTCGCGCGCCAGGCGCTTCATGACTTGATCCGGAATCACGAAGCGAAGCCCGACGTGGAAATGATCCAGAAGACTGTTTCGGATTTCTTCCACATCCGGCTGGTCGACCTTAAGTCCAAGAAGCGCACCCAACACATCGCGTTCTGCCGGCAGGTTGCGATGTACCTGTGCCGGAAGCTGACCTCAAGCTCGTTCCCGGTCATCGGGGAAGCGTTCGGCCGCGACCATTCCACGGTGATCCACGCCTTCAACCTGATTCAGCGGCGCGTCACCAATGACTCTGCTTTCCGGCTCTCGATCGAGAAAATCGAGCGTGAGCTGAAAGCTATCCGGGCAAACGCGGCATAGAGTGTGCAAAAGGATGTTGAGAGATTGTGCATAACTGGTCTGATATCGAGGAGGAGGAACGGAGTAAGATAGGAGGTGGGATTGAGAAGGCTGCGGGTCGACAACTTGTACCGATACGATTGTCTTTCAAAATCGCGCAGCTAGCCGACAATTACACAAATCGACAGGCACTACTGGTACTACTGGTTTTAAAAGAAAGAATTTAAAGATCTTAGGAATAGTGAGCGGCGGATGGGACTGGTTATCGAGCGTGCGTCATTGCTGAATGCCCTTAGCCTGGTCCAGGGAATCGTGGAGCGGCGTACGACCGTTCCGATCCTCGGACATGTTCTTCTGGAACCTGAAGGCGGCGGGCTGAAACTGAGTGCGACCGACCTGGAGGTGGGAATTCGCACCCAGGTTCCCTGCAAATCCGGAAAGGACAAAAGCATCACGCTCAATGCGCGCAAGCTGTTCGAGATAGTTCGCGAAGCCGAAGGCGATGAAGTCAAGCTCGAGTCGCTCGATGGTGACTGGGTCGAACTCAAATGCGGGCGGGCAAAATTCAAAATGATGGGACTCGACCCCCGCAGCTTTCCCGCCATGCCGAGTCAGAGCGCCGGCAAGGGCGATGGAGCGGCTGCGAAGAAAGCGGCCAAGGCCGAGCTCAACATAGGAGCATCGGTGCTCGCCGCGATGATCGACAAGACCATCTTTGCCGTCAGTCCGGATGAGGCCCGTTATAACCTGAGCGGCGTGCTGGTGGAGTCGGCGGGAGCGAACAAAGTTCGAATGGTCGCGACCGACGGGCACCGGCTGGCGATGATCGAACGCGAGGCAGCCGGGTTCAAGATCGATAGCGGAGTGATCATTCCGCGCAAAGGACTCCAGGAACTGCGCAAGCTGCTCGATCAAACGGGCGATGAAGAGACCAAACTGAGCATCGATGGTCAGCTCGCGTATCTTAAACGCGGGCCGACGGAAGTTTCGATGCGCCTAGTTGAAGGAGAATTTCCGGACTACCGCGGCGTTCTGCCCAAGAGTTCACGCCATCAGATCCTGGTCAGCCGCGATGCTTTGTTTGCGGCAATCAAGCGCGCTTCGATTTTTTCCAACGAGCGCTACCACGGAATCAAGTTCGCGCTGTCGGCCGGCACTTTGACCGTTTCATCGACGAGTCCGGAGATGGGCGAGGCGAACGAAGAGATCGAAGTTAGCTTCAAGGGCGAAGAGTTCGCGATCGGATTCAACGGCAACTACCTGCGCGATGCGCTGGGGGTGATTTCCGGAGACACCGAGGTCGAGCTGGGCCTGAGCGACGACGCGAGCCCGGGCGTGATCAGGACTCCGGCGGATTCGACGTTTACCTATGTCGTGATGCCGATGCGGCTGTAGTCAGGAACCCATCTGCACCAGTACGAATGCCGCACCCATGACGATGATGACAAGAAAATTCATCACGCCGTGAGCGATCATCGACGTCTCCAGTCCGCGCTTCCAATACACCCAGGCCAGGATTAGTCCGACATAGGTGCGGGCATCGACGAACACCTGTTGGTACACGGGTCGCCACCAGGTAACCCCTTGTCCTCCCAACACGTGAAGCATTCCGAACGCCAGACCTGAAAGCGCGACGGCAGACCAGGTAATCATGCCGCGACTCAGCCACCCATAGCGCTTCGCGAGGCGCTCGCCGATCCAAACTATCGCGGAAAAGAGAAGCAACCGACACTCGATTTCCTCGGCGATCGGCGCGCCAACATAGAGAAGCAATGCCGACCGCCAGCTATCGAGTCGGTTCATTTGGCGCATGGCGTAGTTGTGACGGCGTAACAAGGCCGGACTGGGACTGGCCGTACCGCGTGGACCGAAGCTGAAGATAAAGAACTGGGTGCCGTTGATGAGAATGGCTGCGAGCGCGCACAGAATTCCCAGCGGGACGCCCTGGATCAAACGGCCCATCGAATCCTCGCGCCTCTCCGGCGGTGCATCGACCACCGGCAACGGCGTCAATCCTGAACGCTTCGCTGCGCAGAGCCCGAGAATCGCCTCGCCATAGCGCAACGCGATCGTGATGATCGTTACGTAAAGATAGAAGCCGAACAGCCGGCCCGCCGTGAGTGGGTCCTCTATTCTGACCCGGTGAGCAAAGGCGCCGCCCACGATTCGATAGAGGGGCAGGCTCGTGAACGCGGAAATAGCAGCGACAGACGCGAGGAAAATGTGCTCGCGCCCCGAAACCAGAGGTTCCCGGCGGAGTTCCCCCGTCGCGCGTGACCTCACCGCTGGATGGGTTTCGTTCACACCTTTCTACGGATGCTTCACTTGCACCACGACGACTTTGTTCTTCAATTGATCTTCATCTTCCCAAGGGAATGACGGCTCGGCGAGCACGATTTCACTTGGGACGCCGACAGCAGGGACATCCTTACGGCGCACGATTATCCATTCGATGCCGTTGTTCTGAATCGCGTTGGAAAGATCGGGAATCTTTTCGAACTGTGGGAGCGGAGCGGGCGGGTTCAGGTAGAAAAGCCCTTCCTGGGTGCGAAAGTACGCCAGGTGGCTCAGGTCGCCGTGGAGAGTCGCGAGAATCTGCGAGGCGAGGGGCTTTTCACCGCGGTACGCATCGGCCGCGGGCATCGCGTAGAGAAAGATATATGCCATCGACAAGTACGCGATGATCCCCATGGAGATACCGGCCCGGATCGGCGAGAACTTGCGAATCGCATAGATGATTCCTGCCACGCACAGAATCCAGGCGCTCACAAACGAGAGCGGATCCGGAATCGGTGGCAGCATCGCGAGATTGCCGGGCAGCAGCCACTTCGGCGGCAGGATCGCGATGAGTGCGCCGCCCGTGAGAACCGCCAGGATGCCGTAGCCGAAGTTCAGCAGGCGACGTGCCCACATCGAGTACAACTCTCTGGTCGCAAGCAGACGCGCGACGATCAACGCTCCGGCGGGAAGGATGGGCAGGAGGTAATAGCTACGTCGCGAGCCGGAGATCGTGAAAAAGATGAATGTCGCCCAGAAATAGACGAGCGAGAAGCGGTCGCTTTTGGCCGGCTCCTCTTCAACCGAGCGCCGTTTGTGCATCTCTGTCAGTGCCGCTGGAAGCAGGATCGACCACGGCGCCATCAGGGCGAAGATCACGTACGTGTAGAGATAGATCGGGCCGCGATGGTCGAACGGGCGGAAGAAGCGCACCACGTTCTCGCGCCAAACCATCTGCAGGCCCTTTTCCGATCCCTGCGCCTGGTGGGAAATCGAAAAAGGTGCGTAGTAAATCGCCAGGCCCAGCGCGATCGCGATGACCGACTTCCAGTTGAAGAGCCATCGATTGCGATCGACGATCCATTGAATCCGCGCCGACAGCGGCCCCGTCAGCAGGTAGTCGGAGAGATCGGTCCATCCTGTGGCCAGGAGCGAGTACACGCCGATCGTCATGATCGGCAGCACGAAGCCGAGTAACCCCTTGGTCAACGATGTCAGGGCCATCACGATCCAGAGTCCCACGACCCACCATCCGTCCTGATGCTGCTCATGGCGCAAAAAGAGCAAAAGCGCGGCGAGTTCACCCGTCAGCGTTTCCACATCCGCGGACGCATGACGGGAGAAGAAAACGAAGCTGAAGCTGGTTGCGAGAATGATTCCGGCGAATACCGCTGTACGGCGATCGTAGAGACGCTTCGCGAGCAGCATCACGAACGCGACCGCGAGCAACCCCGCTATCGCGCAAGGGAGTCGCGCCGCTGCCTCGTTCATCCCGCCCGTTACCCAGGTAGACCAGACCACGAGCCAGTAGGAGCCGAGCGGCTTGTCGTAGTACACGCGGCCGTTGATGGTCGGCCAGAAGTAGTTGTGCGTCGCGAGCATCTCGCGGGCGATTTCCGCCCATCGAAATTCCGAAGACCAGAGAGCGCGCGTGCCGAGCCGCGTGAAAAACAGGATGATGGTGAGCGCCAGGACGCCCAGGAAGAGGGTCTGCCATCGCGAGATTTCAAGATCCGCGCCATGCTCCGGGTCGCGGGTAACGTATGTAAACGGGGCCGAGCTCATCGGGAGGGAATTCTATCCGTCAGCATCGCGGCTGCGCCACATGGGCCGAAAGCCGCGTGGTATGCGATGGGCCTGCATGCTAGCGTCGCGGAAGCGGCATGCGTTCCGTTCTCGCCGCAACGACATCAACCTTCTCCCGATCTGGAAGTTCGATGAGCGAGCATCAAAAGCCCGAACAACACGGCAATCGAAAGCCGAATCGCCTGATCAACGAACAAAGCCCCTACCTGCGGCAGCACGCGTACAACCCTGTGGACTGGTTTCCCTGGGGTGAAGAGGCGCTGCGGCGCGCCAAGGACGAGAACAAGCCGATTCTCCTCTCCATCGGCTACTCGGCATGCCATTGGTGCCACGTGATGGAGCGCGAGTCGTTCGAGAATGAGGCGATCGCGCGGCTGATGAACAACAACTTTGTCTCAATCAAAGTGGATCGCGAGGAACGGCCCGACCTCGACCAGATCTACATGGATGCCGTGCAGATGATCACCGGGCGCGGCGGATGGCCGCTCACGATGTTCCTGACGCCCGAAGCCAAGCCGTTCTTTGGCGGGACCTATTGGCCGCCGGAAGACCGGCAGGGGATGCCGGGATTTGCGCGCATCCTGGTCGCGGTCGCCAACGCGTATCAAAGCGGCGCGCACGAAGTGACGCACAACGTCGAGAAGCTGACCGAGGCGCTCGGCGCGCTGGCGAAGTATGAGCCGACCGCCGGCGATCTGCGGCCGGACCTTGCGGTAGTGGCAGCGCGCGGATTGGCGGGTGCCTACGATAGCGTCAACGGCGGCATCGGCGGTGCGCCGAAATTTCCGAACACCTTCGTATTCTCGCTCTTTCTTCGCGTGTTCGCGGCGGAGGGCGATGAATCGATGGGCGACATGGTGCGCCACACGCTGAAGAAGATGGCGCGCGGCGGAATCTACGATCAGATTGGCGGCGGGTTCCATCGCTACAGCGTCGATGAACGATGGCTGGTGCCGCATTTCGAGAAGATGCTCTACGACAACGCTCTCCTGGCGCGAATCTACGCCGATGCCGGCCGCGCCCTGAACGAACCAGAGTTCCTGGTGACATCGCGCGAGATCCTCGACTACGTCCTGCGCGAGATGACCAGTCCCGAGGGCGGCTTCTATTCAAGCCAGGATGCGGACAGCGAAGGCGAGGAGGGCAAGTTCTTCGTCTGGACGCCGGGCGAAGTCGAGAAAATCGTGGGGCCGGAGCTGGCGCCGCTGGCGGAGCGCTACTTCGATATCAGCGACGAAGGCAATTTCGAAGGCGAGAACATCCTGCATCGCACTATCGAGCCCGCAGATGCAGCCCGGATGTTCAAGAAGAGCGAAGAAGAGATCGAGGCCGCGATCAAGACGATTCGCGAGAAGATGCTCGCCGCGCGCGAAAAGCGTGTCCATCCGGGACGTGACGAGAAGGTCCTGGTCGCGTGGAATGCGATGATGATCTCGGCGTTTGCCGAGGGCTACCGGGCGCACCATGAGCCGCGATATCTCGCAGCGGCGCGCCGCGCGTGCGATTTCATCATGAGCAGGATGTCGGACGGAACCTCGCTAAAGCGCTCATACAAGGACGGCCAGGCGCGCTTCAACGCGTACCTGGAAGACTATGCCCTGCTGGCGGGCGCGATGGTGGACCTGTACGAGGCTTCGCTGGAGGCGCGCTATCTCGAACAGGCGCGCCAGCTCACCGATATCATCATTGGCCGATTCCTCGACCGCGAGAAGGGCGGGTTCTTCTTCACCTCGGACGACCACGAGGCGCTCATCACCAGAAGTAAGGCGGCATTCGATGGATCCACGCCATCGGGGAACAGTGCGGCGGTGATGGTGCTGCTCAGGCTCGCTGAGTACACGGGCGTGGGCCGCTACCGCACCGAGGCCGAGCGCGCGTTGCGGCTGTTCCGTGAATTCATCGAGAAACAGCCGTTCGGGTTTTCGCACATGCTGGAGGCGGTCGACCTTTACCATCGCGGTGCGACTGAGATCGCTGTGGTAGGGGACTCCAGCTCCGATGAGTTTCAGCAATGGCTGGAGAGGCTGGGCCTGCTCTACGTTCCCAACGTGGCGCTCTTTGTCGCCGACTCGAATGGCACCGCGGCCAATGGCGAGCTGCCGGAGCAATTGCGTGGCAAGCGAGCGGTCGACGGAAAACTCACCGCATATGTGTGCCGCGAACGCACCTGCACCGCGCCCATCACCGAGTTCAAGGAACTGGCGAAGGAACTCGGCATCTGAGTCACACGATGAGCCAGGGCGCCGCGGAACGGCCCGCTCTCAAGCCCTTCTTTGAGCCGACGATCGTAAACCGGCCCGCACGAAGCATCGCGGGCCCGCTGCGGGTGACGCTCCTCAACGCGCGGGGCGCCGTCGCGGTAGACAAGATCGCGGAATGCCTGGCGCGGCCTCCGCTCAGCCGCAGCTCCATAATCCTGCTGTGCGAATCCGATTGGGGCACGCATCGCTCCGGTCAGCGCGAGACCGCGCGCGAGCTCGCTGAGAAACTCGAGATGAGTTTTGTCTACGCGGCCGAGTTCGGCGTTC
>DATJWT010000379.1:0-4332 GCA_035500975.1 Binataceae bacterium (SeqCode)
GATCGCCTTCGCGCGACCGACCCCCATCCGGAGCGCAGCGCGCCGCCTTCTCCCTTCGGGAGAAGGACTTTCAAAGTCAATCATTCCGTGTGACGCGTGCGGCAGAGGCATCCGCGCGCGGCGCAACTGGTGGTGCCGTCGGGATGCGTGATGTGCACGTCGAACTTGTGGCCGCATCGCGGGCAATGGCCGGCCCGCACCCGCGGCACCAGCTTGGGCGCCTTGTGTGGCGGCCGGAATTGGATGACCTTGCCCAAAGCTCACTTCCCCTTTGCGGCCTTCCCACCCTGCACGCGAGCCAGCGCGCGCAGGCGTGTACCCGCAAGGCGGATGAATCCCGTCGCGTCCGATTGCTCGTACCCGCCTGCCTCATCCATGCTCGCGATCGCAGGATCGTATAGTGAATCAGGCGATTTGCGTCCCACGATCGTCGCCGAGCCCTTGTAGAGCTTCAGCCGCGCCGTCCCGTTGACGTTGCGCTGCGCGTTGTCGACCAGCGCCTGCAGGGCCTCGCGCTCGGGCGCGAACCAGTAGCCGTAGTACACCATCTCAGCGTAGCGCGGAATGAGCGAATCGCGTAGATGCGACACCTCGCGGTCCAGGGTCAATTGCTCGACCGCCCGATGCCCATGCATCAGAAGCGTCACGCCCGGGGTCTCGTAAACCCCGCGCGACTTCATTCCCACGTAACGATTCTCGACCAGGTCCACGCGCCCGACTCCGTGCCGCCCGCCAATTTCGTTCGCGCGCCCGATGATCGCGACGGGAGCCAGGCGCTCACCGTTGATCGCAACCGGGTTCCCCGCCTCGTACTCGACCTCAACGTACTCAGGCTTGTCCGGGGCATCCTCAGGCGCCACCGTCAGCCGGAACATATCCTTATACGGCTCGCGCCACGGGTCTTCGAGCAAGCCGGCCTCGTAGCTGATATGGACCAGGTTACGGTCCATCGAGTACGGCTTCTCCTTGCTGGCGGTGATCGGAATCTTCTTGTCTTCGGCGTACGCGATCATGTCGGAGCGGCCCTGGAAGGTCCAATCTGCCGTCCGCCACGGCGCGATAATTTTCAGCTCGGGCGCGAGCCGCGCCAGCGTGAGCTCGTAGCGTACCTGGTCGTTGCCCTTGCCGGTTGCGCCGTGGGCCACCGCTTCCGCGCCTTCGGCGCGCGCGATTTCGGCCAGCTTCTTCGCGATCACGGGTCGCGCAATCGAAGTGCCAAGCAGGTAGTAGCCTTCGTAAACCGCGTTCGCGCGCATCATGGGAAACACGAAATCGCGCGCGAACTCCTCGCGCAGGTCCGCGAGAATAAACTTGCTCGCGCCCGTCTTGAGCGCTCGCTCTTCCAGTCCTTCCGTCTCGTCGGCCTGGCCGACGTCGGCGCAATACGCGACGATCTCGCACTGGAAGCGATCCTTGAGCCATCGCAGCATGACCGAGGTATCGAGTCCGCCCGAATAGGCGAGCACCATTTTCTTGATATTGTCGGTGGCCACTTTCGTGCTCCCGTTTATGAGCCGTGTGTGAGCGCGGTTTGTCCCAGGACTTCCGGCCGCAGCAGCCAGACCATCACCGCCTTTTGTGCGTGCAGCCGGTTCTCGGCCTGGTCAAGAACGATCGAACGCGGGCCGTCAAGGACCGCATCGGTGATCTCCTCGCCGCGGTGCGCCGGCAGACAGTGCATCACGAGCGCGTGATGCGCCGCATGCCCCAACAGGGCATCGTTCACCTGGAAGTCGCGGAAATCGCGCCGGCGTTGCGCCGCCTCTTTCTCCTGGCCCATCGAGGTCCACGTGTCCGTGTAAACCACGTCCGCATCTTTCACCGCCTCGACAGGGTCGTGAGTCAGGATCCCGAGCTCTTCGCGGCGGAAACGGGTGAGAAAGCTCTTCTCGGGCTCGTAGCCCTTCGGAACTCCCAGCCGCAGCTCGAAACCGAACTGGGCCGCCGCTTCGATCCAGCTATTCGCCATGTTGAAACCGTCGCCGACGAAGGCGATGCGCAGTTTCTTCAGATCGCGTCCAAAGTGCTCCTGGAGCGCCTGTAAATCCGCGAGTAGCTGGCACGGATGCAACCGGTCCGTGAGCGCATTGATCACCGGAACCGAGGCCTCCCTGGCCAGCTCGAGGCAGGTGTCGTGCGAGAAGGTCCGAATCATGATCAGATCGACCCATCGCGACATGTTCCGCGCGACATCTTTTGCGGATTCGCGCTCACCTATCCCGATATCGTTCGGCGCCAGGTAAATCGCATGGCCGCCGAGCTGCGCCATGCCGGTTTCGAAACTGATTCGCGTGCGCAGGGAAGGCTTCTGGAAAATCATCGCGAGCGTCTTGCCGCGCAGGTACGGATGCTCGATTCCGGATTTGAGTTCCGACTTCAAGCGCGCCGCCAACGCCAGCAGGCCGCTCAGCTCCGCTTCGGTCAACGAGCTCATGTCGAGGAAGTCTCGCTTGGCGGGAGGCTCGCTTCCGCCCTGCCCTTCGACCGCTCGTTTGCGCTGGGCTGCCATGGCGCTCATGCGGGCATCGGCGCCGTCCGCAGCGCCCTTTCGATTATCGCGAGGCCCTTGTCCGCATCTTCACGCGAGAGATTGAGGGGAGGCAGCATCCTGAGCACGTTGCCCGCGGTGCCGTTCACGAGCAGCTTCTCCTTGAGACACGCGTCGACGACCGGCTTTGGATCGTGCTTCAGCACCACGCCGATAATCATGCCGAGGCCGCGCACCTCCCTGATGCGATCGCAGGTCTTCGCCACCTCGCGCAGGCGCCCGATGATATGCGCGCCCATGCGGGTCGCGTTCTCCAGCACTTTCTCTTCTTCGATCGCCTCGACCGTCGCGAGTCCGGCCGCGCACGAGACCGGGTTTCCGCCGAAGGTGGTGCCGTGACTTCCCGGAGTCAGGCTCGACGCGATCTCGCTCTTCGCGATCATCGCGCCCAGCGGCAGTCCTCCGCCCAATGCTTTTGCCAGGGTGATGATGTCCGGCTTGACGCCGGCGTGCTCGTAGGCGAAGAACTTGCCGGTGCGTCCAATTCCGACCTGGATCTCGTCCAGGATCATCAGCAGCTTGTTGCGATCGCAGAACTCGCGCACGCGCTTCAGGTAGTCCAGCTTCGGAACGACCACCCCGCCCTCGCCCTGGATCGGCTCGATCATCACCGCGACGGTGTTCTCGCCGATCGCGCGGCCGAACGCCTCGACATCGTCGAACGGCGCCATCTTGAAGCCCGGGACCAGCGGCTGGAATCCCTGGTGATACTTTTCCTGACCGGTCGCGCTCAGCGTGGCGAGCGTGCGGCCGTGGAACGATCCGAGAGTCGCGATTATCTCGAAGCGGCCGCCGCCGTCCTTGTGGCCCCATCGCCGCGCCAGCTTGATTGCGGCCTCGTTGGCCTCCGCGCCCGAGTTGCCAAAGAACACGCGCCCGTCGCCAAATCGCTTTGCGAGCTGCTCGGCAAGCCGCGCGGTCGGCTCGGTATGGAAGATGTTCGAGACGTGCATCAGGCGCTCGGACTGCTCGCGGATGGCGCGCACGACGCGCGGATGCGAATGGCCCAGGTTGGTGACCGCCAGCCCGCAGAAGAAATCCAGGTAGCGATTGCCGTCCGCGTCTTCAAGGTAAGATCCATTGCCGCGCACCAGCGCGATCGGAAGGCATCCGTAGATGTCGACAAGGTTCCGGTGCGTGAGATCGACGATTTGCGAATTGTTCATGTGCGCGCCTTTCAGGCTTTCCGCCTGTGTCCGTGAGCGAGATCGGAAACGCGAGCGCGACGCTGCACCACCTCGGTGCCGACGCCGAGCCGGGTGAAGATCTCGAGCAGGACGGCGTGGCGCACGCGGCCGTCGATAATATGGGTCTTCGCGACGCCCTTTTGCAGCGCGTCGATACAGCATTCGACCTTGGGAATCATGCCCTCGTGGATCACGTCGCGCGCGATCAGCTTGCGCGCCTCGGCCGCATCGAGCGTCGATATCAGCCGCCCCTCGCGATCCTTCACGCCCTCCACGTCGCTCAGCAGGATCAATTTCTCCGCCTTGAGCGCAGCGGCAATTTCGCCCGCCGCCACATCGGCATTGATGTTGTAGGTCTGACCGTCGCGGCCCACGCCCGTGGGCGCGATCACCGGGATGAAGTTGTTCGCTTCGAGCGTCCGGATGACGTCGGGGTTGATGCGATCCACTTCGCCAACCAGCCCGATGTCGAGCTTGCTCTTGCGGCCGTTGTCGTCGCGCACCACCATGTGCATCTTGCGCGACACGATGAGGTCGCCGTCCTTGCCCGACAGCCCGACGGCGCGCCCGCCGTGCCGCGAGATCATCGCGACCAGG
>DATJWT010000380.1:0-3117 GCA_035500975.1 Binataceae bacterium (SeqCode)
CCCACCGTCACGCCCTGGAGCAGCGCGGTCAGCATCAGGCCGCGGATCACCGACGAGAGGGTGGATCGCAGCGTTTCGTAGATGACCTCTTTGTCGTCCTCGTGCAGCGGCGTCAGCCTGCGAAGGGACTCGTAGTATTCCTCGCCGTCGCGCAACAGGTAGAAGAAGACCAGCAGGATAAGGCCGAAATCGATTACCGCACTAAGTGCGTTTCTTGCCGCCGTGGTCGCGTTCTTGGCGACGTATTCGCTCGCGGCCTGGGCCGCTTGCAGGGCGTACTTGGGAGCCTCGTCTTCGACCTTGATGCGATTTCCGAGCCGGCGATTCAGCGACGATATCCACTCGGAGTGCTTCATCCAGTCGCGCGCGTGGCCGATACTGTTCTCGCCGACCGCGGAGGACGCGTAGGTGTAGAGGTTCTGCGCTTCGTTGGCCAGGCGTCCCGACAGCCAGACGGCGGGGAGGATTACGACCAACGCCACCGCGAGTGTGAGGATCAGTGCAGACAGCGTGCGCCGCCTGACCACCCGGTCCAGCTCGGTGAGGAGGGGATGCATCACGAACGCAATCAGGATTGCCCACGCGATCGGGGTGAGGAACGGATCGAGCAGGACGAACAGCTCATAAGCCATCACGGCCAGGAAGCCGAAAAAGAAGATCTGGATTATCCGCTCGCGATCGAACACGTGGTTAGCCCGCCCAACGACTCGCGGCAGTCTAGCAGAACCCCTCCCAATCGTCGCCTGCGGCGGCCTGATACAGCTTGCACGGCGGGAGTGAGTTGCCCGACTTGTAAATATCTGTTACGGCTTGCATCTACTTGCGACTGCTTTTCAAAACCGGGCAATTCCAGGCACGTAGCTCAGTGGTAGAGCACTTCCCTGACACGGAAGGGGTCGGCGGTTCAAACCCGCCCGTGCCTACCATTCGACGCACCTCCACGACCATTCTCGCCTAGCCCTGACATATGCTTTCGATGCATCGTATGCCCGTGTTGTTACACTTCTTTAAATGAGTTCCGAACTAAGCGTCTCGGTCAACGGAGAACGCCGAACGGTCGCGCGCGGCACACGCGTCCGCGAAGTCCTGAACGGCATCCCGAGCAAGGACCTGGTGGCGGCAAAGGTCAATGACAAGGTCGTGGACCTGAGCCGCACGCTGGAATCCGACGCGACCGTCGAACCGGTGCTCGCTGACAGCCCCGAGGGCCTCGATGTCATCCGCCATTCGACGGCACATCTGATGGCGATGGCGGTGCAGCAGCTCTATCCCGGAACCCAGGTGACCATCGGGCCGGTGATCGAGGACGGGTTCTATTACGACTTCGCGCCCAAGACGCCGTTTACCATCGAGGACCTGCCGAAAATCGAAGCGCGGATGAAGGAACTCGCCAAGGCCGATCACAAGATCGAGCGAGTCGAGGTTACGCGCGCCGAGGCGATCAAGACCTTCGATGCGATGGGCGAGAAGTACAAGGTCCAGATCATCGAGGAAAACATCCCGGAGTCCGAGGTCGTTTCCATATACAAGGAAGGCGACTGGATGGACCTGTGCCGCGGCCCGCACGTTCCATCGACGCGCTACCTGCGCGCATTCAAGCTGCTCTCGGTCGCGGGTGCGTACTGGAAAGGCGACGAGCACAACGAGATGCTCTCGCGCATCTACGGCACCGCATTCGCATCGAAGGAGGCGCTGGACGAGCATCTGAAGCTGCTGGAACTCGCGCGCACCCGGGACCATCGCAAGCTGGGCCGCGAGATGCAGCTGTTTTTCTTCGATCCCATCTCGCCGGGCTGCCCGTTCTTCATGCCCAAGGGCACGATCATCCTGAACGAGTTGCTCGACTACGTTCGCCGGCTCTACCGGCGCTACGGCTACAGCGAAGTGGTGACACCGCAGGTCTTCCGCAACTCGATGTTCAACACTTCGGGTCACTGGGAAAATTTCCGCGAGAACATGTTTCTCTCGCCCGATCCCGAGGAAGACGACGAGCGGGCCAACACCGTTGATACCAGTCCCGAAGGATGGCGGCGTGGTTACGGTCTGAAGCCGATGAACTGCCCGGGTCACACTTTCGTGTATCGCGCCGAAAAGCGCTCCTATCGCGATCTTCCCCTTCGCCTGGCCGAGTTCACTGGCCTGCATCGCGCGGAGCGCTCGGGAGTCCTTCACGGGCTTTCTCGCGTTCGGCTGATGCATCAGGACGATGCGCACATCTTCTGCCGCGAGGATCAAATCGAGGACGAGTTCGCGGGCAATATCGAGATGGTCCGCGACGTTTACTCGTCGCTCGGCTTCGAGAAGGTCGAGTTTAAACTCGCGACCATGCCCGATCTGCATCTGGGGACTGAAGAACAGTGGCGCGCAGCCGAAGAGAAGCTCGCCAACGCGATGCGCCGCAACGAGATACCGTTCGAGATCAATCCCAAGGAAGGCGCCTTCTACGGACCCAAGATCGAAATTTACGTTCCGGATGCGCTCAAGCGTAAATGGCAGGTCGCGACGATACAGCTCGACTACAATCTGCCGGAGCGTTTCGGCCTGACCTATACGGCCAGCAGCGGCGCCGAAGAACGCCCGGTGATGATCCATCGCGCGATCCTGGGGTCGGTCGAACGCTTCATCAGCGTGCTGATCGAGCATACCGGCGGCGTGCTCCCCTTCTGGCTTGCCCCCGAACAGGTCCGGGTGCTGTCGCTCAGCGAGAAAGTGGAATCCTACGCGGTCGAATTGACGGGCCTCATCCGCAAGGCCGGTTATCGCGCCGAGTCGGACATCCGCAACGAGAAGCTCGGGTTCAAAGTGAGAGAAGCCGAGCTGGCCAAAGTTCCGTATATGGTGGTGGTGGGGGAGCGCGAGGCGGCGGACCGCACCGTGTCGCTGCGCAAGCTGCGCGGGGAGAAGAGCCAGGCCCTCACGGTTGAAAACTTAATAGAAATGATGCGAAAAGAGCCGCTACCGGCCTAATATAAAGAGCGTCCGGTTTTAATACCGGAGGAGGTGTCATATTCGCCGAGATTTTAGAGTCCCCCCATCGAGAGAGCCCGCTATCCGGACCAATCGCCTGATTCGCGCGCCCGAGGTTCGAGTTATCGACGCAGACGGCACCCAGGTAGG
>DATJWT010000381.1:0-4976 GCA_035500975.1 Binataceae bacterium (SeqCode)
GCCGAGTTTCGCAACCGCAAGCTCGGTTTCGTCTTCCAGTTTCACTACCTGCTGGCGGACTTCGATGCGCTTGAAAACACGATGATGCCGGCGCTGATCGCCCGGATGCAGGAAAGCGAGGCGCGCAAGCGCGCCTCCGAGGTCCTCGACCTGGTCGGACTCGGCAACAAGCTGCATCGCCGCCCCGCCGAACTCTCGGGTGGAGAACAACAGCGCGTGGCGGTAGCCCGCGCCGTCGTGCTTCATCCGCGGCTGGTCCTGGCCGACGAACCGACCGGCAACCTCGACCCGCAAACGGCCGATGAAGTCCACGATCTATTCCACGTGCTCAACCGCGATCTCGGAATCACGCTCGTGGTTGCCACCCACAACGAACGCCTGAAAAACCGCATGGGCCGCGCGCTGCGCCTCCACGACGGCAAGCTCATCGACGAACCCCGCTGATCTTGAGCGCGGACTCCCTCCTGACCTCTCCCCAAGCGGAAAGGACGGTGCCATCTTTCGGCACCGGGGTGAGGGTCATCTTTCAGCGCGAGGCGAAGCTCGCGCGAGTAAGGAATTCTTCCTTCCGGGACCGCCCCTATCAGCATCCCCGAACGCGCAGACTAAAGTCCGCGCTCCCCGCGAGGAACCCACCATTATCTCTCCTTCTCCCCGCCGACAGCGGCGCTACAACCCTCAACAACCCCCGCGCGCCGTTTTGGTTTACTTACCAAACCCGATTGGTTACGTTTGTCCGCGCTCTTCCTTGGGGCCTCGTACGTGCCTTTTTCAAAATGTAACTCCTGCGCTACCCGCGTGTTGGTTCTCCTCGCGCTGCTGATGTCGGCGGCGTCGATTGTTTTCCCCCGTTTCGCACTCGCACAGGGCGGCAGCCCCGTCATCGACGAGATCCAGATCGAAGGCAACCAGCGCGTCGAAACCGATGCGATCCGGGTGCACATCTCTCAACAGGCCGGCCAACCCGAGGACGTGAATGCCGTCGACCAGGACATCAAGGCCATCTACAAGATGGGCTTCTTCGATACGGTCAACGCCGACGTGCGCCAGGTCGGCGGGAAAACTGTCCTCGTTTACATCGTCAAGGAGCGCCCCCAGGTCACCGACGTCCGCTTCAGCGGCATGAAGGAGCTTCGCTCCACCGACGACAAGATAGTCGCCGCCGTCAAGGTCCATCCCGGCTCGATTCTCGATCCCTCCAAGGTCAAGGAATCGATCAACGGCATCACCGATGTTTACCAGGACAAGGGCTACCTCGACGTCAAGGTGACTTTCCGCACCGTCCTCGAGCCGGACAACACGGTTATCGCGGTGTTCGACGTCGATGAGGGCCAGATGGTCCAGGTGACCAAGATCGAGTTCACCGGCAACAAGGCCTTCAGCGGCGCGATGCTGCAGGGCGTGATGGAAACGCACACCCACAACTTCCTGAGCTGGTTCACCGGTGCGGGCACTCTGGACAAGAAGAAGCTCCAGGAAGACATCGACCATCTCTCCGCCTTCTACTACGACAACGGCTTCCTCAACGTGCAGGTGGACCAGCCGAAGATCATCCGCAATGGCAACCAGATCACCATCAGCATCCACGTCGACGAGGGCGAAGCCTACCGCTTCGGCCGCATCACCATCGCCGGCAACCTGCGTTTCCCGCGCCGGGAGCTGCTGCCTCTCCTGACCATCAAGAGCGGCGAACGCTTTGAAGGCGCAAAGATGCAGCACAACGTGCTGGTGCTGTCGGATTTTTACTCCAACCGCGGCTATGCGTTCGTGAACGTCGATCCCAAGACCCGGCTCGACCCCTCCCAGCATCGCATCGCCGTCACCTTCTATATAACCCCCGGCCACGAGGTCCTCATCAACCGCATCCTCATCACCGGCAACACCAAGACCTCCGACAAGGTCATCCGGCGCGAGATGCAGATCCAGGAGCAGGAACCGTATTCGGCCGAGGCCATTCGCCAATCGAAAATCCGGCTCGACCGTTTGGGATTCTTCAACGAGGTCCGCATCACCACCGAGCCCGCCACTCAACCCGACAAGGTCAACCTCGATGTGAACGTGTCGGAACGTAACACCGCGGCGCTCCAGGTTGCGGGCGGATTGGACAGCTACTCAGGCGTGTTCGGCAATTTCACGCTCGGCAACACCAACCTCTTCGGCGGGGGCGAATCGGTGATGCTGAATGCGCAGATCGGCTTCCTCTTCCAGAATTTCTCCCTAAGCTACGTTGAGCCGTGGTTCCTCGACATCCCCCTCAGCGTGGGCATCCAGCTGTTCGACACCAAGGCCTACCTGCTGAGCTTCAATCAATCTGCCGTGGGCTTCGCCCTGAACAGCACCTATCCCCTGACCGAGCTCGGCTTCAAGAAGATCGGGTCGCTCTCGCTTAAGGATGTAACCGCTGGTCTCGGCTACCAGTTCGAGAGCGTCGGCATCACGGGCCTCAACGCGCTCACGACCTATCAAATCCTGCGCTACAAGGGCTATACGCAAACCTCCGAGTTCATGCCGAGCATCCAGCGTTTCACCGTGGACAATCGAGCCGATCCGCGCTCCGGCAGCGTGCTCAGCCTCAATACGCAATTCGGCGGATTGGGCGGCACCAACAGTTTCGTGAAGGGCGTTTTTCACGGACGTTATTTCTATTCATTCCTCAAGAGTCCCACCTGGGGAACTTGGGTGCTTTCGCAGGGGTTCACCTTCGGCATCGGAACCAGTCTGACCACCGGGCAAGGCGGCGAGCTGCCCCTGTATGAACGCTTCTTCCCCGGCGGTGTCGGGGGCCCCGGCGATGTTCGCGGCTACCAGCTCTATTCGCTGGGTCCGCTGGTCACTATCTACAACGCCGCGGGACAACCCGTCAGCGTCCAGAATATCGGCGGAAGCAAGGAGATGATCTTCAGCAACGAGGTCACCTTCCCGATCCTGTCGGGATTGGGATTGCGCGGAGTTGTGTTCAGCGACGCCGGCCAGTCCTACACCCTCCATCAGAGCATGTATCCGGATACGCTCCAGGCGTCGTTCGGCTTCGGAATTCGATGGAAATCACCCTTCGGCCCGCTCGCCATCGATCTGGCCTTCCCAATCAACCCGAGACCCGCGGACCAGACGACGGTCTTCGAACTCGGAACGGGTGCGCCTCTCTAGGGGGACGGGCCTGTGAGCGAAATTCAGCCCGAAGGGGCGCGAGTCTGCGAGCGCAGCGCGTCAGCGCTCGCGAGGCGCAGCGAAGCGGAGTCGAGCGAAAGTTAAAGTGACGCCGCGAGTCTGCGAGCGCAGCGCGTCAGCGCTCGCGAGGCGGAGTCGAGCGAAGATCACCCCCCGCCGGGTGCCACTAGCGCCGAATACCCAAAACCCGCTTTAATGTCGGAATTGGAAAATTTGCGATGTCCAGGCCGTTTCCGTGTTACCACCCGCCGGCAAGGCCGCGACTATCCGGGAGGATTCGAACCGAGATGAGGCAATGGTTATTTGTCGGCGCCGTACTGGTCGCCCTGCTGGCCGTATCCGCGCCGGCGCACGCACAGGTCAAGCTCGCCTACGTGGATGTGCAGCGTGCGCTCAACGAGTGCGATGCCGGTAAACGCGCGAAAGTCGACTTCCAGAACAGGATCCAGGGGCTCGATTCCAAGCTCCAGCGCGAGCAGAACGACGTCCAGTCGCTCAAGGATGAAATCGAAAAGCGCGGGATGCTGATGCAGCCCGATCAGCGCCAGAACCTGCAGGACGAGTACATCAAGAAGGCCAAGGACCTCGACCGCAACCTGAAAGATGCGCGCGACGACCTCCAGCGCCAGGACAACGAGATCACCGGCAAGATTCTTCACGATCTCGGGATAATCATCCGCAACCTGGGACAGCAAAACGGATACACGATGGTGCTCGAGAAGGGCTCCATCCTGTGGGGTTCGTCCAGTCTCGATATCACCGACCAGGTCATCCGCAACTACAACTCCACCCACGGCGCTATCGGCACTCTGGGCGAAAGCGCGGGCGGCGCCTACTCTCCGTCGCAGACCGCCGGCGCGCCGGTATCGAGTGGCTTCGGCTCCGAAGCGGCCAAGCGCTCCACCATTTCCAAGTAACGGGAGCACCATCGGGGACTGCCGTGGCGGAAGATAGACTGGCCGAGATCAAGCGGGTCCTCGACCTGTTGCCCCATCGCTACCCGTTCCTGCTCGTCGATCGAATCCTGGAACTCGACAAGGAACACGTCGTCGCGATCAAGAACGTGACCTTCAACGAGCCGTTCTTCCAGGGCCATTTTCCCGGGCGGCCCGTCATGCCCGGCGTCCTCCTCGTGGAGGCGATGGCGCAGGCCGGAGCGTTCATCACCCTCGGGCATCTCGGCCGCGATCACAAAACGCTCTTCATGCTCGCCGGTATCGACAAGGTTCGCATCCGCCGCCCGGTCATTCCCGGCGATCAGCTCAAAATCCACGTCAAGGCCGTGAAGATCCATCGCCCGCTGTGGCGGATGTCGGCGGAAGCGCGCGTCGATGGCGAGTTGGCGGCGGAAGCTGAGCTCTCGGCGATGGAAGTCGAGGAGAAAAGCCAATAGCCGGCAGCATTCATCCCGCGGCGGCCATCGACAAAACCGCGGAGCTCGATTCGACCGTCCAGGTCGGCGCGGGCGCGGTAATCGGCCCCAACGTTCGCATCGGACCCGATACGTGGATCGGCCCCTGCGCCGTCATCGCGCGCAACACCACCATCGGCGCTCGCACCCGGATCTTCCAGTTCGCCTCGGTCGGCGAGGATTCGCAGGACTTGAAGTACCACGGCGAACCCTCCCGGCTGGAAATCGGCGACGAATGCCGCATCCGCGAATTCGCCAGCATCCACCGCGGCACCGAGGGCGGCGGGATGCTCACCAAGCTCGGCAATCGCGTGCTCGTGATGAACTATGCGCACATCGCGCACAACTGCAAAATCGGCGACGATGTGATCATGACCAACGGCTCGCAGCTCGGCGG
>DATJWT010000382.1:0-8952 GCA_035500975.1 Binataceae bacterium (SeqCode)
GCGAGCCGCCTTCTCGCTTCGGGAGAGGGACTTGCTTATTTCTTCACGCCGGGGGTCATGGCATCGACGTGCAGCGGGATTTCGAACGGGACCTGCTGCGGGATGTTGCAGACCGCGTCGCTGCATTGCTGGAATTTCAGCACGCCGGCGAGTTTGTAGTCGCCCGGTTTCGCGCGGAGGCCGATCAGGATCGTACCTTTGCCGCGGACCTTGCCGGTGTATACGGGCAGGGTTTCGCCGAGCGATTTGAATTCCATCGGGACCGCAGGCGGCAGGGCGAGGTTCTGCGCGGCGATGAAGTCGCCGGAGAATTTCACACTGGTGGCGACGTAGTTGGATGGAAGCGGCTCGCCGTAGATATGCCATCCGGGCGCGATCGTGATGTCGACAGTGAAGCCGAGCTCCAGGCTCTGCGCGGTGTGGGCGCTGGATAGCGAGATCTTCGCCTGCACATCATCGGCGCCGACCGTAACGGTGGCTTTGTTCGAAGCCACATCGAAGTCGGACATCAAGATTCCGGAAGCGGTGGGACGGGTCTGATAGTTCGGAAGAAAGTGCTTGTCGCGGACAGTGCCGTCCGGCGCGAGAACATAGTCACCCGGGAACGGGATGCCGTAGAACATGTTCCCTTCGGGGATGTTGGGGTTGAGGATGCCGAACCTGCGGATGACGGCGCTGCCCGTATCCGAGAGGAGTGGATAAGTGATGTGTTGCGCGTCGGCGAAGCGCATCAGCGTGTCGCGTGAGTCGTAGCTTATCGCGGCGACGCCGAGACCTGCCTTGGTCAATTCATCGAGCGACTGCTGCAGCTCGACGAGCTGCGTGCGGCAGAAGGGTCACCAATCGGCGCTGCGGGTGAAGACCAGCAGCATCCCCCGCGGTCCCATCAGCTCTGGCAGGCTCCATCGCTTCCCGTTCTGATCTTCGAGGGCGAAGTCGGGAACCTTGCTGCCTGTGGCGGGACCGGTTCTCAGATCCTGGTTCTGAAGATCGACGAACTTCTGGAACTCGGCGGGATCGATTTTCTCGCCGGAGCCCATCTTGCGGAGAATGCCGTTGATCAGATCGGAGCTGCTCATCGAGAGTTCCCTCCGGGCGCGGAGTGATGACGAGATTGAAGACCAAAACCGAGAATGGAGCAATGACCGCCGGGCTTGCCGAACGCGCCAGCGTGGAAATAACGCGCGGAGGACCGCGCGAGATCCTGCGCTTCGCCCGGGATGACGAGTAGCCGGAGGGAACGGTGACGAGGTGGCGCGAGGCCCCAGCGGGGCCCGCCCCACTACGTCGCCCGGAATTCCTGCAGACGGCTACGGGAGCATGCCGGCCTGGATCACCGTGGGTGCATCGTGCCTGGGAACCTGGGGCGCCTTCTTGCGCTTCATCGCTTTCTCGAGAATCGGCGCGATGCGTTCGGCTTTCTCATAGGCGCGCTTCTCTTCGCGGACCTTGAACTCGGGCAGCACCTTTTCAGCGAAGAGGTTCAGCGAAGAGCAGATGTCCTCGTGCTTGTTGTTTCCGGCCTGCGAGATGAACACGACCTGGTCGACGCCGGCA
The DNA here is from genome assembly GCA_035500975.1 of Binataceae bacterium (SeqCode). Taxonomy (GTDB): domain Bacteria; phylum Desulfobacterota; class Binatia; order Binatales; family Binataceae; genus JAFAHS01. The sequence continues at coordinate 1,558 of DATJWT010000382.1, forward strand.
TCTTCGAATGCCTTGAGGCGATCGCGGATGAGATCGGGCGTGCCGATGCAGGCGCCATCGCCACCCGTGCCGGGAATGTTGATGGGGCTGCGCTTGTAGTTCTGCCAGATGTTGGTCTTGCCGGGCTCGTGCTTGCCGAACACGTAATGATGGCCGAGCGCATAGGAGAAGAACTTGAGTCCTTCTTCGCCCGCGGCAACGGCGCGTTCCTGGTTGGGATCGCACATGAAGCCGGTGACGATCGCGATGTTGGGATTGATCGCGTAGCCGATGGGCTCACATTCGTTTTCGAGCGTCGTGTAGTAATCGTTGACCCACTGTCGCGCTTCGTCGGGCGTGACGAATGCAAAAGTGAGCGCGCCGATTCCGAGCTTGGCCGCGAGATGAATCGTCTCGCGGCGCGAGCACGCGACCCACAGGGGCGGATGGGGCTTCTGCACGGGCTTGGGCACCACGTTGCGCACGGGCATCTTGAAGTACTTGCCCTCGTGCCCGAGGAAGGGATCTTCGACGAACATCCTGGCGATCGCACCGAGCGACTCCTGCCACATCTCGCGTTTCTCCGCGCGCGGAATCAGGAAGCCTCCGAGCTCGGCTTCCGCGGAAGACTCGCCGGTGCCGAACTCGACGCGGCCATTGCTGACGAGATCGAGGGTGGCGATTCGCTCCGCGACGCGCGCGGGATGATTGTACGCGGGCGGAAGCAGCACGATGCCGTGGCCGAGGCGGATGCGCCTGGTGCGCTGGCTACAGGCGGCCAGAAAGATCTCGGGCGCGGATGAATGCGCGTACTCCTCGAGGAAGTGATGCTCGACTTCCCACATGTGATCGATGCCGAGCTTGTCGGCGAGCTCGACCTGGTCGAGCGCATCCTGGAACAGCTTGAGCTCATCGCCCTCTTTCCATGGGCGGGGTAGTTGATGTTCGTAGAAGGTGCCGAATTTCATTGGTGGCGATGCTCTCCTTGGGGGTTACCAAAATCAGAATACCAACCGGTGGGAACTCTCAACGAGGAACCGGTACCGGGTGCGCGTACACGTACGCGCACCTGTCCGGAGGCCAGAAGCCAAGTCGACTTCGTTCGCGTTGCTCACTTCGCTCAGGATGACACCCTCGCTTTTGGCTGGTCTCATTCAGCTTCGCGGCTGTTCGCCAACGAACAGGGTGCGTTCGACGATCTCGATGACTTCGGCCTTGCGGCGCTCGATCGACTTGGGATCGAACATGTTGACGTTCCACAGGCGCTTCACGATGGCCGCGGTGGTGAAGTAGCCGGTGATGAGCGAGTTGAGGGTGTGCAGAAAGCTGAACGGCTCGATCTCGGAGCGGAAGGCGCCTTCGCGCTGGCCGCGGAAGATGAAGTTCATCCCGATGGCGTTGAGCGGGGGCAGCCGCCGCTTCATCACCTGCCGCCCAGCCCCGCTCTCGTCGCCGAATTCCTTCCACAAGAGGCGCATCGCATCCGGGTCGTGCGCGATAAAATCGATCGAGTCGGAGATCGCCTTGCGAATCTGTTCGCGGGGACCGCCCGGGCTCGCCATGATCATGTGCGCCGAATCTTCCATCGAGTTGAAAATGCGATCGAGCACCGCGAGGTAGAGCTGCTGCTTGGAGGGAAAATGGTGCAGCAGCGAGGGGGCCTTGATGCCGATGCGCCTGGCGATGTCGCGTAGGCTGGTGCCGCGGTAGCCGCGGTCGGCGAAGAGGGTCAGCGCGACCTGCAGCACGCGGTCGCGAGTATCAACGCCGCGGTTGATCGGGACGACCTTCCCGGCGGCACGATGAGTTCGGGAACTCTGCTTCATAGGCTTATGAGGCGTGCATCTTCGATGCTATCTAACGCTCGTTAGGCAGTCAAACGAGGCCGCGCGGGACGCACGCGTTCCTTTTTCACTTTGAACCGTAGTAGAAATCGGGGAGCGAACGCCATCGGGAGGATCCGGTCCATGTCCGATCTGCATTGGAAGCCGGCCTGGGAGCTGGCAGCGATGATTCGCCGGCGCGAAATCAAGGCCGCGGAGCTGATGTCGGCGACGCTCGCGCGCCTGGAGAAGGTCAATCCCAAGGTGAATGCGTTCGTCGCGCTGCGCGCCGACGAAGCGATGAAAGACGCCAGTGCGCTGGACGAAAAGATCGCGCGACGCGAGGAGGTCGGGCCGCTGGCGGGACTACCGTTCGGGGTGAAGGACCTGGAGGATGCCGCGGGACTGCCGACCACGTTCGGCTCCAAGCCGTTCCGCAACAACGTGCCTGAAGCAGACTCGGTACAAGTGGCGCGGCTCAAGGCCGCGGGCGCGATAGTGCTGGGGAAGACCAACGCTCCCGAATTCGGCTACACGGCATTCACCAAGAACCTGCTGTTCGGCCCGAGCCGCAACCCGTGGAACCTCGAGCGCACGCCCGGAGGATCGTCGGGCGGTACTTCGGCGGCGATCGCCAGCGGGCTGGTGCCGATTGCGACGGGGTCCGACGGCGGAGGATCGATCCGGATTCCCGCGTGTTACGTGGGATGCTACGGGATCAAATGTTCGAACGGTCGGATTCCGGAGGATCCGACGCTCAAGATGATCCAATGGAACGACACCGCGGTGGTGGGGCCGCTGACGCGCACGGTGCGCGACGCGGCGATGTACCTGGACGCGGTGGTTGGATATCACCCGGCAGATCCCAACTCGTTGCCGCATCCGGGCATCTCGTACGCGGCGATGCTCGACCGGCTGCCGAAAAAGCTGCGCATCGCGTTTCATCCCGACTTCGGCGCGATCGTGCAGCGCGACGTGGCGCGAGAAGTCGCGACGGCGGTGGAAGTGTTCAAGGACCTTGGGCACGAAATCGCGGTAATCGACGAGCGCGTGCCCGACGTCGGGCGCGATTGGCAGCGCCTGGGGGCGACGCAGGGCTACGCGATGCTCAACGAAATGATCGAGGCGAATCGCCCGGACTGGGGACGGGCGTACCTGTCGGGCCTGGAGAGCGCGCAGCATATCACGTGGCGCCACTACGGAATCGCGTACCGGCATCGCTATGAATTGAACCAATGGTGCAGGCGCATCTTCGAACGGTTCGATCTGCTGCTGACTCCGACACTGCCCACGGAAGCGTTTCCGGCGAAGGGTCCGATGCCCAGCGAGATCGACGGCAAGCCGCTGCGCGATCCGATGGATGCAGTGGCGTTCACTTTTCCATTCAACGTGAGCGGCCATCCGGCAGCGTCTGTGCGAGCGGGCCTGACTGACGCGGGATTGCCGGCGGGGTTGCAGATCGTCGCGGAGCGCCATCGCGAGGACCTGGTGCTGCAGGCATCGTATGCGTACGAGCAGGCGCGCCCGTGGAACGACAAGTGGCCCGAGATCTGAGAATCCAGGAATCCGCAGATTCGCGCAGATTTGGAACTTGAACCTGCGCAATCCGCGGATTCTTCTTTTCCCGCTACTGAAGTTTGCAGTTGCGAATCTGGTCGGGACCGTTGCCGGCGTCGGGAATCTCAAGGTAGAAGCGCGGGCCCACGAACCCCCAGAAGGAGCTCTCGCGCACGTAGTAGACCTGTCCGGCCTGGACGAGAAACTCGACTGAAGAATTGCCTTGTGACAGCACGCTGCAGGTCAGAGGCTGAGGATCAAGAACGAATGGATGATAGCCGCCGCTGCCGAGCTCGATTGAACGGTTGCCGCATTCGACCCACGCGCCGGTGAATCCGAACACGTCCCAGGTGCGATACAAGTAGACGATGCCCTGGTGCGGATTCGACGGGACTTGCTCGAAGGCAGGTCCCTGGACCGCGCATCCCGCGGCGAGCGTGATCGCCAGGGCCGCCAGAACAGAAGCGGCAAGTCGCGGCACGTTTCCCCCCGTTCGTAGAGGCGGGCGGGCTTTAGGCGAACTGCCTACGGACGGCGGCGAAGGCCTGCTCGGTGACCGCGAGGGTCTGCTTGATGTCGTCTTCGGTGTGCGCGGCGGAGATGAACCAGTTGTGGCGCGGCGCGAGGTAGACGCCGTTGCGCGAGCATTCGCCGGCAAACAGCTTCATGCGATCGTGGCGGCCGTGATCGTCCTTGAAGGTCATGTAGGGGATGGCGGGCGGACCTGAGTAGGTCACTTCGAAGCCCGCGTCGCGCGCCTGCGCGAGCATTCCATCGCGGAGCTTCTCGCCGAGTATGCGCATCCGCTCGATGCCGCCGGTGGCCTGCAGCTCCTTGAGACATGCGAGCGCGGCCGCCATCGGAACCGCGCTGGTGAAGTAGGACCCGGTGAAGAACACTTCCTGCGCGGCCTGCTTGAGGCTCTCGCGCCCGAGGCAGGCGGAGAGCGGGTAGCCGTTGGCGATCGCCTTGCAGTAGGTGGTCAGGTCGGGACGGACGCCGAAGAATTCACCGGAGCCGCCCATGTGGAGGCGGAAGCCCGCGCGCACATCGTCGAGAATCAGCACGATGCCGTTGCGATCGCAGAGCTCGCGCACGCCCTTGAAGAATCCTTCGACCGGAAGCTCCGAGTCATGGCCCGCATCGTGGCGGAACGGCGAGACCATCACGCCCGCGATCTCGCCTTCGTTCTCATCGATCGCGTTGCGCAGGCTCTCGAGATTGTTGAAATTGAAGTACACGACGTTGGCGCGATCTTCAGGCGTCACGCCTCCGGGCGCCGGAGTGCACCAGGCGTGGGTGCCGTGGTACGCGCCGGAGCACATCGCGATTTTTCTGCGGCTGGTCGCGTGGCGCGCGACTTCGGTCGCCCAGGTACAAACGTCGGAGCCGTTTTTCGCGAACACGGTCCAGTCAGCGCAGGGCGTGATCGACACCAGATATTCGGCCAGCTCGACCCAGAGCGGGCTGGGCGCGTTGAAGCAGTTGCCGAGTTCGGACTGGCGGCGGGCGGCTTCTTCGACCCCGGGATGGCGATGGCCCAGCACGATGGGTCCGTAGGAGCACATGTAGTCGATGTACTCGTTGCCATCGACGTCCCAGATGTGGGAGCCCTCGCCGCGCGCAAAGAACGAGGGGAACGCACCCCTGGTGAGGACGATGGGGTTCTGATGCCCGTGGATTCCACCCGGGACTACTTTGCGCGCGCGCTCCATGAGCGCGTTGCTCTTATCGAATGTGTAAGGCTTCACGACGAGGTCCTCCGCGCGATGCGCGTAGATGATGGAGGGAGAATCCTACGCTGATGAGTGCAAGGCAAGGGTGGAACGAATCATGAGGAGCGCGTCGCGGACGCGGAACTCCTTAAGCGCGCGTAAAAGACGCACGCTGCATGGGGCGAGAGCGGGAACTAGTGGCGGTAGGTGGTCTGGACGATGGGTCGGCCCAGGGTCGGGATTGCGCCGACGCGGGTCAGTTCTTCGCGCAGCTTTGCGCGCGAGAGCGGCTTCGAGAGGACCGCGGATGCGCCGAGCTCGTAGCTCTGCGCGATGTCGCGATCGTACATCGAGCTGGTGATTACGAAGAGCGGGATAGTCGAGCAGACTTCGCTGGCGCGAATCGCGGCCAGCACGGCGAAGCCGCCATCCTCGGGCAGGCGGAGATCGACGAAGAACAAATCGGGACGATCGAATTCGGTGAAGCGCGGGATCATCTCAAGCGCCTCTTCGGCGCTCTGCGCATGCAGCATCTCGATCGCATCGCCGAGCACCTGGCGCATCACGGTCAGCGCGATGAATACGTGGTCGGGATTGTCCTCAACCAGGAAGATTCTAACCCCGGCTGCGAGATCTTTTTCTTCGTCTGCCATGACCTTGTTATTGACGATGCCACAAGGGAGTTACTTCACCGCCATCGGAAACACCAGACCCCAATTGATCAATTTCGAGGCAGTGACGGCCTGTTTGGTTCGGTCAGTACGGTGGCTAGTACCCGGTACTTGTGTTTAGGCAACCATATTTAGCTTCTATCTCACCGCAGAAGCGTCAGAAAAATATTTTTCGCGAATCTCCTTTGTTGGTCATTTGCAAGCGAAAGCATCAGCCGATTCCAAAGGCGGAGGCGTGATCGATAGCCGCGCCAGAGTGCTACAATCTGCCCGCGTCGGGCGTCTATTCATCAGCCTTGCCAGCTAGCCCCCGGGGAACGCGAGCCGCGTCCAAGGGAGAAAGGTCAATCGGCACTTGCTGCAACGGATCTTCGATTCCAGGCTTTTCAATCATCCACTCCTGAGAAAATACACGGCGCTGGTCCACGAGGACCTGGCGGCAACCTACTCGCGCGACATCCAGAAATGGCTGATCGTCGCACCCATCATCGGGGTCCTGACGGGACTGATCATCACGCTAATCAACCTGGTGATCCTCGATTTGATATGGGCGCGAGCGTTGCCGCTCTATTTGCAGAACCACTGGATGATTCTCGCGGGCCTGCTCGCGGGATTCCTGCTGACGGGACTCATCATGCAGTTCTGCACGCCCGATCCGGACGAGCATTCGACCGAGGAAATCATCCGCTCGTACCATGAGCATCAGGGCGACATAAACATGCGTCCGTTCTGGTGGAAGCTGCTCGCGGCGGTCACGACGGTAAGCTCGGGGGGCAGCGCCGCGATGGAGGGTCCCAGCATCTACGGCGGCGGGGCGATCGGATCGTGGCTATGGACCAGGCTGCGACGGTTCGGGCTGGAGTCGCGCGACCGGCGCATCATGCTGATCAGCGGCGCGGGCGCGGGAATGGCGGCGGTGTTTCGCGCGCCGCTGACCGGACTGGTGTTCGCGCTGGAGATGCCGTACAAGGACGACCTCGCGCACGAGGCGTTGCTGCCGTCGCTAATCGCATCGGTGGTGTCGTACGCGACGCTGGTCAGCCTGGTTGGCAGCGAGCCGCTGTTCGGCTTCTCGGGAACCATCTCGTTCAAAGCGATCGATCTGCTGTGGTCGGCGATCCTGGGCGTCGGCATCGGACTGATCGCGCTGGTCTTCGACATCACGTTCCGGCGCGTGCGCAGATTCTTTGTCGCGAGCCACATGCCTCATACGCTGAAGCTGGTGATCGGCGGACTGGGAACGGCGCTGTGCGGACTCGCGTTCGTGAGCGTTTACAACAACGGACTCATTCCGATTGGCCCCAACTACGAGGCAGTTCGCGCGGTGCTCAGCAATGCGTATCCGACTCGTATGCTGGTGTATTTCGCGGGACTCAAGATGACGGCCTCGATCTTCTCGATCGCCTCGGGCGGGGTCAGCGCGATCTTCGTGCCGCTGGTGCTGACCGGTGGTTGTCTCGGCAAGGCGTTTGCACAATCGATCGTCCACGGCAACGCGGCGGACCTGTACGCCGCGGTGGGGATGGCGGCGTTCATCGCGGCCGGCTACAAGACTCCGCTGACCGCGGTGGTATTCGTGGCGGAGACAACCGGCGGTCATTCGTTCATCATCCCCAGCCTCATCGGCGCGGCAATCGCGTACGCGGTTTC
>DATJWT010000383.1:0-10040 GCA_035500975.1 Binataceae bacterium (SeqCode)
CGAATTCTGGGTATGGTCTGTCGATGCTTCCATGCTTCCTCCTCTCCCTAAATGACCGCGACGGTACGCGAGTCCACTTTGAGCGGTAGGACGCACGCATCGAGCATGCCAGCGAAATTCGGCCCACAATCAGCGAGTGAACGAGCGCGCTACGGTCTGAAGTGTGTCGCTTTTACAAAGTGAAAGAAGGTGCGTTTCAATTTGAATTGGTGCACGGCCATGCGCCGGCGGCTTTCACTTTGCCGGCAGATATGTCTCCAGCGTTTCGCCGTGCGGAATCACAAAGACCACGAGCAACTTCGCGTGCGCGGTGCTGCTCGCGTTCTTGCACACGATGTGATGCTGATGCGGCTCCTCCGACCACATCTGACCTACGGTATAGGTTCGGAGTGGTTGCCCCTCGAGCTGCGAAGCCACGGCGCCTTCAAGGACATATGCGTAGGTGTGGCCGGGATGCTCGTGCAGTGGAGTGCCGGCGCCCGGAGGATACTCCGCGGTAACGATGACAACATCGGTGCCGGGCTTGTCTGCGAGTGATTGTCGCAGGAGTTCGTGGTCGACTTCTGCTGATGCGGACGCGGCCGCCAGGAATCCAGGCCGTGATGCGATCAGGGCGAGCGCGGCGATGAACGGCAGGAGCTTGGGGAGTCGCATGGTCACAAGTTTTCCCAGGGAATTCGTCTTCGATCTCGGAAAAGAAAACGGGCGGCGCCAGGGCCGCCCGTTAGTGCGAGCGGAAGACAACTACTTGCGGTCGAGCTCCGTCATCACGATCACTTCCGGACGGCCATCGAGATGCGCGCCGATCTTCCCGCCCATCTCTTTCATGTGCGCGGTCTTGCCGTGCGCATCGAAGGCGGCCTGGTCGGCGTAGGTTTCATAGAAATAGAAGACCGTCGGATCCTGTACCGACTTGTGCAGGATGTACGAAAGGGTGCCAGGCTCGTTGGCGCGGACCTTGGCGATCATCTCACGGAAGGCGGCTTCGAGCTGCGCCTCACTGCCGGCCTTGGCCTTGATTTTTGCTGCGACTGCGATTGCCATCGTGTTCTCCTTGTTGGATGCGATGCTTCCCGGCGAATAGGTCCGGGAGCCTCGGCGAGTCTTAGCCATGCGGGGCGAATTTTCAATGGGCGGCGAGACCGCTTATCGCTTGAGCCAGGCCACCGCTCCATCGAACGTCCTGAATTCTTCAAGGCTGCGACAGCGCGCGCCCGGGATAGCTTCGCGCGCCATGTTCGCCAGTGCGGCGCCCGGACCGAGTTCAAGGATCGGGTCAGCGCCCACTTCGCGGCACGCTTCAAGGCACGCCGCCCAATCGATCGCATGAGAGATCTGGGTCGCGAGCTTATCCAGTCCGGCCTCCACGTCAATCACCATAGTTCCATCGATTCCGCTGAGCAGGCGGATACCCGAGGGCATCCGCGGCGGCCGAGCGACCTCGGCGAGCGCCGCACGGAAACGCGGGCTGGCCGCGCGCAGGCGCGGAGTGTGCGATGCGATCGCGACCTGTAAGACGACTGCGCGTAGAGCGCCCGAGCGGGTCGCCTCCTCGCACAAAGCCGGGAGTACATCGCGCGGACCGCCAACCACGAAACTGTCGCTGCCGTTTACGATTGCGATCTCGGCGTCGTGCCGGCCGCATAGCGCTTGCAGGGTGGCGCGAGTCAGACCGCGGATCGCGGCCAGGCCGGTGGCATTTCCTGCGGTTGCATCCATCAATTGTGCCCGAGTTCGGGCAAGCCGCATCAGCCCTGGAGCATCGAACAATCCCGCGCAGCCCCATGTCGCCAGTTCCCCGATGCTGTAGCCGGCGAGGATCGCGTCATCCTGGATTTTCTCCCGGAGCACCGACCACGCTGCGAGTGCCTGCGTGCAGCAAAGGACCTGGCCGACGAGATCGGAATGCAGCTCCTCGTCGCTGGCGTTTTGAACCAGGTCGCGGGGATCGCGCCCATCGAGCACACCTGTTGCCGCATCGAAAACGGATTGAGCCGGAGCTGCTTGCCCTGTCAACGCGAACATCTCTCGATGCTGACCGCCCTGTCCGGAGCAGAGTATCGCAAATGTCATTGGCGGCGCCGCTCAGCGAGACTCAAGGGCATCGACAAACAAAGTCATCGCCAGCAGATCGGCGCATCCCCCGGGGCTCAAGCGTTGCGCCACGAACGTGCGGTGGATGGCTGCCGCGTGAGAACGCCATTCCGGCTGCGCGACTCCACCATCGCGGAGGAAACCGGCGGCGGCAGCTTGGGCGAATGACAGGCCCTCGCGTCCGCCGCGATGGAGCAAGTTGGTGTCGTCCACACTTGCAATGAGCGCAAAGCACGCCTGCACGCGCGCGGCTTCCTCATCATCGAAGCGCAGCTTGCGAGCGGTCCGGAGGGCGGGCAGGGCGACCCTGTAGATCGATGGGAACCCTTCTGCGGCTTCGCCCGGCGCCCCACTCACGCCGAAACGGCTGCGAGCGATGCTTCCCTGGTTGCGGGAGAGCGCGGAGCCGCACCGGATTTCGTCGGCCCATCGATAGTGGACAATTTCTCCAAGTTCGCTGCGCGCGATACCCGCTCTGGCGGACACGCCGGCGGCTGCGCATAACAGGCCGAGCCCGAAGATTGCACCGCGATGGGTATTAGTGCCGCCGGTTGCCCGCAGCATCGAGGCTTCCGCGCGCAGCCCGATCGCGCGCAGCGGCGCCATCGAGCATCCCGCCGCACCGGCATCAAACAGCATCGCGAAGAACGGGCGCAGCGATGCGGCGCTCGCACGCAGCATCGAGGCATCCATGTCATGATGGCTTCCATCGTCAACCTGGCTGACCAGTCCCGGCTTGGGCCATGTGTCGATTTCCAGGAAGAGTGAGGCGACCGCCAGGTGTGCAATCGTTCCCGACGCCAGGGCAATCCGCGAAGTCGTGGCGGTTTCCAGGTTCACGCGGCGGCACCTTGCGGCTTGCAGAGGAAGTCGATAGCGCGGCATTCGATTCCGCGCATGGTCTTGACTAAGACTTCATGCCTCGAGCGCGCGAGCTCGCGCCAGTTTACCCCGCCGCCGTCGAGCAGGAGGATCTCGCCATCGATCCGTACCGGGCTCGTCGTGTCGATGGAGGCAACCTCGCTGGCTAGCGCGAGCGGATTCGTGGTCGCGCTGATCTGCCAGAGCAGGTCTGCGTCAGAAGATTCTGTCAGGTAGGGGAGTCCCGTCGCCGCTTGCCAGAGAAGACCGCCGAACACCGTGAGCCGCGCTCCATGCCTTGTCGCGACCTCCACCAGCGCATCGAGAATCGGCCGCCACAGCGCGGGCGCCGCGCCGCGGGCGCGATCGATCGCCATAGGACCGCGATGGTCGGTGACGATCGCGGGATCGAGCTGTACTCCGATTCGCAGCCTGCCGCTGACCGGAGGCAGCGCCAGTGCGGCCGGCAAGAAGCCGGGCAGATCGGTGGCAGCTGGGCGGCGCACCACCAGCGGCCATCGATTTGCGGCCCAATCCGCGACCTGCGGCAATGCCGACAGGTCGGGACGCACCCGCAGCATCGTTTTCCATCCGGCAGGATCGGCCCACAGCAGATCGTGCCGATGAAGCGACGGCAGGCGAATGGGCTCAGGCACCGGCAGCTTCCGTGCGGACCCGCCGCGCAATCTGAGCGGCCTTGATACGGCCCTGCCGCTCGGCGCCAAGCTCATCGCGGCGATCGCGTAAGTCAGAGTCGGCCTGCTTCAGGACGCGCGCGAGCTGGTCGCTGAGCGGCAGGGCAGGGTCCCAAAGTTCATGGACCGCGCCGGTCTTCATCAAATTTTCCAGTCCGGGCGCGAACACAGGAGTGGTTTCAGCCATCTTCGTGAGTTGATCGAGTGGAAGCTTCGTTACGCGCGAGATCGAGGGCAGATCCATTACGGCAGGCGCGGCTCCCGGCAGCGCCGCCAGGACACGCGTGGAGAGCGCACTGGCGATGAATGCGCCTGCGGCCGAATGTCCATAGAGAAGCCCGATAGTCGGATGGCCTTGCTGATCGGCGAGCAGCAGAGTTTTGCCGAGATGGGCCAGGTACTCGTTGAGTCCGAGTAGTTCATCGCGCCGGCTCATCCTCTGGCTGTCGGAATCGACCAGCACCAGGATTGGCCGCGGACCTCCGCCCGCGACTACGTCGAGTACTGCGCCGCTCAGCTTGAGCGCGCCTTCTACCCCGAGCGGCGTGCGATTGGCGACGCCGATGACGGCGATAGGACTTCCGTCGCCAAGCCTGGCGCTTCCCAGAATGAGGCCATCGGTCCCGACGGCGACCTCATGTCCGCCCGGAAACAGGGAGCGCAGGATTTCATCGAGCATCATGGTTCGCCTCTTTCACCGAATTGGCGAGCGCGATGAAATCCGACGGCGGCATCTCCGGCACCCGGGCGGTATCCTGGATTCCCAGCTTCTTCCAGACCTCGCGCCCGTCCGCACAGTCTCCGAATCTGGCAAGCCGCGATGCCAGCCGCGCCTGCTCGGCCTGCATCAACTTGAGATCGAAGCGCGGGCCGGAGACGATCAACTGGATCGCGGCCTGGCGAAAACCTTCGACCGAACCATCTGTGAACACATCGGCGCCGCCGATGAGCCGGCGATGCTTTCCCCCGACGGTACGCCAAACCAGTGCGCGATCGCGCGAGTCGAATTCCTCGACGCCCTTGTTGGTCTCGATAACCTCGGGCCCCGTGACGCCGATGCGCCCCTGCTCGGAAATCGCAAGACGGCTGCAGGTTCCCGCGACGATTCCGCCGCCGCCGAAGCATCCCGCGCGTCCGCCGACCAGTCCGACTACCGCGATACCCTCGGCGCGCGCCGCGGCGATCGCGCGTATTACTTCGCCGATCGCCAATTCCCCCGCATTGGCTTCCTGCAGGCGCACGCCGCCGGTATCGAAGAGGATCAGTACGGCGCGAACGGCAGCCTTGGCATCGCACGCCGCGCGAAGCAGGCCAACCAGCTTGGCGCCGTGGACCTCCCCGAATGCGCCTCCCATGAAGCGGCCTTCTTGTGCCGCGATGAAAACCTGGTGCCCATCGAGACGTCCCTTGCCGACCACGATACCGTCGTCGAAAGCAGCCGGCAGGTTGAACAGCGCCAGATGCGGACTCGTCTCACGCTGCTCGGGCCCGATGAACTCGACGAAACTGTCCTGGTCGAGCAGGGCCGAGATTCGCTGCCGGGCTCCGGCCTCGAACCAGCTTAGCGCGCGAAAGCGGCGCATCTCGCCGGTATCGATCGTGTCCGCAGCCATCAATCGCGCTCCATCAGGCGGGCGCCCTGCGCCAACCGCAACGCGACCGTATCGGGACGGGCGCCGCCGTCGTTGATCGAGACACGAAGTCCGCCCGGCGATCGGCGCTCGACGAAATCGCTAACGACCTCGGCCCACAAATCACGATAGCCCTGGATGGGAGTCGCTACCTCGATCACGCAATCGTTACCCTCGGGAAGCCGCTCAAACAGCGCCTCGAGATTGCCCGATGCGACCACTCCGACGATCGCCCGCTTCCTGGCGCCGGCCAGACGGGCTGCGGCAGCGTGGCGAAAGGTAAATTTCTCCATGGCGGTCCTTTCTCACCAGTTCCTGAATCGCGATGGCGGATGATAGAGCCCGCCTGACCAATGCACCAAATCTTCGATCGAGCGCGCGGCTAGCAGGCTGCGATCGGCATCGAGCGGATCGATTCCCAGGTCTTCGGGATAGCGAATTGCGCCGCGCTCGCGCAGTTGCGCGACCATCTGCTTGTCGCGTCCGCGGCCGACTTCCGTATAGCCGGCGACTCCCCGAATGGCTTGTTCGCGCTCGGCGAGATCGCGGCACAGGAGCAAGTTGGCGATGCCCTGTTCGGTGACGATGTGGCTGACATCATCGCCGTAAACCATCACCGGGGCGAGGTCCAACTTCAGCTTTTCAGCGAGTGCAAGCGCGTCGAGTTTCTCGACGAAGGTGGGCACGAGCTTGTCGCCGAAGGTCTCGACGATCTGAACGACAAGCTTGCGCCCGCGCATCAGGGCCGGGTTTCCTTGTCGATGCGCCTCGCGTCCGGCCTTGAGCCAGGCCTGCGATGGATGGCGCCGTCCGTGCGGATCGGAGCCCATGTTCGGGGCGCCACCGAACCCGGCCACGCGCGATTCGGTGACCGTCGAGCTGTTGCCGGCGAGATCCATCTGCAGCGTGGAGCCGATGAACATGTCGCACGCATAGAGTCCCGCGGTCTGCGAAAACGCGCGATTGGACCGCAAGGTCCCGTCGCTGCCGGTGAAATAGATGTCGGGCCGCGCGGCCACGTAGTCTTGCATCCCGACCTCGCCGCCGAAGGCATGAATCTGTTCCACCCATCCGGATTCGATCGCCGGTATGAGAGTGGGATGCGGATTCAGTGCAAAGCGCTTCGCTACCTTGCCGCGCAGTCCCAGGGCCTCGCCGTAAGTCGGCAGGATCAACTCGATTGCCGCGGTGCCGAAACCGATTCCATGGTTGAGGCGCGCGATGCCGTATTCGGCGTAGATGCCCTTGAGCGCCATCATTGCCATCAGGATTTGAATCTCTGTTATCGCGGCCGGGTCACGCGTGAACAGGGGTTCGACGTAGAAGGGTTTAGGCGCCTCGATTATGAAATGAATGCAGTCACCGGGAATGTCTACGCGCGGGATCCGATCCTCGATGCTATTCACTTGCGCAACGACGATGCCGTCCTTGAAGGCGGTAGCTTCAACGATAGTGGGCGTGTCTTCGGTATTGGGGCCGGTGTAAAGGTTGCCCTCGCGGTCGGCGCTGATCGCCGCGATGAGCGCGACGTTGGGTGTTAGATCGATAAAGTAGCGCGCGAAGAGTTCGAGATAGGTATGCACTGCGCCGAGCTCGATCTGCCCCGCATAAAGCATCTTAGCGACTCGCGCCCCCTGCGGGCCCGAGTACGAGTAGTCCAGCCGCCGCGCAATCTTGCGATCAAAGACATCGAGATGCTCCGGCAGCACCACACCCGACTGCACCATGTGCAAGTCGTGCACTTTGGCTGGATCGCAACTGGCCAGCGCCTGCGCCAGGTGATCGGCCTGCTTCTGGTTGTCGCCCTCAAGACACACGCGATCTCCCGGGAGCAGGACTGCTTCCAGAAGCGCGGTGCTGTCACCCGCGCGAACGATCTTGCCTTGGGCAAAGCGCCCTCCCGCGGAAAGGCGGACGTCGCGAGAGGCGCGATTCTTTTTCCAGTCGCTCATCAGATATGCCGCGGCCCTCCCTTTCCACTTGGCGGAAGCCTGCGGGGCTTCGCCCTGAGAGTCCCAAAATATGCTCAATGCAACCTTGTTATGTTAATACTTCCGCGACCTGACGGGAATCACCCGGAAGGTCTGATGCTATACGGCAAGCACGCCGGGTAAGGCCGATTGAGCCCGCAGCCCTTTCTTTGACCCGTTTAGTCGGTTAACACCAATTGCGGACCCCGTCGCGCATCGCAAGAAAGAGGAAATTTGATGTTCGGTTTTGAACTTACGGAAGAACAGAAAGAGCTGAAGGGCCTCGCGCACAAGTTTGCCGAGCAGGAGATGATTCCGCGGGCTCGCGAATACGATGAGAAGGAAATCTTTCCCCGCGATGTTTGCGAAAAGGCTTTCGAGGCCGGATTGATCAATTTCGGAGTTCCCAGGGAACTCGGCGGACCGGGCCTGAACATCCTGGACACCTGCCTGATCGCGGAGGAACTCAATTACGGATGCGCCGGCATCACCAATGCGATCGCGGCCAACGACCTCGCCACGCTGCCGATATTGGTGGCGGGAAGTCCCGAGCAGCAGCGTACGTACCTCGGAGCATTGGTCGAGAAGCTTTCTTTCTGCGCTTTTGCGATCACGGAGCCCGGCGCGGGTTCCGACGTCGCCTCGATGAGCACCACCTATCGCCGCGAAGGCGACGAGTATGTGCTGAACGGCACCAAGCACTTCATCTCGAATGGTTCGATGGCGGACTGGATCGTTACCTTCGCGACCAGCGACAAGCGCCTGAAGCACAAGGGGATCTCGTGCTTCGTCTTTCCGGCGACCACCGGTGGGGTTACGCGACGGCGGATGCACGGCAAGCTCGGGCAGCGCGCCGCCGACACAGCCGAGATCTTCTACGAAGATGCGCGCATCCCCGCATCGGCGCTCGTTGGCCGCGAGGGAGAAGGATTCAAATACGCGATGGCGACGTTCGATCGGAGCCGGCCGGAAATCGGCGCGATCGCGATTGGGGTGAGCCAGCGTGCGCTCGATGAATGCCTCAAGTACTCCCGCCAGCGCAGCGCGTTCGGGCAGCCCATCGCGAATTTCCAGGCGATCCAGTTCATGATGGCCGACATGGCGATCGAGATCGAAGCGATGCGCCTGCTGACCTACAAGGCCGCATGGCTGGTGGACCAGGGCGAGAGCCCCAACGTCACCTCCAGCTATGCGAAGGCATTCAGCGCCGACGCGTGCATGAAGATCACCACCGATGCGGTGCAGATCTTCGGCGGCTACGGGTACATGAAGGAGTACCCGGTAGAGAAGCTGATGCGCGATGCGAAACTGCTGCAGATCTACGAGGGCACTTCGCAGATACAGCGCGTGGTGATCGCGCGCAACCTGCTGAAGGACTGACCTACTGGTCGGAGGGCGGCGGCTGGGTATCTGACTTGTGCGGCAGCGGAGGGTCCTGCTCTGCCGGCTCACTGCCGTCGATCACGCCGAGATATTCGCCCTTGTGGTAGATGTCGATCGTTCCAGTCGTGGGATCGGGGAAGATGTTCCAGTCCTCGTCGGGGCTGTGTGCCGTCTGCACCGGCGGCGGTGGAGCGGCCACGACCGGCGCCGGAGCGGGAGGCGGTTCTGCTGGTGGCGGCGTGGAGCAAGCCGAAACGGCAACCGCGAACACGGCGAATGCGGAAATCCGCAATATGGGCATCGATCTGAGCATCGAATGAATCGGATTTAAACCGGACTAAAGCGATCTTCGCGCCGCGGCGCCCCGAGCGCAAGCGGAGTGATCAGGAATCGGCCCGGAACATCGCGCCGGAAATCCGCCGCACCAGCCCCCGCGGCACAAAACGCGTCGATTGCGCCATTATCGTATTGATCACGCCGTTTATCCTGACTGCTTTGCCGCGCTTCGCCGACTCGATCGCCTGGCGCACCACCGTGGGCGCATCCATGTAGGCGAACGACGGCACCCCCGAGTGTTCGACACTGGCCACCTGCTGAAACTCGGTGCGCGTCGGTCCCGGGCAAAGCGCGAGTACGGTGACGCCGGTGCCCTGCAACTCGGTCGAGAGCGCTTCCGAGAAACTCAGCACGAACGCCTTGGTTGCGGCGTAGGTCGCCATCCACGGAACCGGCTGGAACGCCGCCGTGGAAGCGACATTGATGATGGTGCCGGTTTTCGCCGCGACCATCGCGGGCAGGAACAAACGCGAAAGGGCGACCAGCGCGCTCACGTTCAGATTTATCTCTTCGATCTCGCGATCGAGCGGAACCTGGTCGAACCTGCCGCGCGTCCCGAAGCCGGCGTTGTTGACGAGGTAGTCGACGGCGATACCGGCCGCGCCCACTTGCCGGAAAAGATCGGCGGCTGCGTCCGCCCGACCGAGGTCCGATGCGATGACGGTGACCTTGCCGGCGCCGAGACTGCGCGCGCGATCCGCCACATCGCGCAGGCGATCTTCGCGTCGCGCCACCAGCACGAGGTCGTGTTTTTCGCGCGCGAGCTGGATGGCGAATTCCTCGCCGAGTCCGCTCGAGGCTCCCGTGATCAATGCGGCAGGCATTATGCTTTCACCAGCCCGAGTTCGCTTCGCATGTGATCGATCGTTCTCCCGAGACCTATCTTCAGCGGGATCTTCGGTTCCCACTTGAGCAACTTCCTGGCGAGGGTGATGTCCGGTTTGCGGCGAATCGGGTCGTCGGGCCGCGGCGGCATCATCTTGAGCTTCGACGAAGAGCCCGCGAGCTTGATGGCCATCGAGGCCAGCTCGAGCATGGTGAACTCGTCGGGATTCCCGATGTTGACCGGC
>DATJWT010000384.1:0-3890 GCA_035500975.1 Binataceae bacterium (SeqCode)
CGGCTCACGCCCGAGGCGATGCGCGCCTGCATGGAGCAATCGTGGAAGGGCAATGCGCGATCGCTCAAGGCCGCCATCGACCAGGCTGTAATCCTCTCTTCAGGCAGCGAGATAACGCCAGCGGACCTGTTCAGCGGATCCAACCCTGAATCGTTAGAGCAGGGCGCCGCCGCCGTCGCCGCAATTTCGAGCAACGGCGCAGGCGAAGATGCGGAAGTGGCGGCATCGAATGGTATGACCTTTCGCGAGGCGAAAGAAAAATTCGTCGGCGATTGGGAGCGCGCATTCTTTATCCGCGCCCTGCGCGCGACCGGCGGCAATATCTCCCGCGCGGCGGAACGGACCGGGATGTACCGGCAGAGCTTTCAGCAAAAGATGAAAGAACTCGGCATCACGGTCGCGGAGCTGGGTCTGAAATCGGACGAGGACTGAGGGAGCGAATCGATGGATACCTCTGAAATCGCAGGCAACACACCGAGCGGCTACCGGATTCATCCGCCGATGCTGGCGGGTGGTCTGCTGGTCGGCACCCTGATTCTGCATTCGCTGTTCGAGTACGGCGATGCGCGGCCGCATCAGGTCCTTGGACTGCTGCTGACGGCGGGCGGAGTAGGGGTGTGCTTCTTCGCCGCGGCGATTTTCCAGGCGCGTGACACCACCAAGAACCCCTACGGCGAGCCGTCGCAATTCGTGGTCGAGCGGCCTTACACCTTCACTCGCAACCCGATGTACATGGGGCTGGTGACGGCACTGCTCGGGCTCGCGATTTTCTTTGGATCGATCGTGATGCTGTTGGCGCCGATCGCGTTGTTCGTGTGGCTGGACCGGATGGTGATTCCGGGCGAGGAAGGCACGATGGAGCGGATGTTCGGGCAGCGGTACGTGGACTACAAGACGCGCGTTCGGCGCTGGCTGTAGAGGAAAAACGAAACTGTCGATGCGCCCGCGGGGGCGCCGAGGAGAAAGACGATGTTTATTTCACGCATGATCAACCTGATCGGCGGCAAGCTGCGGCGATGGCTCCGGGCGCGCGAGGCGCACGATCCCGAGGCAGTGTACGAGGCGGCGATCAGCGATCGCTTGCGCCGGTACCATCAGCTGAAAAGCGCCGCGGCCGGTGTCATCTACATGCGCAACAAGCTCGAGCGCGAGCTGCGCACCAAGTCGGTGGAGCTCAAGGAAGTCGATGAGCAGGCGGGGCAGGCCGCCGACATGAACGAGGATCAGTGCGCGCTTATCCTGATCCAGCGCAAGCATGAGCTGGAAGCCGACTGCGCGCGTTTGCGCGAGGAACTTGGCGATCTTACCCGCGAAGCCGAGGATGCCAAGAAGAACCTGGTCGGGTTCAAGGGCGAAATCGAGAAGCTTAAGGTCGAGAAGGTCCAGATGCTCGCGCGGCTGCGTAACGCGCAGGCGCGGGTGCGAATCCAGGAAACGCTGGAAAGCCTTTCCTACGACGAGGACGTGCGTGCGCTCGAGGAAGTCCGCGAATCGATCCAGCGCACGCTCGCGCAAGCCGGAGTTAGCCGGGAGCTTGGCGATTCCGAACTCGATGCCAAGCTCGACGAGATTCGCCGCCGCAACGCGGAGACCAAGGCCGCCGCGGAACTCGCGGAATTGAAGCGCCGTCGCCGGCCCCCGCTGGCGCCGATGGACATCTTCACTCACGCCGCGGACGCCGTGAATGGTCATCCGCACAACGGAGAAACGGTTTAACGGCTGCCAATCGCTGAACGGGAGCAGAGCGATGTATCGACGCGATCCAGTCGACTCAATGCTGACCCTCTGCGGAATTATCGCGCTGGGTGCTCTGCTTCTGGTCGGCCTTTCCCGGGTACAGAGCGTTAGCTACGCGGCTGCGGACTTTCAACATCGGTGGTTTGGGCACCTCGAGGGCGTCGGCGGGCCCCTCGACGTGGAGGGTCCATTGATGGTTCACGGCAACCTTTATGTGGGAGGGCCAGCGACCGTTTTTGGCCAGGTACACGCCAGGGCGATGACGGTCGGCGGCCCAATCGAAACCTCCTTGCCACGCGGCGAAGCGCCGGGACGCAGCGGCCAGGCCTTCAGGACAACGCTGGCCGTCGGTGGGCCGTTAACGGTGAAGGGGCGGCTCGTCGTAGATGGCCGACTAATAGTCGGCGGCCCCCTTACTTCTGAACCGGAACAATAACCGGACGAGTCGATGGAAACGCATCAGGGCCGAGGACCACGAACGGGAGCAGAACCATGTATCGACGAGACCCGATCGATTCACTGCTGACCTTCTGCGGAATAATCGCGCTGGGGGCTCTGCTCCTAACTGTCCTGGTGAAGTTCGGTCATTTCAATCAACGGATCTTCATGAGCCGGACTTTCGTCAGCGAGCAGCACGCGTTCGATTTCAAGCATCTTTGGCACGGGCACGTCGATGCAATCGGCGGCCCGCTGGACGTCAAGGGTCCCCTGCGAGTGCACGGCAATCTTTATGTGGGGGGTCCGGCGACCGTGCACGGTTTGGTGCAGGCGCAGACGAGGATCGTCGGCGGCCCGATCCAGACCTCGCTGCCGAAGGGCGAGCAACCGGGTCCCGACGGCCAGGCGTATAACAAGTCTCTTGCAGTTGGCGGGCCGCTAACGGTCCAGGGCTCGCTCATCGTTGACGGACGGCTGGTGGTCGGGGGTCCGTTGAACTCCGAGCCGGGGCAAGAATAACCACCGGTTCAATCTCTTGAACAGGATGAGGGGAACAATGCATCGCGATGCACTAGTAGCAGTGTGTGCGCTGGTGGGTTTGCTCGTCACGGGCTGCGGTCCGCCGCGTTCCAACGGTGGAGGATCGGGTGGATCGATTTTGTCGGGTGGAACGAATTTGAACGCTGCGAGCTTCTTCGGCGCGGCGAACATTCATGTAGACCCGGCCCAGTGCGCCGGACGTATCGCGCTCACGCAGGGCGAGGCGACGGTCCATGACAATTGTTTTACCGGGGACACCAACGTTGTCCTGTGCACCGATGCGACCAGCGCGAGTGCGGTGAAATGCACACCCGCAGCGGGTGCGCTGAATATCGCGGGCAATGCCAACGACATGATCAGCTACGCCCGCCTGCGATAGGCGCTCGACGAGCCCGCGATGAGACGAGCCGCGACAATACTGCTGATGGGCTGTTGCTTTCTGACGGCCGCGTCCTGCCTCGATGTAGCGGGGGCAGCCAAGATCGGCGGACCCATGAACATCGATGGTCCTCTGCACGTGCAAGGAAACCTCTATATCGGAGGCCCGGCGACTATACACGGGCCGGTGTTTGCGAAATCGCTCACGGTTGGCGGACCGCTGAATACCTCATTCCCGAAGGGAGAAGTCTCCGGCGCCGCAGGTCAGACCTACGGAACGTCGCTGATGATTGGCGGTCCGCTCACGGTGCAGGGGCCGCTGATCGTTGAGGGGACGCTGAAAATCGGCGGGCCGCTGTACTGCGAATCGACGCAGGGGCTCTCGGACGTGCCATCTCAAACTCCAAGTCTTCCGCAACAGGGCCAGCCGGTTCTCCAGCACACTGCGCCGCCGCAGGATTGGACTGAGTAGGGCGATACACGCGATCCAAGATCGGCGGGTTACGCGGGTTAGCGGACGTTCGACAAGAAAAAGTTGTCGGCGAGCGCTAGACTTTCGCGGGCGCGATTGGGAAAGCTCCAGGGGAACAACGCTTGCGCCGAGGAATCTGCCTGAGTGACGGGTTGGCGGCAGGCATGCCCCTTTTCGCGACCGTGAGGTGAAACCATCGAATGAATAAGTTCGACAGAATTCTATGGACGAAGGTCACCTCCCTCATCAAGCTCTACTGGACTTCGGCGCAACGGCGCGCCGGCCTCAAGCTCCTCGCAGTGGTGGCGTTCTTCAGCGGCGCCTG
>DATJWT010000385.1:0-2197 GCA_035500975.1 Binataceae bacterium (SeqCode)
CGCCTCGAAATCCAGGCCCTGTTCGCGCACGGGATCATATGAAGAGCAGTTACGCATGGCGGGATTTCTCGAAAATGGTGTCGACGCGAGCATCGTGGATCCGGGATTCCTCAACGAAAAGTTTCGGAATGACACCAAACACTTTCACCACTAACAACACGCTACGTGTCATTCCGAAATTTTGTGTTGAGGAATCCCGGACCAGCTATCGTCCGCAACACCACGGACTTACAACGGTACAACAATGACCTCACCGCTGACCGGCATCCACGTCCTCGACCTGAGCTGGGTCATGGTCGGTCCCGCGAGCGGCCGCGCGCTCGCCGACCTCGGCGCCGATGTGATCAAGGTCGAAAGCTCCAAACGCATCGACCCCGTCCGCACCCTCGGCCCGTTCAAGGACGGCAAGATGGGCCCCGAGCGCTCCGTGAGCTATCACAACCTCAATGCCGGCAAACGCTGCCTCGCGCTCGATATCCGCAAGCCCCAGGGCCGCGATCTCGTCCTGCGCCTCTGCGAATGGGCCGATGTCGTCCTGGAAAGCTTCACCCCCGGCGTTCTCGATGACCTCCATCTCGCGTATCCCGATCTCAGCGCACGCAATCCGAAAATCATCATGGCGTCCACCGCGATCCTCGGACAGACCGGTCCCGATGCCAAAGGCACCAGCGGCGTGGGCACGATGGGCGCGGCGATGTCGGGGGCGACCTACCAGTTCGGATGGCCCGATCGTCCGCCCAGCGGTCCGTGGGGTCCGTGGACCGATGCGGTCACGCCGCGCTTCATCGTCGCGAGCATTCTCGCTGCCCTGCACCATCGGTCGCGCACCGGCGCTGGATGCTACATCGATCCGGCCCAGGCGGAATGCGGAATCCAATTCATGATGCCGGCGTACTACGAGTTCGCCGCCAACGGTCGTGTCCCCGAGCGCCGCGGCGCGGCAGGGTCTCCGCTCGCCGCACCGCAGGGTGTCTATCCCTGCGTTGGCAAAGATCGATGGGTCGCCATCGATGCATCCGCGCAGGATCGATGGACGGCACTGCGCAATCTGATCGGCGGCGCGCTGGCCGACTCTCGCTTCGACACCATCATCGGCAGGCTGCGCAATCGCGATGATCTCGATCGCGCGATTGCCGATTGGACCCGCACGCGCGAGAGCGATGCGGTCGAGGCCGAGCTGCAGGCCGCCCGTATCCCGGCGCATATCGTGAGCCGCGGCCTCGACCTCGCGCGCGATTCCGACCTGCGCCACGTCGGCCACTTCGTGAAGATCGACGATCCGGTAATCGGCGAGTGCGAAATCGAAGGCGCGCGCCCATCTTTCGATCGCACCCCGAACCCGCCAACCCGCCGCGGCCCGCGCATCGGCGAGCACACCACCGAAATCCTCCGCGACGTCTGCGGCTTGTCGGAACAGGCCATCGAACGTCTTGCTGCGGACGGAATCCTCCAATGAAGCTTCTCCGGAAAAATAGTGGGGCGGGCCGCCGTGCCCGCCGACGACGCGCGGGCATCTTCGCCCGCGCCACCAATTCCGCGCCAAAAGGAGCCCAACCATGAGCACCAATATCCTCGACCTCAAAGGCCATATCGGCCTCGTCACCGGCGCTGGCCAGGGCGTCGGCCGTGCGGTCGCCCTGCACTTTGCCCACTACGGCGCCGGCGGCGTAGTGGTGAACGATTTCGTGCTGGCGCGCGCCGAAGCCGTCGCCGTGGAAGTCGAGCGTGCGGGATGCGCCGCTCTCGCCGTGCAATGCGATGTCACCGACTTCGCGTCCGTCGGCGCCATGTTTGACCGGGCGCGCGAGCGCTTCGGCAGCGTCGATATCCTCGTCAGTAATGCCGGCAATGCCGGCGCCGACCCGCGTGCCGTCTCGCGCAAACCGTTCTGGGAGCAGGAGCCGAAAGACTGGAATGCATTCCTCGGCACCAACCTGTTCGGTGTGCTCAACTGCGTGCGCCACGCCGTGCCGGGAATGATCCAGAAAAACTACGGCAAGCTCGTCACCGTCATCTCCGATGCGGGCCGGGTGGGCGAGCCGAATCTCGAAATCTACTCCGGCGCGAAAGCCGGCGCGGCGGGGTTCATGCGCGCGATGGCCAAGGCGCTCGGACGCTTCTCGATCACCGCGAACTGCGTGGCGCTCGGCGCGACGCGCACGCCCGCGATCGCCGCGGCGACCTCGAACGAGGAGTT
>DATJWT010000386.1:0-3056 GCA_035500975.1 Binataceae bacterium (SeqCode)
GCCGCGCCTTTCGCCAATATCCAGTCCAGTTCCCGTAAGAGGAACTCTTCTCGAGCAACGGCGGCGGTGTGTTCTCCGATCACGATCAGGCATCCATACAGCGGTGGCACGCCTTCCAGCCGCGCCGCGAGATTCACATCCTCGCCCATCGCGGTGTACGAATACCGGTTCTTGCTGCCGATATTGCCAACGACCGCCGGTCCGGTGTTGATGCCGACCTTGATGGTGAAGCCGGTTTCGCCGCGGGCTTCGTCTTCCTCGCGTGCGCGCCGAACCCCCTCGATAATGGCAAATGCGGCTCGCACCGCCTGAACGTGATGTCGTTCATTCGCGAGCGGTGCATTCCAGAAGCACAGGGCGGAGTCACCCAGGAAACGCTCGACGTAACCGCCCGTGTCATCGATCGGCTTCACGATCACATCGAAGTAGCGGTTGACCTTGCCGGTCAGCGCTTCGGGATTCATATGCGTCGATGCCGCAGTGAAGCCCGTCAGATCGGCGAACATCACGGTGATGATGCGTTCCTCACCGCCCAGCTTGAGTTCGACGCCGTCCTCCGTGAGCTGATCGACGATGCTGGGGGCCAGGTAGTGAACAAACGCGCGGCGCAGGCGTCGCTTCTTCAGGTCTTCAGTAACGTAGCGATAGCCCGACAGGACGGTATCGGTGACGATCACCGTGGTCGCGGGCAGGATGACGCCGATCATCACTCCGCCTTCCAGCAACCTGTACTGCGCGTATGCGATATAGCCGGCCAACAGCACCAGGCCGACGATCGCCGAGCGGACCGCGCTGAGCTCGCCGACCGCGACCGTGACCGCAAGTCCCAGCAGCAGAGCGAAGATCCACGTTTCACCTTCCGTCGCTTCCGAGCGCCGCACGAATCTTCCCGACAACACGTTGTCAACCGCGGAAGCCTGCACCTCCACCCCGGGGACATTGCTGCCGAGGGGAGTTACCACCCGGTCGCCCAGTCCAAAAGCCGAGACTCCGACGAGAACGATCTTTCCCTTGAGGGCTTCCGCGGGGACCTTGTGCGACAGGACATTGATCGCGGAGAAGGTAGGTATCTTTCCCAGCCGGCCGCGAAAGTCGACCAGCATCCGGCCAATTTCATCGACCGGAATCTTTGCCGTCCCGACCGTCACCCCGCCGACCGCCGTGTTGGTCAGCGACAGCATCAGCGGTGCGTGGTCCCGGTAGGCACTGACGAGGGAAAGAAACAGCGGCGCGCAATACACATCGTCGAATTTGACGACCGTGAGCACCGACCGCAGCGAGCCGTCCACATCGTGATCCACGTTGACGAATGCAGTGCCGCGAGCACTCTGTGCAAGGATCGGGATAGGAGGCAGGTAGGCATTGGCAGAAATCACCTCCGGCAGTGGACCGCGCGGCCGCAGGACCGTGTAGGCCACCGGCGCCGGATTGCGAATCTTTCGCGCGAAGGCACGGCGCACCACCGGATTCTCTTCCGCCCCAAGGAAATGCCTCTCGAAGGGATAGGCAAGGTAGGTCGAACCCTGGTGTGCCAGGGCATCGGCGAGCGCCGCGTCGTTGTCGCGCCCCATCGCGGCGGCGACGGTTGCCTGGCTGACTCCCGATGCGGCCAGCTTTTCCGCCAGCGCCTGGCGCTCACGGTCGACGTGATCCTGCTCGGGGAAAAGTATGTCCATCCCGATGACCGCGACCTGGTAGTCGCCAAGCGTCGAGATCAACCCGGCCATCACGCTGCGTGGCCACGGCCATTGCCCAAGCTTCGAGATACTGTCGTCGTCGATCGCCACCACCGCGACCGAGCCGGTGGGAGGAACTTGATACCGCGAATGCATCCGCAGATCGCCGGCAGCCAACTCGGCGATCTCCATCACTGCCGGATGCAGGTAGTTGATCGCGAATACGGCCGCGATGACGGCGATGCCAAGCAGCATGGTCCGCGCCGTCGTGCTGAATGATCTTGTTCGCGGAGTCGGGTCCGGCATGCGATCAGACGACCAGAGTATCGCGGTCCGCCAGGGGCGCCAGCTTGCGCATTTCAAGAACCGTGTCTGCCTCAAAACACGGACGGCGGCGGAGGCGGTGGTGGCGGTGGAGGCGGAGGAGGAGGCGGCGGCGGTGGCGGAGCGTCCACGCCTACGGGTGGAGGGGCGACCATCCCCGGCTCGGGTTCGGTCGCGCTCAAGGCACCAAGTCCCTGCCAGGGAATTCCCGTCAATCTGCTGGGACCCGGCGAGGTTGGAGCAGAGGTGCCGGCGATGGTGGTTTCGTACCCGGCCGGAATCGAAACCTCTTCCGAAACTGATTGGGTTGCGTTCCGGGCACCAACCGTTCCCTTAAGGGTCTTCTCGTCAGTGAACTGCGTCGTGCTGCCGTATCCAAAGCGCTGGGTTCCTTCCGCGTACTGCGTGTCGAAGGTGGTGCCGCGGGCGGCAAGAATTGCGTTGGGAGTGTGCACCTCGAAGTTGGGAAGCTTGCCGCTGGCGGAATGCTTCGCGACCGCTCGCAAGAGCCCTCCCAGCAGGCGGACCTTGGTGGACACGCGCTCGCCGCTGGCAGCGAGCAGTGCTTCATCGATAACTATGGTGCTCGACGATGCCGCCTCGAGCAGGCTGCCGTCACTCAGCGTAATCGTGACCTTGCTCTCTTGGGCCACCACGACCCGATCGGCGACTTGCACTGCCAGCCCGACCGTTACGCTGATCATACTTCCGGCGCGCTGAAGGCTCGCGCTTCCCATCAGCGCCGTGACGCTTCCAGCCGGAGTCTGGGCATGAGCAAGTGCCGGTAGGCCGAGGAGGAAAATTGCGATCGCAACAACGATTGGAAAAAGGCGCGACCTATAACCGCAACGCCAATGGCCTAAAGAATCCGGGACAGGTCTCATTCTCATTCGTGCAGCCCAGTCGAAGGACGCCAGGTTCGTTAACGACCGCGAGATCGTACCGCAGCGCACACCGATCGGCTACTCCGTGACAGGCCGTCGCACTTGGGGCGGAGAACCGGTAGCCTGCGTGCTCGGATGAGCGAGCCGGGTCACGCTGAGCGCGCCGAAGAGC
>DATJWT010000387.1:0-8379 GCA_035500975.1 Binataceae bacterium (SeqCode)
TCAAAACAAACAGTCTTGATTGCTTGCAACAGTCATGCACGATGGTAATATCCATCGCCGAGAGGATTCGGAAAAGCTATGCCTAACCTTCAGGAAGAGCGCAGCGCCGAAACCCGGCGACGGCTCATGGATGCAACCGTAGCCTGTCTCTACGAGCGCGGCTACGCGGGAACCACCACCGTTGAAATAGCTGCACGCGCGGGAGTCTCCCGTGGCGCGCAGCTCCATCACTTCCCCACCAAGGACGAACTGGTCGTCAAGGCGCTCGAATACGTCTTCGCGCTTCGCGCCGAAGAAGTCCGGCGCTTGTCCGGCGAACTGCCGGCAGGGAGTCCGGAAGCGCGGCTGCGCGGGCTTATCGATCTGCTCTGGCCGATTTTCAAGAGCCCGACCTTCTACGCGTGGCTCGAATTGGTAGTCGCAAGCCGGACCGATCCGACGCTGCGCGAGCCGGTGCTCGCGGCTGGCAGGGAACTCAGCGAAAAGATCCATCATGGCTTCACCGAGATTCTTCAATGGCCCGCCGGACATGGCGAGGAGCTGGAAGCACTGATCGACCTGGTCTTCGGTCAGCTCGAAGCGCTCGCACTCGAGCGCGAGCTGCTTCCTGAAGCCAGCGACGATCCGCCCGAAGTTGTTCGCGCAATCGCGTGGCTCAAGAAACTGGCCGCCTCGATTCTCAATTCCGCGCGCTCAGCGAGCGCCCCCAACTGAGAGGAGCAGGACAAATGGGTGCGATACCTTCGATCGCGCAAGCCAGGGAAATCTATTTCAATCCGTGGGATGAGAACTATCGCGCCAATCCATATCCCCATTACAAGCCGCTCTACGATGGTCCGCCGCGGATTATCAACCTGATGGGCGATGCCGCGCTGGTCGCGCGTTATGCTGACGTTCGCGCGGTCCTGCTCGATCACGCGAACTTTTCCAGCGCTCAACTCGGTGGCGGCAACTTCGAGGAGCAGAACAACCTGTTCGGCGAAGACCCTTCGATGCTGGTAGCGGATCCACCCGTGCATACGCGCCTGCGCAAGCTGGTCTCGCGCGACTTTACGCCCCGGCGTATCCGCGAGCTCGAGCCGCGCATCCGCGAAATGAGCGCGCAGCTCGTCGATGCGGCCGCGCGCAAGGGCAGTCTCGACGTGATGGCGGACATCGCCAACGTGCTGCCGGTGATGGTGATCGCGGAGATGCTAGGGGTGCCGCCGGACCTCTACCAGACGTTCAAGCACTGGTCGGACAAGATTATCGAATCGGACAATGTGCTTCCGGGCATGCCGATGCCGGACGATATCGTGACCGCGATGAAAGAGCTGCGCGGATATTTCTCGCAGGAGATAGACAAGCGCAGGGGCAAGCCCGGTCCCGACCTGGTCAGCGCTCTGGTTGCGGCGCACGAGCAGAACGAGGCATTGAGCGCGGGCGAGCTACTCGCATTCGTGGTGCTGTTGTTGCTCGCCGGTAACGAGACCACCACCAACCTGATTGGCAATGGGATGCTCGCGTTGGGATCGAACCCTGATCAATTGGCGATGCTACGGGCGAGGCCGGAGCTGATGCCGCGGGCGATTGATGAGATGTTACGTTACGACGGCCCGGTGCAATCCACCTTTCGCACCCCGACCCGGGACACCAACGTCGGCGGAACTGTTATCAAGGCGGGCACGGGAACATTCGTGATAGTCGCGGCGGCCAATCGTGACCCGGCGCATTTTCCGAATCCTGACAAATTCGACATCACGCGCGATGCAAGCGGCCACGTCGCCTTCGGCGAGGGCATTCACTTCTGCCTGGGCTCGGGGCTGGCGCGGATGGAGGGTGCGATCGCGGTCGGGACGATGCTGGAGCGTTTTCCGAAGCTTCGCCTCGCCAACCCCGGCGCGCCTCTCAAGTACAAAGGCTCGTATTTCCTGCGCGGCCTGGCCCATCTCGAGATGGCCATAAGTTGAGCCGAGGCCGTCAGAAAGTGGCTGCACGCAGCATCGGTACTGCGGGTTTCCGCGCGGCTTTGCGCGACGGAGCAACGCTTTTCCGATGGCATCGAGCTTGCCATTGGTTTCGACGGGGTACCTGACGGCAATTCGAATGGCAGCAACCGCTGAGAGAATCACTCTGCCCGGCTCACGCGCGTCGGGGGTCCAGGCGAGCCGCGGCGGGCGAGGGGTCGCGATCGACTATCTTCGCACCTTCATCATCGTGCTCGTACTGCTGCATCACTCGGTGCTTGCGTATGTAAACTTCGGCCACTTCAACCCCGAACACTATCTCTGGTCGACCGCCCCGATCGTCGATTCCCGGCGGTGGCCTGGATTCGACATCCTCGTTGCGTTCAACGACGCGTTTTTCATGTCGTTGATGTTCTTTGTTTCGGGGTTGTTCGTATGGCCCAGCCTGGCGCGCAAGCGCCCCCCGCAATTCCTGCGCGACCGCATGCTTCGGCTTGGCCTTCCGTTCGCCATCGCAGTTACTTTTCTGATGCCGCTTGCGTACTACCCGTCCTACTTGATGACAGGAGCGGCGCCTGGCTACTTCCGATTCTGGCGTGACACCATCCTGGTTGGACCCTGGGGTTCCGGGCCGCCGTGGTTCGTCGCCGTATTGCTCGCCTACGACTGCCTCGCTGCGCTCCTGTATTGGGCGATGCCGGGCGCCGCGGATTCAATCGGGCCTGCGCGGGCCCGTATCTTCGCCCAACCGCCAATATTCTTCCTGGTCCTGGTGACGGTTTCAGCTACGGCGTTCTTCCCGATGCTGATCGCGTTCGGGTCCTCATACTGGTTCGCATTGGGTCCGCTGGCGATTCAAGCGTGCCGCGCGCTCCACTATGCGGTCTACTTCTTTGCCGGCGTCGCGGTGGGCGCCTACGGCCTGGACCGCAGCGGTTTCGCTCCCGGCGGCGCACTCGCGCGCCAATCGAAGCTCTGGGTGTTGCTGGCTTTGCTTTCGTTCTTCGCCTTCCTTGTGACCATCGGCAAGGCATCGCCGCCGGTCAGGTCGTACGGCTGCTGGTTCGTAATCTCGTGCGCCGCGATCAGCTTTGCGATGCTCGCCATTTTTTTGCGCTTCTCGACCCGGCGCTACGCAATCGTCGAGAGCCTGAACGACAACTCGTACGGAATTTACCTGGTGCACTACCTGTTCGTGGTGTGGCTGCAATACGCGCTGCTGAACGTGGATCTGCCGGCCATCGCGAAAGCATCGCTGGTGTTCGGGGCCGTGTTCGCATTGAGCTGGGCGACCGTCGCCGCGCTGCGGCACGTACCCGCTATCGCAAGAATAATTTGACCTGGAGCTGAAGAATGGAAACGCAAACGCAATCTACGACCGGAATCTACTTCAACCCCTGGGACAAGTCGTTTCGCGACAATCCCTATCCTTACTATCACGCGCTGCACGAGGGCTCGCCGCGCATCATCGACCTCTTCGGCGCGCCTGCGGTGATCGTGGCGCGGCACGCCGATGTAACCGCGATTCTGCGCGACAACGCGCGTTTCTCCAGCGTGCAAAACGACAATCCCGAGGTGCGCAGGCGGGGAGTGTTCCGCGGCGCGGCCACGATGCTGTTTTCCGATCCGCCGGTGCAGACTCGCCTGCGCCGCCTCGTGTCGCGGGACTTCACCCCGCGACGCATCCGCGAGATGGAACCGCGCATCCGCGAAATCACCGCCAAGCTGCTCGACGATATCGAGCGCAAGGGGAGTTTCGACGTGATGGCGGATATGGCCAACGTGCTGCCGGTGATGGTGATCGCGGAAATGCTGGGTGTTCCGCCCGAGCTCTACCAGACCTTCAAGCATTGGTCGGACATGATCGTGGCCGGCGGCAACACGCTCCCCGGGCAGCCGATTCCCGACGATGTGGTAGCGATTATCGACGACCTGCGCTCCTACTTCTTGAACGAGATCGAAAAGCGCCGCACGCAGCCCGGACCCGATCTGATCAGCGCCCTGGTAGCGGCACACGTCGATAACGAGGCGATGACGGCCGACGAACTACTCGCGTTCGTAGTGTTGCTGCTGCTCGCCGGTAATGAAACCACCACCAATCTGATCGGCAACGGCATGCTGGCTCTCGGGCGCAATCCGGATCAGATGGAACTGCTGCGGCGCAACCCCGAGCTCGATGCGAATGCTATCGAAGAGATGCTGCGTTACGACGGTCCGGTGCAGGCGACCTCGCGCCGCGCGATCGGAGATGCCGTCGATATCGGCGGCACGGTGATTCCCAAGGGCGCGGAATGCTTCATCCTGCTCGCGGCGGCGAACCACGATCCCGCGCAGTTCCCCGATCCCGACCGCTTCGACATCACGCGCGAGACGCGCGACCACGTCGCGTTCGGCGAGGGAATCCATTTCTGTATCGGCGCGCCGCTGGCGCGCCTGGAAGGTACCATCGCGATCGGGGAAAGCGTGCGTCGCTTCCCGAAGCTGCATCTATACGATCCTTTGGCGCCTTTGACCTACAAAGGCTCGTATTTCCTGCGCGGGCTGCAATCACTCGAGATGGCCCTGGAGTAAGGGGCGTCGGCGGGACCGCGAGCAATGGCGGGGAGCGCACCATACTTCAATCCGTGGGATCCCGAGTTCCGCGCCAACCCTTATCCGCACTACAGCGCGTTGCTCAGCGGTCCTCCGCCGCTGGTTACTCTCGGGCCCGTGCACGCGGTGCTGGTTGCTCGCTATGCCGATGTGAGCGCGGCGATGCGCGACCACCAGAACTTCTCGAGTGTTCCACCGCCGCCCGCACCCGGGGCGTTTCAGCCATTCGGCGACTCGCGTGATCTTCTGGGCCAGGATCCGCCAGAGCATACGCGCCTGCGCCGACTGATTAGTCGCGAGTTCACACCGCGCCGCATCCGCGATCTCGAACCACGTATTCGTCAAATCGCACGCGAGCTGATTGACGACGCCGCAACCCGCGGCGAGTTCGACGTGATGGCGGATCTCGCCAACGTACTGCCGGTCATGGTCATCGCGGAAATGCTCGGGGTTCCTTCGGACAAATACGCGACCTTCAAGGATTGGTCGGATCGCATCGTTGACGCGGGCAATTCGGCCACCGTGGCGCCGCCCCCTGATGCGATCAGCGCGTTCATGTCGCTGATCAGCTACTTCGTTGAAGAAGTCGCCAGGCGTCGCAAAGAGCCCGGGCCTGACCTGGTGAGCGCGCTGATCGCCGCGCGCGATCAGGCTGACGCGCTCAGTGAACCGGCCCTGCTGCAGTTCATCGTTCTGCTCTTGCTGGCCGGCAATGAAACCACAACCAACCTGATTGGCAACGGCAGCCTGGCTCTGTTGCGCCATCCGGATCAATTCGAGCTTCTTCGGCGTGAACCGGAATTACTGCCACGGGCAATTGAAGAGATGTTGCGGTTCGATCCGCCGGTTCAGTCCACCGGCCGGTTCCCGAAGAATCCGGTGAGCCTCGGAGGTGTCGAGATTCCGGCGGGCGCTGTTGCCTTTATGATCCTGGCTGCGGCCAATCGCGACCCGGCGAAATTTCCCGACCCGGAGCGCTTCGATATCGCTCGCGAACCTAACGAGCATCTGTCCTTCGGCGAGGGCGTCCATTTCTGCATCGGGGCGCCCCTGGCGCGTCTTGAGGCACGCATCGTTTTCGAAGAGATGCTGCGTCGTTGCCCGCATCTCGAGCTCGCCAAACCAGGTGAGACGCTGAGCTACAAAGGCTCATATTTCCTGCGCGGTCTCGAATCGCTTAAGGTGACGTGTCGCTAACCGTTGCGAGAGTTGGTCGCCGATGGATGAGCCCCAGACTGCGATTGCGATAGAGACGGCGCCTGACGAGCGCCGCTCGAGCGTAAACCTGGGGCTGTTCGGCCGTACGCCGGAATTCACCCGCCGCCAGTGGCGGGTCTTCCTGATCGCCATCACGGCGGGATTCTTCGACCAGTACGATCGCGCCCTGTTCAGCCTGGCGCTGAAGCAGATTCAGAAGGGGCTCAGGATCGCCGAGGGCCATCTCGGCGTAATGGCGTCCATTATCAGGCTGGGTTACCTGCTCTCGTTTCTGATCACTCCGCTTGCCGACGTGTTCGGCCGCCGTCGCCTGCTGCTTTACACCATCTTCGGCTACACGATTTTTACCGGGCTCACCGCCCTGGCTTCCAACGAACGCACCTTCGTGATCTTCCAGATGCTCTCGCGCGGCTTCGCGGGGGCCGAGACCACCGTCGCTCTGGTCATCCTGGTCGAAGAAGTCGACTCAGGTGTGCGCGGATGGACGATCGGTCTGCTCGGTGCGCTCAGCTCCGTCGGCTACGGAATCGCGGCGATCATATTCGGGACGGTCAATCACATCCCGTACGGATGGCGCGGGCTGTACGCGCTGGCGCTGATTCCGCTGGTGGTGATCATCCCGCTCCGCCGAGCGCTGCCGGAGAGCCATCGGTTCGAGGAGAGCGAGCACACCTCGAAGCATCCGACCACCGTATTTCAACCTGTCGCGGCGCTGTTTCGCGCCTATCCCGGACGGCTCGTGATGCTTCTCGGTGTCACGTTCCTGGGCAACATGGGCGGCAACGCCGCGGGCTTCTTCTTCCCGCTGTTCCTCCAGAACGCGCATGGCTACAACCCGGCCGACGTCACCAAGCTCTACTTCCTCGGCGGCGGAATCGGGATCCTGGGACACATCGTCATTGGCCGCCTCAGCGATCGTTTCGGCCGGCGCAACATGGGATCCCTGTGCTTTTTCCTTGCGCCGGTGATGACGATCTGGATTTACAATGCTCCCGGCTGGAGCGTGATCCCGGCATGGGTGTTCCAGCTCTTCTTTGATACTGCCGCCAGTACGATTTTTGCCGCGTACAGCGCGGAACTGTTCCCGACTTCCCATCGATCGACCGCGGGCAGCGCGCTGGCAGTCGTGGGGACCACCGGCGGTGCAGTTGGATTTCTCATCGAGGCGCTCCTGTACTCATACACGCACTCGCACTGGACGGCGGTGACCTACATGACCGTCGTCTGGATGCTTGCGCCGCTGATCATGTACTTCGGATTTCCCGAAACCGCGGGCCAGGAACTCGAAGCGATTTCTCCGGAACGACAGGGAATCGAGACTATCTGATCGAGTTTCGCCCGGTTTTCCGCTCTCGGTCCGCGCCTTTAACCGCAGTTAAACATACGGTATCTATTCTGCGGCAATTGCGTTGCGCGGCTGACCGCTGGCGCAATATCATCTTCGTTTGCCCCGGAAACAGGCATGGGACTTAAGGAAAATATCGAGCGAATTCATGAATTGTCGCGCCAGGCCGAGCTTGGCGGCGGCGAAGAACGGCTCAAACGGCAACGTGCGAATGGCAGGATGACGGCGCGCGAGCGTATCGAATTCCTGCTCGATCGCGGTTCATTTGTGGAGCTGGACAAGTTCAAGGTTCATCGCATCGCTGACTTTGACGTTCAGAAGGTTCCTGGCGATGGTGTGGTGACCGGCTATGGAACGATCGACGGCCGGCGGGTCTGCATCTTTTCGCAGGACTTCACGGTCTTCGGCGGCAGCCTCTCGGGCGCATTTGCTGAGAAAATCGTCAAGGTCATGGACCTCGCGGCGAAGACCGGATGCCCGATGATCGGCCTCAACGATGGCGCCGGCGCGCGCATCCAGGAAGGCGTGGTGTCGCTGGCCGGTTACGCCGATATCTTTTTGCGCAACGTGCTGTCATCGGGAGTCGTTCCGCAGATCTCGGTGATCATGGGGCCCGCGGCGGGCGGCGCGGTGTACTCGCCCGCGATGACGGACTTTATCGTGATGGTCCGCGACACCTCGTACATGTTCATCACCGGACCCGACGTGATCAAAGCGGCCACGCACGAAGACGTGACGATGCAGGAACTGGGTGGCGCCGATACTCATTCGCAGAAGTCCGGCGTCTGCCACCTGGAAGCCGACGACGACCAGGGCGCGCTGATGACCGTGCGCGAGATGCTCTCGTACATGCCCTCGAACAACGTCGACGATCCGCCGTTCGTAACGACCACCGACGACCCGAATCGCCGCGACGCGGAGCTGGATTCGATCGTTCCCGAGAATCCCAACAAGCCCTACGACATGAGCGAGATTGTCCATCGCGTGGTCGATGAGGGTCACTTCCTCGAAATTCAAAAAGACTTTGCGCGCAATATGCTGATCGGGTTTGCGCGCCTGGGCGGATACTCGGTCGGCATCGTCGCGAATCAGCCGGCATTCCTCGCCGGCTGTCTCGATATCGATGCATCGGTGAAGGCCGCGCGCTTCGTGCGCTTCTGCGATGCGTTCAACATCCCGCTGGTGACGTTCGTCGATGTCCCCGGGTTCCTGCCGGGCACCGCGCAGGAGTTCAGCGGAATCATTCGGCACGGCGCCAAGCTGCTATACGCATACTGC
>DATJWT010000388.1:0-3846 GCA_035500975.1 Binataceae bacterium (SeqCode)
GATCCGGTTTTCGATTTCAGCGTCACTCCCGCCTCGGGAATTCAAATCGCTGAATGGCGCAATACCGACCAGCTCACCGATTCCGTCAATTTCCGCTTGCTCAACTTGTCGCAAGGTGAATTCCTCGGCGTGCATCCGTGGATGGCCGCAGTAGTTTCAGGACAAGGCGGCGGACTGCTGCTGCGCGGCGAACGCGGAGGCCATCGCTACATCGCCACGGGATTCAACCCGTTCCCCTACCTCGGGCGCCGCAACCTCCCGATGTCGGTGCTGACGCTCAACGTTCTGAGTTATCTGGCCGGCCTGGGTTCGGCGAGTTCGGGCTACCACACCGGCCAGCCCTGGCTCGTGCCGGCCGGCGTCGACACCGTCCGCTTGCCCTCGGGGAAAAAGGTCAAGGCCGCGCCGGGAACCCTCTTTACCGAGGTCTCCGCACAGGGCATCTACGAACTCTCCGGACCGGACATTCCTGCGACTCCGCGCGCCGTCAATCTCGACAATCTCGCGGTATCGGATTTTCAAAGCACCCCGCAGCTCAAGGTGGAAGCTCGGACTTCCGACGCTTCGACGCGCATTTTCACCGAGAAGGCCTCGATGAGCGCGTGGGTGCTCATCGCTATTCTCGCGCTCGGCGCACTGGAAGCGATGGTGGTCTATCGGCGCCGGCGCAGGCCGCTGGAGGCGTAGCCTGTGGACGCGCGCGCCTTCATCGCCGATCTCTCGCTCTCGCGGCCCGCGGCACTCTACCTGCTCATCATTCCGGCGATCGTGCTGGCGTGGTCGCTGATCAACGCTCGCGAATGGATAAAAATCTGGGCGCCGATGATGCGCGCGCTTGCCCTCGCGCTGTTCGTGCTCGCGATCGCAAGCCCGGAGAAGGTCATGCACTTCGAGGGCGCGACGCAACCCGCCGTCGTCGATGCCTCCGGAAGCATCACGCCCGAGATGCGCGCGTGGACTGCACATCTCCTTAAGGACGACCTGAAACTCCGCAGCGGCGACCCGGCTTTTATCTTTGCCGGCGCCGCCATCGCGCGCAGTATCGGCGAAGTCGAGTCCGATTTCGAAACCACGGCATGCGACGGATGCGGCCCCGATCACACCAATCTCGAGGCTGCCCTGGTGCGGCTGGCCGCGGACCCTGAGGCCGAGGGTGGGCCCGCGGTGCTGGTCACCGACGGATGGGAAAACATCGGGGACTCGACCCGCGCGATCAATGCGCTCAACTCCGCGCACATCCGCCTCAACATCTTCAGTCCTCCCGGTGCGACCTCGATTCCCAACGTCGCGATGACCGAGCTCTCGCTCCCGCCCGCGCTCGAAAAGGCCGAGCCATTCGCGCTCGGCGTGACGATGAACAATTTCAATCCGCGGCCGGTCAACGGAACCATTTCGGTCTATCGCGGCGATGCGCTCGTCAGCGAGCGCAAGGTCACGCTGAACCGCGGCGCGGAGCGTTTTGATTTTCCGGTTCGCAACGAAGCCACCGGCCTGGCGTCCTATCGCGCGACCTTCAAGGCCGACGATGCGAGCCTGGACAAGTACCTCGAGGACGATTCGCTACAGGGATGGGTCGGGGTCGGCGCGCAGCGCAAAGTGTTGATTCTCACCGATTCCGACAAGGATGCGGGCTATCTGCGAACGGTCGCGGAGCGGCGCGGCTTCGATGCCTCCGTGGTTCCGGTCAGCGCCGGCCAATGGAACGGCAGCCTCGCAGGATATGATGCCGTGTTTCTCAACAACGTTCCGGAAGATCGCTTCGCGCCCGCCGCGCAGGAGGGACTCGTCAACTACATCGAGCGCGGCGGGTCGGTCGCGATGATCGGCGGAGACGAGAGCTTCGGCCTCGGGCAGTGGCAAGCGAGCCCGCTCGCCAAGGCGATGCCCGTGGTCATGAAGCCGCCGGAGCGCAAGGAACGAAAGCGCGCGCTGGTCCTGATTATCGACAAATCCGGGTCGATGGGACGCGAGGACAAGCTGACCTACGCAAAAGCCGCCGCGGAGACCGTCGGCAAGACCCTCAAGGATTCCGACCTCATCGCGGTGGTCGGCTTCGATTCGCAGCCGTTCGTCGTGGTGCCGCTCGAGACGCTGGCCAAAAGCCGCCCCTACCTCAACCAGATGATCAACCGGCTGGTCGCGCACGGCACGACCTATCTATTGCCTGCCTTGCAGGAGTCGGAGCGCATGCTCGCCGGGAGCGGCGCGCAGCTCCAGCACGTCGTCATTATCACCGACGGCGAGACCGGCGGTACGCCGGCGATGTACTACGACATCGTGTCGCGCATGCATCGCGAAGGCGGCGCGACCATCTCGACCATCGCAATCGGCAGCGAAGCGAATGACGCTCTACTGGAATCGATTTCAAAATACGGCGGCGGCGCTTTCTATCAGACCGACAGCCCCAAGAATCTTCCCGAGTTGTTCGTCTCCGATTTCAAGCAGCACGGCGGCGAAACCACGATGCAGGAGGCGGAGGACTTCACCCCTCATACCGTAAGCCCGGATCCCGTTTTGAAGGATTTCGCCGGCAAGCAACTGCCTCCGCTCGCGGGCTATGTGTCCACGCAGCTAAAACCCAATGCCGACCTGAGCGCCTACATTGACCGCGGCGACAACAAGGAACCACTCATCGCGAGCTGGAAGTACGGCAGCGGAAAAACCATGGCCGTCACCACCGATGCGAACGGCCGATGGTCCGGAAACTGGGTCAGGTCCAATGTGTTCGGGCCGGTCTGGGATCGACTGTTCAACTGGCTCACGCCGGAAACCCGGAACGCGGAGAAGTTCGACGTCGAGCTCGGCTACCAGGGCGGCAGAATCAACATCAAGCTGAACGACTACTCGTCCGAATTTGGCAGCGGGATGAACGTCCTGAACGTGAGCGCGAGCGGTCCGCACGACCTGCGTTACGAAACCGCGCTCTCACAGCAAGTGCCGGGCGAATACTCGGGATCGATCGACGCGCCCACTCCCGGAACCTACTACATCGGTATCCGCGCTCCCGGCGGGTCCAGGGCCGCTACGTTTCCCCCGCTAGCATACACCGTCAGTCCCGCCGTCCTGGCCGAATTGCCGCGGCCCGCTCCCAACTACGGCCTGCTCGAACGGCTCGCTGCCGCCACCGGCGGACGCTTGAATCCGGGTGCGCTGGAAACTGGACTCTCCCGCCCCACGCTGGAACGGCGCGAGTCGCTGAATTCATTTCTGATCATCGCCGCAATGATAATAATGATCGGCGAAGCGCTGGTCCGCCGCCTGACCGCCTGAAAATCGCGATGAAGAAGCCTCCGGTTCACGCCAATCACAGCGTGCAGCATCGGTTTCCACGCGACGTGCGCTTTTGCGCGCTGTGCGGCGGCACGATGGATCGTAGGCCGGTACTGCCTGACGGGAACGAATATCCGGTGTGCGAGCAGTGCGGCTTCGTCTTCTTTCCATCGCCCAAGCTGATCGTCGGGTGCATCGTGGTCGAAGATGGCCGCGTGTTGCTGCTCAAGCGCGGCAACGAACCCGCCCTCGGTAAATGGACGTTCCCGGGCGGATTCGTGGAGTTCGCCGAACGCGCCATCGATGCGGCCTTGCGCGAAACGATGGAAGAAGTCGGCCTGCGCGCGAAGATCGACCGTTTGCTTGGCGTCTACACCGACCCCACCAATCACAACGCGCAAATGATCACATACCTGGCACAGCCCGACGGCGGTAAGCCCGCTCCATCAAGCGAGGCGCCGGAGATTCGCTACTTCGCTCCCGACGAAATTCCCTGGGACGCGCTCGCATTCCCCAGCACCACCGCCGCACTGACCGAATGGCTCGATCTACTCAAGCGCTCGTAACAGTCTTTCT
>DATJWT010000389.1:0-9272 GCA_035500975.1 Binataceae bacterium (SeqCode)
TACGTCGGCCCGAAGGGATGGGTCGCGCTGCGGCTCGACGTCGGAGAAATCGACTGGGACGAAGTGAGCAGGCTGGTCGGCGGCAGCTATCAGCTGGTCGCGCCAAAGCGCCTCGCCGACCTGACGCTCTCAAGAGAATAGCGGCCGGGCGGAGCTGCCCAAGCGTCTTCGCGCGCCCCACTTCTTCTGAAGGGACTCTTCGCGGTCATCACGACTTTCGCAAGTAACCCACCAACAGGCGCGTCGCGTCCTCCACGAACTGTTCGGCCTTTCCGTCGCTCAGCATGTCCGGTCGACGCAGAACTGCGGCATGGGTCAGCGCTTCCACGACGGTTACGCAGATGAACGCCGCGATGTCCGGATCGGCGACATCGATCTCATCTCGATGCGCCTCCAGGTAGCCGCGCACCAGCGCGTAACCCTCTCGAATGTTGGCCTCGATATTTTCCAGGCGTCCAACCCGCGGGATCTGTTCCGAAAGAACGGCATGCAGCCGCGGATTGACGCGATGAGAATCGATTGCCACCGAGACGAATTCGCGCGCGGCCTCCTCGATCGGCAGCGCTGCCATCCTCATCAGGGCTTTACCGGCCACTTGCGAAACCCGTTGCGTATGCCGATCAATCACCGCCGCAACCAGCGCTTCCTTGCTCGGAAAGTATTGGTACAACGAACCGATACTGACGCCGGCCAGTTCAGCTATTCTGTTGGTGCTCGCCTTGTCGTAACCCTCCTTGATCAGAATGCGAGTAGTCGCTTCCAGCAGCGCATCGACCGTAGAACGCGATCGCTCTTGCGAGGCTGATTTTCTTGGGTTCGTATCAGGTTTGCTCGCCATGCGTTTTCACCCGAAATGCGAGTTTACAATTATGAGCTATCGCTTGTATTTTTTCCATAGCGAGGCATGGCATGAGCAAACAAACACCGGACTACGGCCTCGATGCGGGTCTGCTCGTTTTCGCGATGGCCATCATCGGCCTGGTGGCCGCGGTCGCAGGGTTCCTTCTGATAGTCCCGCACACCGTCCTGGCTCACGCGTTTCAAGGGTTCGGCCTTCTCTGCCTCATCCTCGCATCTCTATTGTTCGTCAGCAGCCGCTTCGGCAAATTCCGCGCGCGCGATCGCCTTCTCGCGCGTTTGAAGCTCCGCGGTGATGAAGCCGTGCTCGATGTCGGCTGCGGCCACGGTCTCCTGCTTGTCGCCGCCGCCAGGATGCTGCCGCGTGGCCGCGCCGTAGGCATCGATCTGTGGACGCAGGATCAATATGACAATTCGCGCGAAGCCACCCTCAGGAACGCCGCGCTGGAGGGTGTCGAGCAGCGAGTCACCGTTCATGACGGGGACATGCGCAAGCTGCCCTTTGCCGACGGCAGTTTTGATGCCATCGTCGCCCATTTTGCCGTTCATAACGTTCGCAACCGCGAAGGCCGCCGCGAAACAATCCGCGAGATCGTGCGCACCCTCAACCCGGGCGGCCAGGTGGCGATTTCCGACCCCTTCAGTCTCGGTCTCTATGCCGACGAACTGCGCAAGCGCGACATGATTGACGTAGAAATCTCCGGTCTCAGTTTTTGGACCTTCCCGCCCGCCCGCACCGTGACCGCAAAGAAGCCCCACTAGGAGAAAAGAAGATGGATCAAGTCAGCACGCTTGAACGGATATTCCGCTACAAGGCGAACTCCAACGAAGAAACTCTCGCGGCGATTCGCCAATTTGACGATGCCTCTCCCGCCAAGCAGATCGCCATCACGGTCCTCAGCCACACCTACGCCGTCGACCGGATTTTTGCCGCGACCTTGACCGGAGTCAGCCACGGCTACACCTCGGCCAACCCGAGCCACCTGCCGTCGCTCGAAGAATTGTCCGACGCGATCAGGGCCAGCGATCGCTGGTACATCGACTACGTATCACTCCTCGATGATGCGAAGCTGGCGGAGAGTATCGACTTTACATTTACCGATGGCGCGCCGGGCCGAATGTCGCGCGAGGAAATGCTGATGCACGTGACGATTCATGGCGCAGGACACCGCGGGCAAATCGGATTGCTGATGATGCAAAACTCGATCATGCCCCCGGCCGACAGGTTCACGACTTACCTGCACGCCGCGGAAGCCTCGACCCGGCGCCGCGCCGACTGATTTGCGGTTGGTGATTTGACTCGGATGCCGACGCTTCAGGCGCTGGCGTGGAGACGCAGCCCTTCGACCTGGGCGCGGATCGCCTCGGGCAGCTTCACCGCGCGCGCATCGCTCCAGGTGCGCTCGAGGCGATAGAAGTCGCGTGCGGGCTCATAGAAGATGTGAATCACGACGTCGTCGTAATCGAGCACCACCCAGTGCGCGTGATTGAGGCCTTCCACCGCGAGCGGGCGCATCCCGTCCTTCGCCATCCGCTCCTGGACACCGCGTGCGATCGCCTGCACCTGCACGTCGGATCGCCCGGTGGCGATCAGAAAGTAGTCAGCGATAGTTGAAAGGTGCTCCGACTGGAGCACCACCAGGTCGTAGGCCTTTTTTTCCAGCGCCGCTTCGGCCGCGGCCAGGGCCTTCTCTCGTGCTTCCACTCTTGCCGTGGTCGTACCTCTACTCAATACAGCGCGTGACGCTGGATGTAGTCCACCACGTCGCTCGGGACGAGATAGTTGATTGATTGACCGCGTTGGATTTTGCGGCGGATAGCTGTTGCCGAGTACGGAAGAACCGAAGTTGCGACGAATGAAAGCGTGTTTCCGCTCGCGTGCACGTAGTGATCTTCTTCCTGAATGTAACCAAACCTCTCGACCGCGGCAAGCGATACCTTCGGCGGACCGCTTTCATCTTCGCGTAACCGCGTGTGCACCGCGATGTTACACAGCGAAACCAGCTCATCGCACTCTTTCCACGTGCCGAGCTCGGCGAACTGATCTGCCCCCATCAGCAGGTACAGCGTCGCGGGCTGCCGCAGCGTCGCGAGGAAGTACCTGACCGTCTCGACTGTGTACGAACGCCCGGTGCGGCGAATCTCGACGTCCGATGCCATGAAATGGCGATTGCCCTTGGTCGCCA
The DNA here is from genome assembly GCA_035500975.1 of Binataceae bacterium (SeqCode). GTDB lineage: Bacteria > Desulfobacterota > Binatia > Binatales > Binataceae > JAFAHS01. The sequence goes on from DATJWT010000389.1 coordinate 3,045, forward strand.
GCCGAACCATCGCCAGCCGATGCTCGGCCGGCGCGAGATCGCCTTCGGTCTTGTGCGGTGGTGAGGCAGCCGGGATGAAGTAAACGAGATCGAGATTGAGAGCCTCGCGGTCCTCTTCAGCGGATCGCAGATGTCCCAGGTGAATCGGGTTGAAACTGCCTCCGAACAGACCTACACGCATTACTGCTTGCGTCCTCTGGGTCAGGAGCGGTTAGCCGCGCACCTGCCCTGTGCCGCTAATCACGTACTTGTAGGTCGTAAGCTCGCTTAGTCCCATCGGCCCCCGCGCGTGCAACCGGTTAGTGGAAATTCCCGTTTCCGCGCCAAACCCGAATTCGAATCCATCGGTAAAGCGCGTCGACGCGTTCACATAGACCGTAGCCGAATCGACTTCCCGTTCAAAGCGGGTAGCCGCGTTTTTGTCTTGCGTAACGATCGCATCCGCCAGGTGCGAGCCGTGACGCTCGATGAAGTCGATTGCTTCATCCATCGAATCTACGACTTTGACCGCCAAAATCAGGTCCAGGTACTCAGCATCCCAGTCCGCTTCGGTTGCCGGACGAGCATCGCGCACGATTGCGCGCGTACGCTCATCGCCGCGAATCTCCACTCCGGCTTTCTTCAATCTCGCAGCAATCGCGGGCAGGAAGCGATCCGCCACCTCAGCATGCACCAGCATCTTCTCCATCGCATTGCATACCGAAGGACGGCTGCATTTGGCGTTGAAGCAGATCTCTTCGGCCATCTTCAGATCGGCGCTGCGATCGACGTAGGTATGGCACTTTCCGTCGAAGTGCGGCAGCAGCGGCACTGCGGATCCTTCCAGTGCCTTCTTCAGCGCCTCTCCGCCGCGCGGGATTATCAGGTCGATCACTTCCGGATGACGCTTGAGAACCTGGACGACCTCGCGGTCGGGATTCTCGACAAATGTCGCGCATTCCGGCGGCAGCCCGGCTTCCTTGAGTCCTTTTGCCACCAACGCTGCAAGACACGAATTCGCGGCCAGCGCCTCCGAACCTCCGCGTAACACGACGGCGTTGCCCGACTTGATACACAATACCGCCGCATCGACGGTGACGTTGGGCCGCGATTCGTACACCATCGCGATCAACCCGAGCGGCACGCGAACCTTTTTTATCTCGAGTCCGTTCGGACGCTTCCACGATTCCATCTCCTCGCCCACCGGATCGCGCAGCGCCACGACTTCTTCCACGCTCTTCGCCATCGACTCGATACGCGCATCGTTGAGTGTGAGCCGCTCGACGAAGGCGCCCCCACGCCCCTGGCTTCGCGCCCGCTCGAGGTCTTTCGTATTTGCCTCCACGATTGCGCCGCGCGAACCGCGGATGATTTTCGCGATCGCGCGCAGCGCCTCGTTCTTCTGCTCAGTGGATGCGAGCGCGAGCCGATGCCCTGCCGCGCGGGCGGCGGCCAGCATCGCAACTACGTCGGATTCAAGACTCATCCGATTTCCTTGAGCAGCACGAAGTTGTCGCGATGGATGATCTCATCGGCGACTTTGTAGCCGAGCACCCCGGAAATCTCCGTCGAGCGCCGGCCCATCACTTTTATCACATCCGTAGCGGGGTAGTTGACCAATCCTCGTCCGAATTCGTTCCCATCGGGATCGAGCAGGCTGACACAATCCCCCCCGCCGAAGTCGCCTTGCACGTGTTTGATTCCGGAAGGAAGCAGGCTGCGCCCCTTGGTTCTCAACGCGTCCGCTGCGCCGCGATCGACCGCGAGCGCTCCGGAAGGGCGCAACGCGAAAGCGATCCAGTGTTTGCGGCTCTTCAAGCGCTCGCCGGCGGGAATGATCAGAGTCCCGCATTCGCGCTGCGGGTCCAGCACCGCCGCGAGCACGCCGTGCTCTCTGCCCGGCGCGATCACGCATGGAATTCCCGCGCGTGCTGCCTCGCGCGCCGCTTTGAGCTTCGCCGCCATCCCGCCCGTTCCAAGCGGGCCCGCGCTCTCCGCGACGAGGCCGCTCATTCCCGCTTCCGGATCCGTGATGAGCGGGACCAATCGCGCATCGGGCCGCTTGCGCGGATCTCCCGTAAGCACTCCCGCGACATCGCTCAGGATGACCAGGAGATGAGCCTGCACCAGCGTCGCGACCAGCGACGAAAGGACATCGTTGTCACCCAGCCTGATTTCTTCGACCGCTACCGTGTCGTTCTCGTTGACGATTGGAACCACGCCCGCCCCGAGCAGGGCCGCAATAGTCTGGTTCGCGTTCAGCCTGCGCCGACGCTCCGCCAAATCCTGATGGGTCAGCAGTAGCTGCGCGACGCTGCGCTTGTGAGCGCTGAACGCGCGCGCCCATTCCCGCATCAGGTCGATCTGCCCGGTTGCTGCCGCTGCTTGCCGCGAGGCGATCGTCGTGCCGCCGAGCGCGCTCAACCGTGCGCGTCCCGCCGCGATCGCCCCCGAGGTAACCACGATCACTTCGCGGCCGCTGGCGATCGCGGTATCTACTTCGGCGGCAAGATGGTCCATCACCTCGCCCAGCAGACCGCTGGTATCGGACAGGACCGCGCTGCCGATTTTCACCACGATCCGCTTCGCGCGGGCGAGGATCGGAGCCTTGTAACTCAGTTGGGACATGGTGCTGCCGTCCGATCGAGTTCCGCCAGGGTCCGCGCGATTTCAGCCACCAAAGGTTCCAGGCCTATCCTGTCCGACGCGGAGATCGCGAAGACTGGAACATCCAGAACGTGCCGGAGAGCATTCGCCGTTCTCTCTGCTTCCTCGCGCTCCACGAGATCGATCTTGTTCAGTGCGACCAGGGCAGGGCGCTCGAGCAGCGCCGGGTCGAACGCTTCAATCTCGCCTCGCACCGTCGCGTACGCGCCCTCGGGATCCGCGGACGCATCAAGCACGTATACGAGCAATCTTGTCCGCGACAGATGCTTTAGAAAGCGAATGCCCAGCCCGTGCCCCAGGTGCGCGCCTTCGATCAATCCTGGAATGTCCGCGATCGTGAAGCTGTCTTCTTCCGACGCGAAGACCCTGCCGATATTGGGCGCCAGCGTCGTGAACGGGTAGGGCGCGATCTTCGGCCGCGCCGCGCTCAATGCCGCCAGCAGCGTTGACTTCCCCGCGTTGGGCAGACCTACCAGCCCCGCTTCCGCCACCAGCCGCAGTTCGAGACGAACCCATCGCTGCACACCTGCCGTCCCCGGAGTTGCGATTCGAGGCGATCGCCGCGTCGGCGTGGCGAAGTGCATGTTGCCGCGCCCGCCTTCTCCCGCCTGCGCGATTACCGCCCGATTGCCGGGCATCACCAGGTCGGCCACTACCTCGTCCGTCTCGTCGTCGAGGACCACCGTGCCGGGCGGCACCCGCACTACCAGGTCATCTCCGGCTTTCCCGTATTGCTGCTTGCCCCGGCCCGGTTGTCCGTCGCGTGCGACGAGCCTGGGCTGGTACTTGAAGTCGAGCAGGGTCGAGAGGCCTTCATCGACTTCGAAGATCACACTCCCGCCACGGCCACCATCTCCCCCCGCGGGTCCGCCAAAGGGCCGATATTTCTCGCGCAAGAATGCGATCGCGCCGTCGCCTCCCTTGCCGGCGTGCACATACACTCGCGCTTCGTCGATAAACCGCATAGCAGAATGCGCATTATATCAGGCGCAAAGCGGCGCTTGGGCAGCGGTAACGGGCCGCTTCCGGACGCTGGCTTCTGGGGCAGCCGTCGCTAGGCGCAGAGTTCCGCCAACGTGCGAACCGTGTCCAGCGAGCCGGTCCCGATAAGCATCGTTTTCACCGGCGATGCCTTCCACGCTTTCAGGCGGTCGGCAATGCGCTCCTTCGAGCCCACCAGTGCGACATCGTCAACCAGCTTGTCGGGCACCATCCCCATCGCTTCGGCCTTTTTGCCGCCGAGGAACAGGTCCTGGATTTTTCCGGCCGCGTCTTCGTAGCCCAGCCGGCGCGCATAGTCGTTGTAAAAATTTTTCGATCGCGCGCCCATGCCGCCGATGTACAGCGCCAGGTTGCCCTTCACTGCCATCCGGCATTTTTCCAGGTCAGGTCCCATCACGCAGGTCACGAACGGCGCGACTTCGAAATTCTCCATCGACTTTTTCCCGCCGGTCTTCGCGAAGCCTGCCTTGGTCGGTCCCTCGTAGAGGTCCCAACGCTCGGGGTTCATCCACACCGGGATAACGCCGTCGGCTATCTCCGCCGCCAGCTCAATCCCCTTGGGGCTGATCGATGCGGTGTAGATCTTCATGTCCTTGCGGCCGTGCATGATGCTCTTGAGGGGCTTGCCGAGTCCGCTCGAGCCCGGACCGTTGTAGGGAATCTGGTATTCCTTGCCGTTGATTTCGACCGGTACTTCGCGCGCCAGGATCTTGCGCACGATCTCGATGTACTCACGGGTCCGCTGCAGCGGCTTGCCGTACGGCATCCCATGCCATCCTTCGACTACCTGCGGGCCGGAAGGGCCGATTCCAAGGATAAAACGGCCGCCCGACATTGCGTCGAGCGTCATCGCGGTCATCGCAGTCATCGCGGGCGTTCGCGCAGGCATCTGCATGATGCCCGTGCCGAGCTTGATTTTCTTGGTCTTCGCCGCGATCCACGTGAGCGGCACGATCGCGTCGGAGCCATAAGCCTCCGCCGTCCACACTGAATCGAAGCCCGCGTCTTCCGCTCCAGTGATCAAATCCATCGGCACGCCCTGGCCGGTATATCCCGTAACTAGTCCGAGTTTCATCGTTCAAATCCTCCCGGCCCGGGGTGTTTCGCTCCGGGCATCGACAGTGAATAACAGCGCGCCGAAAATGAAAAGCCCCGCGGGTTTCGCCGCGGGGCTTTGCTGACTTTTAGGATTCTGCGAACTACGCGTTCGCTTCGACCGCGGCTTTAGGCTCTACGCTCACTTGGCGCTTTTCGCCCCGCGGCTCGTACTTCACCACTCCGTCGACTCGCGCATAGATCGTGTAGTCGCGCCCCATCCCGACATTGCGGCCCGGATGGATCCGGGTGCCAAGCTGCCGGACCAGGATATTGCCCGCCTTGACGGTCTGCCCGTCGTAGATCTTGATACCGCGATGCTGCCCCGGGCTGTCGCGGCCGTTGCGCGTCGAACCTTGTCCTTTTTTGTGCGCCACGGCGGTCTCCTCTGGAAAAAGCGGCGGGTTTGCCGCGTATTCGATAGCGGGCGGCTATGCGCCTGCTGAAATCTCTTCGATCTTGAGCACCGTCAGTTCCTGCCGATGCCCATGCTTGCGGCGGTAGTTCTTGCGCCGCTTCTTCTTGAACACGATTACCTTGGTACCGCGCGGCTGCTGGACAATCTTGGCGCGCACCGAGGCGCCCGAGACGACCGGCGTTCCGACCTTGGGGTTCTCTCCGCCCAGCGCCAGAACCTCGCTCAGCGCGACTTCGGCGCCTACTTCACCCTCGATTCGCTCGACGGTGACCTGGTCGCCGACACCAACGCGATACTGTTTTCCGCCTGTTTTTACGATGGCAAACATGGAATTACCGGAAACGAATTAATTATCGGACCCCCAATCGCGTGTCAACGCGACCCCCGCTCGACCAGGAGCCGTTAACCACCAAGCCATCAGGCCGGAAAGAGACCAGAGAGGCTCCTTGGCTGCTTCCTTCCTCGGTGTCTTGGCGCCTTGGTGGTTAAAAGCTCTCCGCCCACCGCTATCAGTTCGGACAAGCATAGCCGGACTTGGACGAGTCAAATCCTTCTCCGCAGGTTTAGAAAATCCGCCCCATTGTAGTAGCCGGGTTTTCAAGGCATTTTCCCTGTCGCATAGTCACCTCGTGTGATACAGAAACGCGAGTCGTTACCAGACGGCGATTCTGATCACGCTGGCTTTGGGAGGGCGAGCTGGAACAGTGTCCACTCTGGTCGGGTCAGGTATTCTCCTTGTTCGGCGGCGCGCTGACGCCACGGGTACCGTTGCCTCGCGCATCCTGAGTCCCCTCAAAACCCTGCCTTTCCTGGCCTTCCTCGCCGGCTCCCTGGTCGGCAGCTTCGGATCGCGCATCTCCGAACTCACCGCGATCTGGTACATGACGGAACTAACGCGCTCGCCCCTGCTCGTTTCGCTCGTCACGACCGCCTTCAGCCTTCCCGGCTTTCTGCTTGCGCTGCCCGCCGGCGCGCTCGGCGACGTCGCCGATCGGCGCCGCCTGCTCTCGATCGCGCTCGGCCTCATCTCGGTCACGATGGCGGCGATGGCGCTGCTCACGATGAGA
>DATJWT010000390.1:0-5946 GCA_035500975.1 Binataceae bacterium (SeqCode)
GCTCGCCTATATCCGCAGAGAACAGGCCGACGGCAAGCTGGTTGCGATGGTCGGTGACGGCACCAACGATGCGCCCGCGCTCGCGCAGGCCGATGTTGGCCTGGCCATGAACTCGGGCACCCAGGCAGCCAAGGAAGCCGGGAACATGGTCGACCTCGACAGCAACCCGACCAAGCTCCTCGAGGTGGTCGAGATCGGCAAACAACTGCTGATGACCCGCGGAGCGTTGACGACATTTTCGATTGCCAACGACGTCGCCAAGTACTTCGCGATCGTGCCGGCGTTGTTCGCGGGCACCCTGCCCTGGCTGAAGGGCATGGACATCATGAACCTGCACTCGCCAACCTCGGCCATTCTGTCGGCGGTCATTTTCAATGCGGTCATTATTCCGCTGCTGATTCCGATCGCTTTGCGCGGCGTTAAATACACGCCGCTTGGTGCGGATGCCTTGCTGCGCAGAAACCTGTTGATCTGGGGCTTCGGTGGAGTGGTTCTGCCGTTTCTCGGGATCAAGCTGATCGACATGATCATGGTCGCGGGCCACCTGGTTGCCTGACGCGACTGAATCAGAGGAGTCATTACGACAATGGGACGCTATTTCTCGAAGAGCTTTCTACTGTTCCTCTTCGTAATTCCTACGGTGTGCATCGCCTACCCGTTGGTCCTGTGGGTAATCGGGCAAGTGTTTTTTCCGTTCCAGGCCAACGGCAGCATGATCCGCGACGCCAAGGGCAACGCGATTGGCTCCAGGTTAATCGCTCAGCCGTTTACGAAGGATGAGTACTTCCAGCCGCGCCCGTCTGCCGCGTCTTACGATGCATCGGCATCGGCACCTTCGAACCTTTCAGCATCCAACTACGCGCTGCGCGACCGCGTGGCGCGTGCCTTGGGCCCGATCGTCAAGTACGGCGATGGACCGAAGAAAGGCCAGCCGGTAGCTCCGGATATCGAGGCGTGGTTTCAGCAGGACAAGTTCGGCGGCCAGCCGCATGTGGTGGCGCAGTGGGCCGATGCGCACAACGAACTGGCGACAGGATGGGTGAATGCGGATCCGTCGCATGGGGCTTATGTCGACGACTGGACGAAGAAGCATCCGAACGAATTGGCGCAGTGGAAGAAGGACAATCCAGGCACGCCGGACCCAAAGGCTCCCGACCTGGCGGTCCTCTTCTTCGAGAATTTCTCCAAGGAAAACCCCGGCAAATTCCCCTCAGCCGTTACGACGACCGGTGCGGATGGAAAGAGTACGACTTCAATTCAGCCAGTAGGTGATGGCTCCGACGTCCAGTCCATCTTCTTCGACATGTGGCGCCAGGAGCACGCCGATGCGCCCATCGAGGATGTCCCGGCCGACATGGTGACTGCATCAGGCTCGGGTCTCGATCCTGATATCAGCCTGCAGAACGCGGAGTACCAGCTCGATCGCGTAGCCGACAAATGGGCGGCAGATACCAAGCGTGACCCCAAGCAGATTCGGACCGAGATCGAACAGATTCTCCAGCAGAACGCGTCGGCACCGTGGGGCGGACTCGCAGGCGAGCAATTCGTCAACGTGCTGGAGGTGAATCTTGCGCTCAAAGATCACTACGGCGAACCCAGATAACCCGACAATGGGAATCTCCAGCCAGCAAGTGAGCTGCTTCTTTTAGAGGCAATCCGGTCCGGGATATTTCCGAGGGCCGGATTGCTGCGCTCATTCAATCTGCAACGACCGGTCCTTCAACATGAACGACACGCAATGTCCGTGGCCGGGGAATCGCTTGTAAATAGTGAGAATCCACATGCGGCACACGACTTGCTGTCATTAGAAGGTGAACTAGTCCAGTGGAAAGTGACTGGCTGGAACGTGCCCGCAGGCCTGGTGTTTGACCGAGGTTTTGCCGAATGGATTCCGCAGCCGCGATTGATGACCACTACAGGATCGCCGCCCTCATCGAAAGTCTCACGATTGGGGCGATCCTGATCGACAGCGATTTTCGAGTGATTCATGCCAACCTGCTCGCGTCGCTAATCATGGGGCTCGAGCGCGGACTCATGGCAGGGCAACCCCTGTTCGGGCTTGACTGCAAGCATCCGCACTATCTCCAGGTCTGCGATGCGCTGAATCGCATCCGCGAATATCCTCCCGACGAGCAGCAGGTCGAAGTCGATCTCCATGTCCGGGGACGCGACCACAACTATCTGCTGAGGCAAAGCCTGCTCCTCAACGACGAAAGCAGGCAGATCGGAACGCTGGTTCTCTTTCATGACGTGACTCACCTGCGCGACAAGGATCGCGCGCTCAGCAACCTGGTCGCCTCGTTGTCGCATGGCCTGAAGACGCCGCTGACCGCACTTTCACTGGCCGTGGATCTGCTGAAGCGAGGCGTCGCCGATCAGAAATACCGGGAAATTGTCGACACGATTGCGGAAGAGGTCTCACGCATTCGCAACTTGTCCGATGGACTGGTGCATGCGGTCCGAGGCGAAACCGCATCAATCCCGGTGCGCTGTGTCAACTTCGACTTCGCGCAATTGGTCTCCTCGGTGGTTCAGAGCTTCGTTCTTCAGGCGGGTCAGAAGGAAATACGGCTCAAGAGCCGTTCCGATCCGGCACTGGAATGCTATGGCGATCGCACGAAGCTCTCGTGGGTACTTTCAACCCTGGTTGGGAACGCGGTGAACTACACGCCGGAGGGGGGCGAGATCGCGGTATGCGCGTTGCGCGAGACGAATCGCCTGCGCCTGCGCGTGTCGGATAGCGGCTCCGGGATTCCACCGGACCTAGCCGACGTGGTCTTCGAGCGCGGCCTCGAAGGGAAAGCGGAGAGTCCGGAGCCGGGATCGATTGGGTTGGGGCTGATGCTGGCCAAGGAAATCGTCGAGGCTCATGGCGGTCGAATCTTCGCCGAGGGTTCCCGGCATGGGAACGTCTTTACGATCGATCTGCCTCTCGCCTAGGAACACGCTGCGATGGTGAAACTGCTGGTCGTCGACGACGACAGGAATATACGTGTAAGTCTTGCCCGCACGCTGGAGCCGCTGCATCACGAGGTCCAGTGTGCGGAGAGCGGCGCCGAGGCGCTCAAGCTGATCGATACTCACGGAGAATTCGACCTGGTCCTGAGCGACTGGCGGATGGCGGAGATGAACGGGCTGGAGCTGCTCAAGAGAATCAAGGCCAGCTCCGAAGACACGGTAGTCATCCTGATGACGGCGTACGGCACCATCGAAAACGCCGTCGCCGCAATCAAGGAAGGCGCTTACGACTACCTGACCAAGCCATTTTCGGTGGACCAGATTCGCCGCGCGGTCGAGCGCGCCGTGGAAACGCGGCGCCTGCGATCGCAGTATCGGACGCTGGGGGTCGCGACCGCATCGTCATCGATCCTGTTCACGCGCAGCCCCTATTTCCAGTCCCTGCTCGAGACTGCGTACACCACTGCCTGTAGCGAGGCGACCGTGCTGCTGACAGGAGAGACCGGGACAGGGAAGAACGTGCTCGCGCGCCAGAGTCATCAATGGAGCGCACGCCGCGAGCGTCCCTTCACGGTGGTCAATTGCACGACACTCTCGGACCATCTGCTGGAGAGCGAGTTATTCGGCCACGTGAAGGGTTCCTTCACCGGGGCAATCAAGGACAAGCCGGGAAGGCTCGAGGCCGCCAATGGCGGTACGGTGTTTCTGGACGAGGTTGCGGAGCTTCCGCCGAACCTGCAGGCCAAGTTCCTGCGCTATCTCCAGGAGAGTTGTTTCGAGCGCGTAGGCGGCCAGGAAACCATCAAGGTCGATACGCGCATCGTAGCGGCCACCAACCGGAAGCTCGAAGATGAAGTTTCAGAGGGCCGGTTTCGGTCCGACCTCTACTATCGGCTCAACGTGATAAGCCTGCGCGTGCCCCCCCTGCGCGATCGCCCTGAGGACATCCTCCCTCTCGCGGAGCGGCTGCTCGCGGAAGCGACGATGCGCAATGAGCGACCCGAACTGCGCTTCGCCGAAGAGGCGAGTTCCGCGCTTCTGGCGTATGCGTGGCCGGGAAACGTCCGCGAGCTGCGCAACGTGGTGGAACGGGCAGCGGTTCTATGCCGCGGGCGTGCGGTGCAGAAGTCCGATCTGCCCGAGGCCATCTGCAAGGCGGGCCCGGTCACGGCGGAGGATTCTTATCCGAGGGTGACCCTCGAGGAGCTCGAACAGGAGCACATCCGCAAGATCCTTAACCTGAGCGCGACCCTGGAAGATGCCGCCAGCACATTGGGCATCGGCAGCGCCACGCTGTGGCGGAAGCGCAAGCGCTACGGGATCGTGTGAGTGTCGGAAGAGCTTACCTTTCAATTTGCAACCGTGCAGGTTTCAATTTGAATCCTCGCGACCAGCATCTCCCATAATAGTCACCAATTTCGCGGATTATTCCGAGGTACGCCGCTTGCACTCTCAGAGGCAGAGGGACGGCGCAAGCCGCCATTGAACTTATGGTTCGGGTCATAGCAGCAGTCGCATTTTCGGTTCTGAATCATTTCCGCGGCGCGTGGATTGCGCTGGCCGTGGTTCCATTTCCGGGATCGCTATATCCGGGGAATGGTCCCTCTTCGGTCGGAGCGGCAGATGCCGTCTCAGCGCACGATGCGATGATGACTATTCTGGCACTCGGTATCGAAATCGCTTTTTTCATATTGATACCGATTTATCTGCGTGCGCGCCGCCGCAAGGAGCTGCGCTCCGCCATTCGTATACGGTACGACAGCAGATGCGAGCCCGCTGGAGCCATCGGAAAGGTATTGCCGGCGGTGCCCGCGGCAGCGATGAAGGAGAGTGCACCGAAGGTCACGCCACTTCGATTGGTAAGCAGGTCCAGGCTGTCGGCCTGAGCTTTCGTGGGGCTGCGAGCCGGTCTTCCGACTGCTTTCGGAACCTGGAAAAGAAAAAAGCGGCTGCGGAGTGTCGGGCCGCAGCCGCTGTATCTATGCCCGGAACTTTATTTGTTCGTAGTTTTAAGGGCTCCGGGCTTTGTGGGCTTCAGGCGCTTGCGGTTGCTGAACGGTTAACCTCTCACGCCTTACGCCCTCGGTCAGAGGGGGGACTTCACGCTACCGGGGGCGAATCGACCGTCGCGGGAGAAAGCGACCCAATCCCGATTCGCCGCCACATCCGTGTCTAAACTTAATGCGTTCATTCCAGTGGAACGTTCGAATTCCACGCCGGACAATCCCGGCGGCTCCCGGTTTCCCGGGAGCCGCCCTGGTTCCAGATTTAGATTTCGTAGGTCAGCGTGAACTCGAGTTCGTTGGTACGCTGCTCCACGCTGCCCAGGAACGGGTCGGTGTAACGACCGCTCCGTCCGAGGAACCAAACCGCGTTCACGCCGAACAGGACGCTGCGTGAGTAGCGGTACACGTTGGTCGACTGCAGCCACATCACCTCGTCGTCGATGTCATGCACATACGCGTTGGTGGTCACCAACTGGCCGTTGAGCACCCAGTTCACCGCGGACAGGAAGAAGAAGTTGCTGTCTTCACGCGGACGGCCGACCGAGTTCGCGATGCTGTTGTACGCGTTGGTCGGGCGGTTCGGGTACCACGTATTGACGTATTGCGCCGTCAGGAACGTGTGCTGCTTGGACAACCACGGAATGTAGGTCGGACGGTCGCCGGCCAGGATGAAACGGGTCTGGGTGGTCCACTGCGCGTGGCTGCCCGGCACCATTACGCTGGCGTTGTTGGTGTACAGAGTGTCGTAACGATAGACGACGTCAGTCCATTCCTTGTCGTAGTACGTTCCGGTCAAGCCGAAGTACGAGTTGCGGCGGTAGCGAACGTCGAGGTCGACGTCCAGGGTACCGGCCACGGGCACGCCCGCGCGCGGAGCGAGACCGCGAGCGCCCTTGGGAATTCCGCCCGGGAACGGAGGCGGCGAGGCCGGCCCACCGTAGTAGTAGGAACCCGCATAGAACGGGGCCGCGAGCACGCCGGT
>DATJWT010000391.1:0-14899 GCA_035500975.1 Binataceae bacterium (SeqCode)
ACCGGGATGATGCAGGATTGCTCGGGGCGCGGTATCAGCCAGGGCGACATCTCACGCCGCCAGCTATCCGGCCGCTCCTGCTGAAAACCGTCGCGGATTTCCTGGCGGAACAGACCGAACTCGTAGTTGATGCCGTAGGCGAAGCCCGGCAGGTTGAGGGTCGCCAGCGAATCGAGAAAGCAGGCCGCCAGGCGCCCGAGACCGCCGTTCCCAAGGCCCGCATCGGGTTCTTCATCGAACAAAAGATTCAGGTCGAGGCCGTTCTCGCCGAGGAACTCGCGGCAGGTGTCGATGATCCCGAGATTAAAGAGATTGTTCTCGAGCGAACGGCCAATCAGGTATTCGACTGAAAGGTAGAAGACTTTCTTGGCGTCGGACCGCTCAAAGCGCGCCCGGGTCTCGAGCATCTTCTCCACCAGCATGTCGCGCACCGCGAGCGCTGTGACGCGATACCAGTCGTGCTTGGAGAGCTGGATGCGGCGCTTGGCCGCGGTGAAGCGGATGTGGTGATCGATGAGGCGAGTAAAGAGAGCGGCGTTGCTCTCGGCAGATCCGTTGCTGGACATATCCTGGTAGTCGGGTTCCGCTTTCTCTTTCGAATTCATCGGAAGTCTCTGCTCGCATTGACGACGGCGATTCGAGCTTCGATTTTCCGATCATTCCGTGCGCCCGAGTGGCTTGCAACCGGTTCACGAGGTTCTCGCGGCGGAAACTTTGGTATAAAAACATCCGCTGTGCACAGAGCATTTCCGTTCGGATCGCGGCTGAGGATGCTGGCGGCTCTTTTCTTGTCGATGGTCGCACTAAGCGGATGCGATCCGATAATCACGATTGCGGGCGCAAACTTCCCGAGCTGGCTCTTATGCCTGCTAGTCGGGGCGCTTCTGACTGCCGCGCTGCGGCCGTTGCTGTGGCTCTCCCGCCTGGAGCTTTACGTCGGCCCGCTGATCCTCTTCTATCCAAGCCTGATCGCGATGTTGTCGATGATCGTCTGGGCGACATTCTTCAACCGGACCTGAATGGCGATGGCGACAGAGCGCATCGAACCCGGGCCCCGGATCGCCGGCGCAGTTCTCGCCGCGGCGGTGTACGCAACGACGGTCATCCTGGCGATCTACGTCACGCGCATCTATTTCATGTTCCCGCAGACCGACGATGCATACGTGCGAGCCAACACCGTAGGCATCGCGCCGCACGTGAGTGGCCCGATCGTCGAGCTGCCCATTCGAGACAACCAGCACGTCAAGAAAGGCGACCTGCTCTTCATCGTCGATCCGCGCCCGTACCAGGCTGACTACGACCTGGCTAGCGCGAACGTTGACCTGACCAATCTGCAGATCAGCGCGCTCGACGACTCGATCGCTGCGGCAAAGTCGCGACAAGCTGAGCTGGAGGCGGACCGCGGATACAACCAGCAGTATCTCAACCGGATCGAGCCGCTGTTGCCGGACAACTTTGTGACCGCCAACGACGTATCAAGCGCAAGGAGCAAGCTCGCCGCATCGAAGGCCGCGGTCGACAAGGCGCGCAGCGACGTCGCGCGCGCAACCAACGAACTCGGCAAGTACGGCAACATCAACGCACGCCGCAAAGCCGCCGAGGCGGCGGCATACCGCGCGAAGCTCAACGTCGAGTATTGCTACGTGCACGCTCCTTTCGATGGATACGTCACCAATCTGAACATCGCGGTCGGCCAGTATGCCAACGAGGGCAAGCAGGTCGTCAGCCTGGTCGACGATCGCAACTGGTACGTAATGGCGAATTTTCGCGAGACGTTTCTTGGCCGTATCGAACCGGGAATGGATGCTGAAGTTTTCCTGCTGGGCTTCCCCAACGTGCGTTTCCGGGGACGCGTGGAGGGCGTCGGATGGGCGCTGTTCCAGGATAACGGCGCGACGGTTGAAGGGTTGCCGCGCACCGAACCCACGCTCAACTGGGTGCGCCTGGCGCAGCGATTTCCCGTGCGGATCACGCTGGAAAACAGCGACGCACGCTATCCTTTCCGGATGGGCGAAACCGCGGTGGTGACGATCAAGGGTTCGCAGCAGTAGCAACCGCCTGCGGCGGCGTTGTTCCGGTAGCAAAGGTAATCGCAGCTGCCGAGATCAGCACCTCAGCCTTGCTCTGTATGATCTCATAGCGCGCCGCCGCCAGCGCACGCTCTGCCGATAGCAAATCTACAATCGTCGCCAGTCCGTGACCGTAAGACTTGAAGTTGGAGTCGTACGACGATTGCGATGCGCTGAGCAGCGCTTCGGCATAGTCGTACTTGCGCCGGGCGGTGAGATAGCTGAAGTAGGCACGCCACACATTGGCAGCCACGTCGAGCTCGGCGCCCTGGAGATCCGCATGGGCGGCATCGCGCTCGGCTTCCGCCTCCTTGATCGCGTTGATGTGCGAGAATCCAGCAAACAATTCCCATCGAAAGGTGATGCCCGCACCATACTCGGGCGCCATCGCGGTCTGGGTGAGAGTCGCGGGCGAGAGGCGATAAGTAAACGCCTGCTCTCCATAGAAACTCGAAAAGCCAAGCGTCGGATACATTGAGGCCCGCGCGAGATCCACGTCTGCCTGCCGCGCGCGAAGGGCAGACACCTTTGACACGAGGTCGGGCCGCTCGCGGACGGCATCGTTGATGAGCTGCTCAACGTCAGAGCCGAGGGACACAGGCAGAGGTTGATCCTTCAATGGCTCGATCTCGGGCGCCTGGTCAGCACGGACTCCGAGCGACACTGCGAGGTCAGCCTGGGCGAGGCTCACGCCGAGTCGCGCGTTTTCGAGATCATACTGCGCCTGGGCTTCGCGCTGCCTGGCCAGCAGCACTTCCGGCTGGGTGGCCAGGCCGTTATGCTGTCGGCGCTCGGCGTTCGTCCGATCGGTAGCGGCAAGTTTGACGGTAGCCTCGGCGGCAGAGACGTTGGCCCGGGCGGCATCGAGCTGGTAGCAGCCGCGCTCGACGTTGAAGACGACTTCCTGAACCTGGCGATTGAAGAGCAGGTTGGCCGCGATGAGCTGGTTCAACGCCGAGGCGGATTGGGCATCGCGTCGTCCGAAGTCGATGAGATCGTATTCCAGCGTCATCAGGTTGCGGCTCTGCCAGGTCTTCAATGTCCCCCAGTGATTGGGAACGAGGTCGACCAGGCGTTCGTACCCATTGCCGCTCGTTGCCGTGAGAGTTGGATAGAAGGGGGCGCGCGCCTTGCCGGCTGCAGCGGCAGCTGCCTGCGCGGAATCCCATGCGCGCCTGGTGGAAGGATTCTTTGCCAGCGCGAAGTCGATCAACTCCGTAAGCCCGAGCTGACGATTCCTGTTCGACGACGGCATATCGGACAACGCCGCGGCCTCCGCCACCGAGCCCACGAGTTTGCGCTCGCGAGGTGCCGGAGACCATTCGCGCTGTACCGTCGCCGGAGCCCACGAGCGAGGATTCACCTCGGGCTTCTCCGCGTACTGGCTGCATGCGGCGAGACCGATCGCGCAGGCGCCGACGCACAGAGCGTGCGCCACGCCGCGAACGGTGGCCGACGATGATTTCAGCGTATGGTTAGGACTCGAATAAAAGTGCATAACGGTTTCACCAAGCCAGTGACAACAGAATTGTCAATTTCGAATGCGTCCCTAAGGTCTTTGAAAACGCGCGCGAGGTCCAGCATCGAGGCGCGATCGTGAGCGAGACCATCTCGACCTTGCCTCAGCCCCGATACGGAGCCCTTTCGTTTGGCGCAGCGTTACGCTCATGGGGCGCGGAACTGGCGCCGTTTCCGAATCGATGGCGGCGTGCCGCGCGCGTCGCGTTCGTAACCGCTATCGGCGCGGGCCTGATGGCGACGCTGCAGATCGCGAACCCGCTCGGGCTGACACTGCTGGTCAGCCTTGCGGCGCCGGAGTTTGCGTTCAGCGTTACGACCGGGATCGTCTTCCTGATTGGCGCCGCTACCAGTCAGACACTCGCGCTGTTCCTTGCGGGCGCACTCGTGGACAGCCCTGCCCTTCTGATCGCCGCGTTCATCGCAATCGTCGGGGTGAGCACTTACCTGATCTACGGCGTGCCCGCGCTTGGACGGCTGTGGCTGTGGGCGCAAATTCCGTCGGTTACAGCTTTCTACCTGGTGGTGTTCGATCGGCGAACGCTGGGATGGGACAACGCGCAGATGTGGGCCGGTACGGCGATCGCAGTGGCGCTCATGTTGATCTTCAATAACTTCATCTGGCCCTCGCCGGCGGAGTCGGTACTCGCCGAATCACTCGAAGCGACGGTGACCCGTTCGCGCAACCGACTGCGGCTTCTGATGAAAATTTTCCTCGGCGATGCGAGCCCGGCGAACGATCGCGGGGTCGCATCGAAGCTGAGCTACCACTTGATTCTGCTCAAGCCCGCGCTTCGCAAGGCGGCGAGCCCGCACAAAGCGGGAGAGGTATTGGCCGGGGTGATGGTGGCGGAGCGGATACACAACGAAATGGACCGCTTGTGCCTTGTCGCATGCGAGCAAGCTGGGGCCGGCTGCGCGGAAAATCAGCGGCACGATTTGCTCGCAGCGACCGATGCTCTCGAAGGCGCACTGGATGGCTTTATCGCCAGGATCGGCAGGGCAAATTCCGATGAGCCAGCCGAACAATCGTATGAACGGTTTCGGGAACTGGCGGGGCGGCTGCCCGAGGCTGGAGCGATGGGAGCGGTCGCTCGCCACCTGCGCGCCATCGGCGATCTGCTGGCAAGCGATGAAAGGGAGCTACCGTTCGATACCACCGGCGCCGTTCGCTCCCCGCGGTTCCATCAGAACAAGTTCCTGATGCGCTTTTGCGCCCGTCACACGGTTGCGATGACGATCGCATTCGTGGCGGGACTCTTCGACAACAATGCGGCTATTCATGCAGCGCTATGGCTGTTGATGATCGGCGGTCCGCCGAGTCATGGCGCAACTGCGCGGAAATTCACGATGCGTGCGATCGGCGCATCGGGCGCCCTGGTCTTTGCGGCCATCGGCACGATGATCCTCGCACCCAACTTCACCTCGCCGCCCCCGTATATGGCAGCCATCTTCATCGGCGTGCTCCTGATGACCTACCCAGGAGAAGGCGGCGGAAAGCTCTCCTACCTCGCCATCGGAGCCACTGCTTTCGTGATCGCGTTCAGCGGGCCCGGGCCGCGGCCCGAAGTGATGGGATCGATATGGACTATCTGGGGAATCAGCCTGGGAATGATCCTCCGCGCGATCGTGTCCGTGGTGTCGGTCGAGCATGCGAACAGGACCCTGGCGGAAGAAATGGAGCGCCCGGTTGGGGCGATCGCCGCTCTGGCCCGCGGGTTTACCGACAGGAACGAGGAGGTGGCGATGACGATGCAAGTCACCGCGGGAATCGAAGAGATGCTGGAAGTAGCAGCAGATGCCCAGCTTCAGGGTCCGTCCTCAGGAATCGATGCGCGTAACCTGGTCGATGCGCTGGATACGATGAGGAGGCTCGCCTTCTCGCTGGAGAACCTTCAACGACCCGCGAATGCTACCGGCAATGAATTCGACGATATGGTGCGGGCGCGAACGCAGGCGTGGTACACGAGCATCCGCGGGCAACTCGAGCCCGGCCAATTGCACGATGCGCCATTACGCACCATGGTCGCCGCCGGATCCAACCTCGACCCAGCTCGACAAATCGAAGCCGCGCCGGATCCCGACCGGCAGCACCTCGCAGAGTTGATTCGGACCCTGGAAACTCAGCTCGCGACGGTACGCCTGGACTGACCGAGCAGGCGATCGCGCGTGGACTTTTCGCTTGCGAGATCGATCGCAGTCCACGCCATCGCGAGGGCGCCATCGATAACGGCCTTGTCCGCTGCCGGCTTGACGCAATGAGCGGTGAATTCGGGCTGGTGGTTCACGGCAGGCAGCGAATCGATTCCGATCATTGGATGGATCGACGGAATGACCTGCGACACGTTGCCCATGTCGGTCGAGAATGGGCGATTCAGTGACTCCGGGAGATTGATGAAATTTCGTCCGATGGTTTGCCCGTTCGAGGCGAACATCGCCGCAATTTGCATATCGTTATTGAGCTCGGCGCAATTGTTCGCTCCGCCGACGATTTCCACTTTCGCGCCGGTTGCCATT
The DNA here is from genome assembly GCA_035500975.1 of Binataceae bacterium (SeqCode). Classification (GTDB taxonomy): domain Bacteria; phylum Desulfobacterota; class Binatia; order Binatales; family Binataceae; genus JAFAHS01. The sequence continues at coordinate 6,105 of DATJWT010000391.1, forward strand.
GCCCCGGCCTCGAAGCAGCGCCGGACCTGTTCCTGGATTCGGTCGAGGTCGCGGATCGTCTTGGCGCGTATCATGTACCGGGCTTCGGTCAACGCCGGGACCACGTTGGGCGCGGAACCACCGTTGGTCACAATTCCGTGAATGCGATCGTGAGGATGGAGGTGCTGGCGCAGCAAACCGATCGCGACCTGCGCGACGGTCATCGCATCCGCCGCGTTGATGCCAAGCTCAGGCGAAGCCGCAGCGTGCGCTTCGCGGCCGGTGTAACGAATCTCGAAGTTGGTCAGCGCCACCCCGGCGGCAGCGAGAATATCGACCGGCGCCGGATGGACCATCATGGCGGCATGGACGCCTTCAAACGCGCCGCGCTGGAGCAGCAGGATCTTGCCGCCGCCGTTACCGACTTCCTCGGCGGGCGTTCCAAAGACACTGACAGTCAGTCCCACGTCATCGGCCACCCTGGCTGCGGCAATTCCCGCGCCGGCCGCCATCGCGGCTATCAGGTTGTGGCCGCAGGCGTGACCGATCGCAGGCAAGCAATCGTACTCCGCGCAGATCGCGACATGGAGGGGACCGCTGCCGGCGCGGGCCACGAAGGCGGTCGGCAGATCGCAAATGCCGGCATCGACCTTGAACCCGGCATCGGAGAGCATCTCGCAGAGCCATCCGGAGGCAAGATGTTCCTCGTATCCGAGTTCGGGATTGGCGTGAATGCGATGACTCAGAGCGACCAGGTCATCGCCGGCGTGTTTGAGCCTTTCCTGCGCAGCAGCCTTCGGGTCCATCGGTCCTCCCACCAAGACCTTACGCGGGTCTTCGAGGGCTATGCAATTCCCCCGCGACGGTCGTAGAGTTCCCATACAAAGGAGAAACCTCACCAGGTGGCTAAATTCGCGCCAAGGTGAATTACCGAAGGCCGACGGAGGAACCGCGATGGACTTTGGAATCTTCTATGAGATCCAGGTAGACAGCCCGCTCAAGCATCGCGAGCGGGAATACCAGGCTTTTCACGACGTAATGAACCAGGTAGTGCGTGCGGAGGAAGTAGGCTTCACCCACTTCTGGACCGTGGAGCACCACTTCCAGGTCGGGTTCGCTCACTCTTCAGCTCCGGAAGTCCTCTACGGCGCGATCTCCCAGCGCACCAGCAAGATCAGGATCGGACACGCGGTGGTGCTGCTGCCATTCCCATACAACCATCCCGTGCGGATTGCCGAGCGCGTCGCGACGCTGGACATCCTGAGTAACGGACGCGTAGAGGTCGGCACGGGCCGCTCGATCACCCAGGTGGAATTGGGCGGCTTCGGCATCCCGTACAAGGAAACGCGCGCGCGATGGGAAGAGGCACTCGACATCATCGCGACCATCTGGAAGAGCAAGGACGGGACGTTTTCCTACAAGGGCAAGTATTTCGATATTCCGCAACGGACCGTCGTGCCGATGCCGATTCAGAAACCGCATCCTCCCATGTGGGTGGCTTGCACCAGCGATGATACGCACGAACTGGCGGGCAAACTCGGGCTCGGATTGCTCTCGTTTACCCTGCTGGTCACGCCGGAGCGCCTCGGACAACGAGTGCGCACCTATCGCAACGCGATCAAGACGGCGAAGCCATATGGGGCGTTCGCCAACAATCGTGCGGGCGCATTCTCGATGACGCACATCGCGGATACTGACAAGCAGGCACGCGAGGAAGCCGAGCGCGCATTCATGTCCTATGTCGGCACGACGCTGCGCGTGAACTCGACCGTGCTGGAAGCCAAGAAGACGGGAGTCGATCCCAAGGACCCGGCGGCCGGCCAGTTGCCGGAGCTACCCAAGCAGTACGAGGGGCTGGATCCCAGCAAGGTAACAATCGATTCGCTCATCGAACACGGAATGTGCATCTGCGGCAGCCCGGACACGGCAATTCGGCAGCTCGAGCGCATCCAGAAGGAAGCGCAGCTCGACCAGTTCCTGGCGATGATGCAGTTCTGGTCGATTCCGCACGCCAAGACGATGCACGCGATCGAGTTGTTCGGAAAATACGTGATCCCGCATTTCCGCAAAGCTCAGCCGTCGCAAGGGGCAACCGCCGGCGCGAGCGCGAGTTGAGAGGACTGCTGGACTAGGCGCCAAACCTGGCCGCCGAGCGTGCTTTTGCCTTCGCGGCTTCTTCCTCGCGATTTCGCGGAGGCGCGGTAGTTTCGAGCGCATACAGCAGATGAGCCGCGACATGCGCGACTTCATCGACAGCGTGGTCGAACGCGTGCTGGTTAGCCTTCGATGGTTTGTTGAAGCCGCTGATCTTTCGGACGAATTGCAGCGAGGCCGCGCGGATTTCATCGTCGGTCACGGGCGGTTCGAAATTGAAAAGCGTCTTGATGTTCCTGCACATAAGGATGTCTCCGGCTATGCCTCGAGCATCAGTTCGTCGCGCGCCGCATAGCAATCGATTTCCAGCTCCAATCCGACTACCGGCGGACGCGAGTAGTGCCACCTGATGCCGCGCCAGGCAGCCTCGCCGATGGTGGGAATCAAGTCCGTCGCGAACAGAGGATGAAGGTCGTGAACGGTATACAGGTTAACCGCGGAAGCATCTTTCCATTCGAGTTTCATCTCACCGAGAAGCCGGCCCAGGTTGTCGAGCACGCAGATAGTCTTGCGCCGCATCGCGTCAGGTGAAACATCGCCCGCGGCGACGATCTCCCGCTTGCCATCGTCGCGCATTGCCATCTCGGGCGCGCCCGCGAGCACGAACGCAGGCCGTGAGCCGCCCGCATCGGGGACGGTGTAGTAGAAGCCGTAGATCGACGGTTCAGCCAATGTAGTTACGGCGGGCGCGACATTGGTGCGCGCGATAGGATTCATCCGATCGATCATCACGCCCCAGGCCGCGATGCGCTCGAGATAAGCGCGATTGAATTCGTCGAATCCTTGCGGAGTCAGGGCGGCCGGGATGCGCAGCTCGATTCCGCAGATGGCATTGAGCGGGCGACTGACCTGGCGCAGGTGCCGCTCGATCGCGCCATAGCCGTCGGAGAGCCGGATAAGAGGACTGAAGCTGGCATGAGCGATTGCGAACCCCGGATGGGCGATCGCACCCGATGAGAACGGCATGCCGCGGCCGCTGGCGAACTTGTAATTTCCTTTCGGATTGTCGAGCAGCATCGGAGCACTCCCGCGATCGCAACTATGCGAGCCGCTTCTTCATGAGGAAGTGGCTGTGGCCCCTGGGATGATCCTTTTCTTCACCAAAGAGCTGGTAGCCAAGTTTCTCGTACAGCGGGCGCGCCTGGAAGCTGAAGGTGCTAAGGAATGCTGAAGCGCAGCCCGATGAAACCGCAGCCTCCTCGGCCGACCTGATGAGCCGCGATGCGTGACCACGACCGCGAATCGAGCGATCGACCCACATGTATTCGAGGTAGAACCACGATCCCCACAGGTTACCGAGCGCACCACCGAGAATCTCACCGTCGGCATCGCGCAGGAAGAAATTGTGAGGCATCCATGCCTGCTCCGGCAGGCCCATCGCCGCGTAAGCGTGCGAAGTAATACCAAACTTGATTGCAGCCACCGTCTCGCCCGGCACGTACGGTTCCATCGCGATCGGCGCGTCAGACTCGGGTGCGTGTGATGAATCGAGCGTAAGCTCGCGGCTCAGGAAGTATCGCACGTGCGGAGAGACAGGATGGTCTTTGAGCTCGGCGTACACGGAGTAGCCCAGTTGCTCGTAGAAAGGACGGGCTTCGTAACTGCCGGTGCGCAGATGGGAATGGGTGCAGGATTTTTCCAGCGCATAGCGATGCGCCCGCGCCATCAGTGCGCTGCCGTAACCCCGACCGCGCAGGCTGAAATCGACCCATAGGCTCGCGACCAGCATCCATCCGCCCCAGATATCGCCGAGCAGGCCGCCCAGCACCTCGCCGCGACTGCCGCGAATCACGAATCCGACGGGATAGTAGTCGGGGAGCCCGGTCACCGCGACGTTGTGTTGATCGACGCCGCGCACCACCGTCTCGCGCCATTCTGGGCGAGGATACGGCTCCGCGATGATTGTCAATTCAGACATGTAAGGGGTGATCACGGAAATATATGCAAACCCATTTTCTGCCAAGAGCTGCGATGTCTCGCATCCATGGGTCCTGAACAAGATTACAGAAGTGGACGAAGAGGAACCCAAGCTGATAGGCAAAGGACAAAATCGACCAGCATCGAGTCCTGGGGAGATGAAAATGGGAACTCTCGACGGAAAAGTCGCGATCATCACCGGCGCTGCGCGGGGCCAGGGAGAAGCCGAAGCCCGCCTGTTTGTCGCGGAAGGCGCCCGGGTCATGCTGACAGACGTGCTGCCCGAGGGAGAGTCCGTGGCAAAGGCTCTCGGCGACCTGGCTGCTTTCTCCCTGCAGGACGTGAGCAACGCTGCGGACTGGGAGCGCGTGGTCCAGGCCACCACGGATCGTTTCGGCCGGCTGGACATACTGGTCAACAACGCCGCGATCTACCGAATGCGATCTCTGGCCGACACGACCGATGCGGATTGGGACGAAATCACGCGCATTAACCAGCGCGGCCCGTTCCTGGGAATGCGCAGGGTGGCGCCCGCGATGCGCAAGGCTGGCGGCGGATCAATCGTGAACATCTCATCCGGCGCCGGACTGAGAGGAGTTCGCAACATGATCGCGTACGCCACGAGTAAGTGGGCGCTCAGGGGCATGACCAAATGCGCCGCGCTGGAACTCGCGGCGGACCGGATTCGGGTCAATTCGGTGCATCCGGGTGTGATCGAAACGCCGATGCTGAAGCACAACCCGGACAGGTTGAACCAGGCGATGGTACGTGCGACTCCGATCTCGCGGATCGGGCAACCCGAGGACATTGCACGCATGGTGCTGTACCTCGCCTCCGACGCGGCCAGCTTCATCACGGGCGCGGAATTCACGGTAGATGGAGGAGCGACAGCCTGAGGTTCGAAGGTCAGGAGCCAACTCAGCGTTGGAATGGGATTCGCCCGCGATATAGGTTCATCGACAAAATCCGCCAAGACGGCAAAGAGAAGCGCGGGCATTTCTTCGCGCGGCCGGAGGTTCCGACAATGGCCGACAAAACCAATCAGATCGACATCGAAAAAACAGGAAAATTCGGAGAGAGGATCTTCGGTCACCTCGCGGGAGCGTTGGTTTCAGGCATGATCTATCTCGGCGATCGCCTGGGTCTCTACCAGGCTTTGAGCGGCGCCGGTCCCCTCACCAGCGAAGAACTGGCGCGCAAGACGGGGCTCAATGAACGCTGGGTCCGCGAGTGGCTCTACCAGCAGACTTCCGCCGGGGTAATTGACTACAAGGGAGAGTCACGTTTCGAGCTCAGCGCAGAAGGCACCCTGGTGCTGGCAGACGAGAACAGTCCCTTTTTTCTCGCCGGAGGCTTTTGCGCACTGCCGCAGCAGATGGCGCTGTTGAACGATCTGCCGCGATCATTCAAGAGCGGACTCGGGCTGTCCTACGACCAGTTCGGTTCCGAAGTGAATGTCGGCGTCGAGCGTCTACTAGCTCCGTGGTTTCGGACACAGCTTGTACCCAATGCCCTGCCGAGGCTCGATGGAGTAGCGACAAAGCTTCAGGCAGGAGCCAAGGCGGCGGATATCGGATGCGGCGCCGGCATTGCGATCATCGAGATGGCAAAGGCTTATCCGCGCTCAGAGTTTCACGGCTACGATATCGCAAAGCTGCCGCTCCAGCGCGCGGCGGAAAACGCGCGAAAGGCGGGGGTGAAGAACGTACATCTGCACGATGCTGCCGTCGATCCGCTGCCGGGCGATGCCAGTTACGATTTCATCACGACGTTCGATTGCCTCCACGACATGACGCGGCCGGACCTGGTGATGCAGGCCATTCGCAAAGCGATCAAACCCGACGGGACATGGCTCATCGCAGACGTTCACGGTATGCCGACCTTCGAGGAAAACTTGAAGCACAATCCTCTGGCGCCGATGATGTACGGGTTCTCGGTGATTTGCTGTATGTCGTCAGCGCTTTCAGAGCCCGGCGGCCTGGGTTTGGGTACGCTAGGATTTCCCGAGCCGGTTGCCCGGAGGATGACGGCGGACGCCGGATTCACGCGCTTTGCAACCAAGGACTTCGACAACCCGATCAACGCCTACTATGAAGTCCGGCCGTAGCGGCGGGAGACCTGCCATCCGAAGCCCATTAGGGCGAAGGGTGGCGGAGAGGGGGGGATTCGAACCCCCGGAGCCACGAGGGCTCACGTGATTTCGAGTCACGCCGGTTAAACCTGACTCCCGAACCTCTCCGCAAACGGTCAGCATTTATGTTTGCGGATACACAGTCAAGGCAACTGCCGCAGCCAGTATCGCGCTCGTTCAGCCGCCCACCCGTAGGAGAATTCGCATTACTGCCCGGGCGGGATGCGTTGGAGCTCGGTCGTGTTGGGACCTTGGAGCGTTTTCACTGTCGGTGCCGAATGGTTGCCCCGAGGGGCCCACGTATTGGTGGGCCTTGCTGTTGTCGAGGTTGCCGTAGGTCGTGCCGGTTTCGGGATTCACATAACTGGAAGTCCCACGCACCGCTTTCTCATCGTAGTTTTCGATCGCTTTGAATTCCTGGTTCGAACGCGCCTCTCCGCCCTTCACGATGATGTCGGTGGTCTCGGATAGCGTCTTGCCGTTCTGGATGATCGCGTTGGAGACAATCTGATTGGTTTGCTCGACGAGACGATTGGTTTGCACAGTCGTCTGCGCTTGCTGGGCAGCCCAACCGGGATCGACCGCGAATGATGCGACCATGTGCGAAAGAAGGTTGCTGGCCTCGGCCGCACGATCCGCGCTTGCGACGAACCCCGCCAAGCTCTTCACGTCCCACAAGGTGCTCGCTCCCGCCTGCACGATCTCGGTGCCGGCAAAGACATAGCCCTCGGCCCGCCGACCACCTATGGTGCAGGCGAAATTCGCCTCGCCGGCCTGGATCGAAGTGCGCACGCCCAGCGCTGCGTAGGCAGCATCGATGCCGCGGCTCGCATCCGGGCGCGGCGATGCATTGACGATCGAAACGCCCATGCAATCGCGCGAGATCCGGGTCTGGCCCCATCGCGCCGCGAAGTTCTCGCCGTCCATGTACGGCATGATCAGCAACTGCTGGCCGTACCCGGCGTTGTAGACCATCCCCTGGCGCAAACCACCCATCGCAAGCATCTGCGAGGGCACGGTGAAGATCGGGATGTTCAAGTCGCCATAGAACAACTTGATGGTACCGTCGGGCGATTGCGCTTCGACCCCGGTACGAATTTCCACGGTCGACATTCGACGTGTAGCGCCCGTGACGTTCCATCCGGCCGGAACCTGGATCGTGAAAGCATGTTCGATGGGATCGGTGAAGGTGACCCACCTAACCGGAATCGAGGAAGCGGGCGCCCGCATCGCGCCCGGCGGCGCCATCGACTCGGAACGCGAAGCTGCGGGAGGCGCCGAGGCCACGGGCGCTGCCGCGCTGCTACCGAGCGCAACGGTGACGGTAGCGGCAGGCTTGCCGAAATGAACGACGCTCAGCGCGATTTCATCGCCGGCTCGATGCCGCGCGAGGATCGCGACCAGGTCCCCGGCCCCGCCGACCGGATTGCCGTCCGCTGCTACGATGACGTCACCGGGGACGATTCCAGCCGCAGCGGCCGCGCTGTCGGGTGCGACGATGTTCACGTAGGCGCCCTTGGGCGCTACGTAGGAATCGACGACGGCGACACCGAGCAAACCGCCGTCGGCGGATGCGGTAGCTGTGAGGGCGAGCATCGCCAGGATTGCGGCGGCAAGTGCCCGGACGGCGTTCATGTTCGATGCTCCCCTTTCGCGACGCGGTTCTCAGTCAGATAGCGCAACAGCCGGCTTCTTCCAAACAGGCGCGGGCATTCGACAAAAATCGACCGTTTGGAAGGTTTTCGCGGGCGCCGGAAATTTGCTAATTTGATGGCCAGCAACGGAACCGGCGGAGGATCATCAAATGGCAGTGACAGAAGAGCGAATCTCTACCACGCTTGAGACCGTTTTCCAGCGCTCCTATGCTTCGGAGGCGCCCGACCTTCGCCGTCTCTACGAGAACGCCAAGCGGGACCAGTGGAACGCCGCGCGCGATATCGACTGGGCGCAGTCGGTCGATCTCGATCAGGGCATCTTCGCCAACGAGCTGGTTGACGGGCACGGCACGGAGACGCTGAATCGACTCGGTTCCAAGCGCTTTGCCGAACTCAATGTCGAGTTCTCTTGCTGGCGATTATCGCAGCTTCTGCATGGCGAAGAAGGCGCGATGCTCGCGTGCAGCCAGCTGGTGGACATGGTCCCGGGCAACGATGCGAAGTTCTTCCAGGCCACACAGGTGGTAGATGAGGCGCGTCACGCGGAAGTGCTGAGCCGCTACCTGATGGAAAAATGCGGCGGACGGGTTTACCCGATCACGAAGAACGTCCGCGCCGTATTCGACTATATCCTCGGCAACGGCAAGTGGTTCGTTAAGACGGTCGGACTTCAGCTTATCGCCGAGACCTTCGCAGTATCACTCTTCAGAATGCTCGGCGAGACCGCGATTGACCCGATGCTGCGCACGATTTGCAAACGAATCCTAAGCGACGAGTCCCGCCACATGGGATTTTCCGTGCTGAGCCTGCCCGATGCTATCAAGACGCTGACTCCGTCGGAGATGCGCGAGCTCGAGGACTTCACGCGCGAGGCGATTCAGCTGGTAATGACCGGTCAGTTCCCGAAAGAGGCATACGAAGCTATCGGGATGAGCCCGCAGGAGATCGAGGAAATCCGC
>DATJWT010000392.1:0-4194 GCA_035500975.1 Binataceae bacterium (SeqCode)
TTGCTGCGCCGCCCGGTAGTTACCGAGATCACTCCCGCCTCGGAGTTCTACCGCGCCGAGGAGTACCACCAGCGCTACCTGGAAAAGATGGGGCTGTCGCACGGATGCGCCGTCGGCGGATGCGGCGCGAAAAGCTCGGCCAAGGTTACGCGCGAAGGTTAGTTGCCGCCGCAATCGCTCCGCGCTGCGCGCGACGCGGTGTCACCTCTTCTTTTTCCTCCTCTTGGTGTCCTGCTGCCGTGATGATTAATTGACTGAATGGCCGGCGAAATTCCCACCTCCACCGAACTATCCACGCCGCCTGTCTCGCAGGCGGGCGTCGCCTCCCGGATCGAATCGATCGTTTTGCGCCGCGGCCTGATTATCGGCGGCCTGATCGTGCTCGTGATGATCGGGCTGTTCCTCTCGAACTTTGCGATACAGAAAGCGCACTGGTACTGGGGCGCGATGTTTCCCGTGTTCGGCCTCGTGTGCCTGTGGCACGAGCTCGCCGGAGGAGCGGCACGGGAGACGCCGCGATGGAAGATCGTGCTGCGCCAGGCGGCGCACTGGCTCTTTCCGATCGTCGCGGTGCGAATCCTGTTTTTACAACATGAGCGCGGACAAATGTCCTCGGATTCCGTGGCGCTGGTGATATTGATCCTGCTCGCGGTCACCTGCTTCCTCGCCGGCGTGCACTTCGATCACAGTTTCATCTGGGTAAGCCTGGTGCTGACCGCGGCCGCGATTCTCGGAACCGAGATCGAGACTTACATCTGGCTGGTGGCGCTGTTGGGCATCGGCGCGCTGGTGCTCGCAGTCGTCTCGATGACGATGCTGCGACGGCGCAAGGCCGCGCCAGCATTATCGGGGTGAGAACCGCCCCGCGACGTCCGACACATCAACGCCGAACCGACTGAATGAGATTTCCAACCCCGATTGCGGTTACGCGCCTGCTTGCGATTGTCGCGATTCTCGCGCTTTCGGTCGGCGCGTGCAGCGTGCGGCAACCTCCCGAGAATCCTTCGTTCGAACAGCACGTTGCCACCAAGGACAAAAACAACATCTCCGTCACGGTCGCGGTGCTGACCGACGAAGAAGCGAAGCAGTACTTTGGCGTCTCGCTGGCGGACCAGGGCGTCCAGGCGGTCTGGCTCAAGGTCCACAACGGGAACGATTATCCGATCGGGCTTGTGTCGCGCAGCATGGACCCGCAATATTTTTCGCCGCTCGAGGTTGCCTACGCCTACCATCGGGCATTGGCCGACAACTACAACCGCGAAATCGATGACCTGTTCGGACGGTCGGCGTTTCCTACCTTTACCGAAGGAGGCCGGACTGAGACGGGTTTCGTATTCACCAGCCTGTCGGAGGGCGCGAAGTTCGTGAACGTCGAGTTCTGGCACACCAATGGCCTGACCCGCGACGGGTTCTTCATGAAGCTGCCGAACGGCGGCTTCGACTTCGAACATACGGACTTCGCCGCGCACTACGACCCTGGAACCGTCAAGTCGCTTGACTTGAAGCAACTCCATAGCCAGCTCGAGGACCTGCCGTGTTGCACGACCAATAAGTCCGGCTCGCGCAAGGGCGACCCGGTCAACTTCGTACTGATCGGCGACGAGGACGCGGTGATGGGCTCGATGACCGAGCAGGGCTGGGACCCGACTCACATCATCGGCAGCGAGTCAGTCAGCAAAACCGTGAGGTCGTTCCTGTTCGGCGGCCAGTATCGATACTCGCCGGTCAGTCCCCTGTATTACTTCGGCCGCCAGCAGGACCTGGCGCTACAAAAGGTCCGCAGCACTATCCATCAGCGCAATCACCTTCGGCTCTGGCTGGCGCCATTCACTTTCAAGGGCAAGGACGTATGGATTGGGCAGATCAGCCGCGATATCGGGGTTCGCATGACGTGGTCATCACCGATTCTTATGACCCACAAGATCGATCCTGATGTCGACGAGGCGCGAGGGTACCTGGTGCAGGACATGTTCGCGTCGGGGTACCTGGAAGCGCTCGCATTTGTGGAGGGAGGCGCTACCACGACGCGCGATGCCCCCGGCCGAAACCTCACCGGCGACCCCTATTTCACGGACGGGCTGCGGGCAGTGATGTTCATGTCTACCGATCCGGTCCCGTCCGACCGGGTTTCGCTTATCGAATGGGGCTCAGCACTGCCCACAGACTAAACCCGCCGAGGCCTGGGCTATCCGGCGCAAAGCCATGAAAAAGCCTCCTCGGGTGCCCAAACGCATTAAATTTCTGTTTCATTGGGCATCCCAGCTTGTTATCGGCTTTTCACGCGCATTGATGTATAGAGAGGCAGGCTATCCATGAGCCGGTACGACCAATACAAGCGCGACGTCCTCTCGATCAGCCGCAGGCTGTCGGCGGACGGCTACTTCGGCACGAAGTCGGGCACCGCCGGAAACGTCTCGATGCTGGTCGAGGGCGAGGAAGCTGTCGCCGTCACTCCCACCCGCATGCGCTACGACGTGATGCGCCCGGAAGACATCTGCATCGTGGATTTCAACCTGCACGCAATCGAAGGCTCGCACAAACCCTCCATCGAAACACCGATGCACGTGGCGGCGTACAAAGTGCGACGCGACGTCAACGCCGTGATTCATACTCATCAGCCGTACGCCAGCTCGATCAGCATTCTGAATTTGCCGATTCCGCCGTTGTTCGATGAAGTGACGCTGGCGATCGGCGAGATAGTGGACGTGATCCCCTACGCGCTTTCCGGCACTCGTGAATTGCACGAAGCCGTCGCGCGCAAGCTCGCCAACCGATGCCAGTGCTACCTGATCCAGAATCATGGCGCGATGTGCATCGGCGAGGACCTGGAGACCGCGTTTCACTACGTCGAGTTGCTCGAAAAGATCTCCGTGGTCTATTCGCACGCGCTGGCGACAGGAAGGCCCGTCACCTCTCTTCCGGAAGCGGTAGTGAAGAAGCTGATCGCCACGCTGATCGCGCGGCAAGACCACGAGATCGAACGCAAGGAAAGCCTCACCCGGCCCCAAGCCCGCCGCGCATGAGCCCGGCGGTCGTTGCGCTGGGGGCACACGTCCTCGATATTCTCGCTCGCCCTGTAACGCACATTCCCGAGGGCCAGGGAGCAGCGCTGCTGGAGCAGGTGCGCTTCGCTCCGGCGGGAACCGCCGGCGGAACCGCGGCGGGACTGGCAAAGCTCGGATTGCAGACATTCGCGGTGGGAGCGGTCGGCGACGATGCCTCGGGCGATCTGATGGTGCGGATGCTCGCGGGTCACGGCGTCGATACGACCTACCTCGCGCGCAAGCAGGGCATCGAGACTTCGACCAGCATCCTGCCGATTCGGCCCAACGGCGAGCGGCCGGCGCTGCATCTTCCGGGAGCGAACCTTTCGTTCACAATCGATGACGTTCCATGGAACGCGATCGAAAGCGCCGCCTACGTGCATATGGGCGGCAACGATGTCATGCGAGGGCTCGGGCGTGACGGCGCCGCGACGATTCTGCGACGCGCGAAAGAATCGGGCGCGACCACAACCATGGATCTGCTCGGGGAAGGCTCGCCGCGGATGCTTGCGATTATCGAGCCCGCGCTGGCGTTCGTGGATTGGTTCATGCCGAATGCGGAACAGGCGTGCCGGCTGACTGAAGCATCGAACGCGGAGGAAGCCGCAGCGGCGCTGCTACGGCGCGGCCCCAAGGGAATAGTGCTCAAGATGGGCGAGCGCGGCAGCCTGCTTATGACTCCTCAGGAAAAGATCGTCCTGCCCGCGCATGATGTGCCGGTGGTTGATACGTCAGGATGTGGCGATGCCTACTGCGCGGGATTTATCCGCGGACTCTCGATGGGATGGAAATCGGTCGAGTGCATGCGCCTGGGCAATGCGGCCGCTGCGCTGGTCGCGCAAGGACTCGGCTCCGACGCGGGAATCGTCGATCTCGACAGCGCGTTGCGTTTCATGAACGAGACTCCATTGCGCTAAAAGAATCTCACAGCCATGGCCTGGCATCGACATCATGGCGGGAATCATCCCCACGTTCATCACCACCATGATGATCACCACCATCATCATCACGGGGATGAGGAACACGCCCATCACCATCACGACGGCGATCCACACCATCATCACGGCGATCACGTTTACGATGGTTACGGCCACGCTCCTGCCGTCGTCCACGGCGATCCGGCTGCGCTGGGTCACTGGCATTTCGACAG
>DATJWT010000393.1:0-16289 GCA_035500975.1 Binataceae bacterium (SeqCode)
TGATGGACCGGGCCCAGGGTGTCGCCGATATGCACGTCTGCGAAAGTTTTCACGATTGATCTTTCCCGGGCTCAGGTCCGGCTCATGAAGCGATGGTCGATGTGCGCGACCTGCTCGCCATTCTGGTTGCTCAGGGTTGAACGAACCACGACAAAGACCATCGTGCCACTGCGGCCGGTCTTCTCGTAAATTTCCTTGACGTGCGAGCTCAGCGTGATCTTGTCGCCGGCGTGAATCGGCCGGACGAATTCCACGTCCTTGCCCGCATCGAATCCCGCCCGCCCGAAGCGCGGCACGTGCTGGAAGAAATGCCTGCCGTTGCGAAACGTCACCGCATAGGCCGGCGGCGCGACCTTGCCGTCAGCGTAAACCGGATTGGTCTCGCCGAGCGTTTCGCAGAAGGTCCGAATGCGCTCCGCCTTTACCTCGACCGGCTCCGTGGTTTCAAAAACCTTGCCGATCAGAGCTGGATCGTAATTTACCGCCATCTTGGTTTATCTCGTCTCGACCGCTTCGGCATGCGGAACTGGTTTGCGGCGCGGCCGAAAATCCACCGGCTCGTATGCGCCATTCTTCAGCTCGCGGACCAGGTCATCGATCGTTCTTACTTCAGTGGCAAAGCGCGTCGCGCAGAGGCCGATCAGGCTGACCAGGTGGCTGTCTGAGCCACCAACGCCGCTGTAGCCGTAACGCTCGATCAACTGCGCGCTGCGCTCATCCTCGCCTTTGCGCGATCCGCCGTTGAGGATCTCCACGGCGATCACGTTTTCGAGCGGCGGCTTCTTCTCGTAATGCTCGCACAGCCCGATGTTGGGGCGGCCCGGATGGCACGGCACCGCGATTCCACCCATCTTCGCGACTTCGTCGATCAACTCCTGCGCATCGAGCCGGATGTTGGAAAAATTGAAGCGCTGCAACATGTCGTCGTTGACGCCATAGACAAGGACGTGACCGTAGTTGGTCTCCACCTCGGATGCGCGCAGCACCATGATCCCGAACTTGTCTTCGAGGTGGCGGTAGTCGGCTTCGCGATTGAACTGGCGATGCTCCGTCAGCACGATGCCGTCGAGCGGGCGCTCGGCGCGCCTGAGCTTGATCCAGTTGAGGTAGGCCTCTACCGGTGCGCGGCTGTCTTCGGATGCTTCGCTATGGGTATGCAGGTCAAGGGTTGTGGCCACCAGGATAAGTTCCTTACCTCGCCGGGCGAAAATTCGCGAGCGTCACCTGCGGGGTGACATCCTCGTATACGACCTCGACGGGCATTCCTATTTTAACCTCTTCGGGGCGGCATTCCACCACGTTGGTCAGCATTTTCACGCCTTCGTCCAGCTCCACCCACGCCATGATATACGGCAGCGATTCACGAAAACCGGGCAACGGGTTCTGATAAGTCGTGGTGAAGGTGTAGATCTTGCCGCGCCCCGAACATCGGACCCATTCGGTGCGCGGCGACAGGCATTCCGTGCATTGCGCGCGCGGATGGAACCGCAGCTCGCCGCAAGCGCGGCACTTCTGGATATACAATTCGTGCCGCTGAAGCGCTTCCCACCACGGGCGCGTCTCTTCATCTATGTGCGGGAGCGGCTTCAGGTATTTCTTTTCTTTCTGATCAGGCATCGCTCGACTCCCCTACTGATTGCTCAGGATCAACGTGGCGCCCGAGTGCCGCGTGCCGAGCGCGCCGCCCGTGCCATGCACCAGTGCGGTCTTGCAGTCCTTGACCTGGCGCGGTCCGCATTCGCCGCGAAGCTGCTTAGTCGCCTCGATCACCAGGAACATCCCACGCATCATGGGATGGCACGAGGAGAGGCCGCCCCCGTCCGTGTTGATGGGAAAGTCGCCATCGAAGCGCAGGCGTCCTCCGCTGACGAATGCGCCGCCTTCGCCGGGCTTGCAAAAGCCGAGGTTCTCCAGCTGCGACACGACGGTGATGGTAAACGAATCGTAGATCATTCCCATATCGATATCGGCGTGGGTGACGCCGGCGCGCTCGAAGGCCAGCTTGCCGGACTGGGCTGCGGCGATATCCAGGAAGTCGCGCTTGCCGCGCCCCGCATGCCGCATCGCCTCACCGGTGCCAAGGATATAGACCGGTTTCTTCTTCAAATCGCGCGCGCGCTCCGCCGACGTGATCACCAGCGCGCCGCCACCATCGGAAATGATGCAGCAATCGAGCAGATGGAGCGGCGACGAGATGATGCGCGAGGAGAGCACGTCGTCCACGGTGATGGGGTTGCGATACTTCGCCACCGGATTCATCGACGCGTGCAGGCGCATCGTAACCGCCACCTCCGCAAGCTGCTCCGAGGTGGTTCCGTACTCGTGCATATGCCGCTGCGCGATCATCGCGTAGGCGCCAACCGTGGTCACGCCAAACGGAATCTCGAACTGATCGGCGGTGTCCCCTCCCCCGCCTGCACCGCCGCCGCGCGAGGAAGCGACCGTGGAGCCGAACGCGACCACGCACACTTCGCACAGCCCGGCCGCGATCGCCGCGGCGGCATGAGCAGTATGCGCGACGAAGGACGACCCGCCGATCTGGGTCCCATCCGCGTAGTTGGGATTGAGGTTCAGGTAGTCGCAGAACCCGATGATCCCCATCGGACCGATCCCGGTGCCGGCCATCGCCAGCCCATCGACATCCTTGATGGTCAAACCGCAATCGTCGAGCGCGCCGCGAATACTTTCGGCGGCTATCTGGAACTGGCTCTTGTCCGGCGCGAAGCGCGTCGGATGTTCGTACACGCCCACCAGGCAGGTTTTACGGCTTAGGCTCATGATGGTTCCTACTTCAGCTCGCCGAGGAATTCCTCGATGCAATCGTTGACCACGACCGGTTGCTCCACCGGAATCATGTGCCCGGCGTCAGGGACCAGCTCCAGCTCGGCACCCGCGATCTTCGACTTGATGAATTCCGAGTCTGCCGGTGGAGTGATCACGTCATCCGCACCGGCGATTATCAGGGTCGGCTTCTTGATGGCCGAGATGGCCCCGGTCAGGTCAACTTCCTTGCACGCCTTGATGTCCGTGTAGCGCACGCGCGGGTCGGTCTTGATCTGCTCCCCCCACATCTCGCGCACGGCGTTGAAATTTTCCTTGACCGTTTTGGGCGAGAAGCCATCGGTGACGAACGCCTGCGGCGCCCGCCCCATCATTACCGCCCACAACTGCTGGATCCGGTCATCGGGAATCGCGAACCTGGCGCCCGTCGCGACGAGGATCAGAGCCGCGGTGCGCTCCGGGTAGCGCAGCGCGAAATCCATAGCGATCGCGCCGCCCATCGACCATCCCGCGATAATTGCGGATTGGAACTTGAGCGCGTCCATGAAATGCCCAAGAAAGTCGGCGTACTCGCGAATCGAAGACAGCCCATCGACTCCGTCCGATCGCCCATGGCCCGGCAGGTCGAAGGCGACCGGGCTGTTCTTGCCCGCGAGCGCATCGATCTGGTTGTGCCAGGGATGCCCATTGCCGCCCGCGCCATGCACGAAGACGATTTTGCGTCCCCGCGAAAAGTCCGGAACGACGTCGGGCAGCGTCGTCGCGCCGCGGTAGTGATAGTGGATCGCGTGGCCTTTTACGTCGGTGTACTTCGTCGGCATCGCCGCGTGAGTCTCCGTGATGCTTTTGTCGGTTAGGTATTAGGTTAGGCGCGCGGTTGTCAAACACACCCTGGCAACCCTGTCGCGTGCCGCCGTCAACTGCTCGCCTCCGGCTTCGCCTGCTGATCCATACACCTCATCACCTGGTGGTGCTTGCCCTCGGGTATGCAAGCGTCCAGCTCGGTCCGCGCGTCAGTGGTGCGAACGCAGGAAATGAATTGATCCGGATTGACCCCGTGATTCCTGAGACAAAGCTTGAAAGGTTCGCTCGAGTTCATCCCGTCCGCCATCGATCGGCTTTCCATCGAGAAACACGACGCGCACAGCAGCATCATCGCAATTAGCACAGGCCGACGAATCATTTGCGTTCCCTCTCGAGCTCCGCGCGCATCCTACTGATGCGCTTGTCAGGTTGGCAATCGCCTCGTTTAATCCGTACAGCCCGGCCCCTTTCCTCCCCTACTCATCAACAACGGAACGCGCTATCTACAGCCAAGACACCGGGGAGTTGTTCCGATGGCATACCAGGCAATCGAGGTAAAAAACGAAGGCGCTGTTGCATGGCTGACCCTGAATCGGCCGCACAACCTGAATGCCCTCAGCGCCCTGATGGTCGAGGAACTTGAAGATTACTTCCACGGGCTCCATGGCGACCGCGCGACCCGGGTTGTGATCATGCGTGGGGCCGGCAGGGCGTTCTGCGCGGGCCTGGATCTCAAGGAGCAAAATCGCGGCGGCACCGGCCTGGGCGCATCAACCTCGGGCACGATGGAAACGCAGCGCAAGATGAGCGACCTGGTGGTCGCGATGCGACGGGCGCCCCAGCCCTTCATCGCGGCGATTCGCGGTCCAGCCGCGGGAGGCGGCTTCGCGCTGGCGCTGGCCTGCGACGTGCGTATCGCGGGGACGTCATCGCGCTTCAACGCCGCCTTCATCCGTATCGGGCTGAGTGCGTGCGACATGGGCGTGAGCTACCATCTGCCGCGCGCGGTCGGGATGTCGGTGGCCTCGGAGCTGATGCTCACCGGGCGCTTCATCAATGCCGAACGTGCGCTCGCGACCGGGCTGGTCTCGGAGCTGCATCCCGATGCCGAAGTCGATGCGGCCGCGGGCAAGCTGGCGCAGGAGATGACCGAAACCTCGCCGCTCGGGCTGCGGCTGACCAAGGAATGCCTGTGGGCCAGTGTCGATGCGGGAGGATTGGAGCAGGCGCTGGCGATGGAGGATCGCAACCAGGTCCTGTGCGTTCGCGCCGGCTATATAGAGGAAGGGGCGAAGGCGTTCCTGGAGAAGCGCAAGCCTCGATATGCCGATCGAGCCTGACGCGAGGTAGGCACGGAGCGGCACGGAGCTCGCCTGGTAAACAGGACCAATGGATGCGTTAACGATTCATCGAATCCACTTCGCATTCACAGTTACGTTCCATTACCTGTTCCCGCAGCTCACGATGGGACTGTCGCTGCTCATCGTCGTGCTCAAGACGCTCGGGTTACGGACCGGCGATTCTCACTACAACGACGCGGCACGATTCTGGGCGCGCATCTTCGGAATCAACTTCGTAATCGGGGTGGTCACCGGCATCCCGATGGAGTTTCAGTTCGGCACGAACTGGTCGGCCTTTTCGAGGACGACGGGCGGAGTAATCGGACAACCGCTCGCCATGGAGGGAGTATTCTCTTTCTTCCTCGAATCGACGTTCCTGGGAGCCTTCCTCTACGGCGAAGACTATCTTGGCCCGCGGCTTCACTGGCTCTCGGCCTTCCTGGTTTTCCTCGGTTCCTGGCTTTCCGGTTTCTTCATCATCGCGACCAACGCCTGGATGCAACATCCGGTCGGCTATACGCTCGACAGCGCCGGTGCATTTTCCCTCAACAGCCTCGCGGCGCTCCTCACCAATCGCTGGCTGGTTTGGCAATACCTTCACAACATGACCGCGGCGGTCGTAACCGGTTCGACCGCGATGGCGGCGCTGGGCGCTTTCTACCTCCTGATGCATCAATTCGAGGATTTCGGGCGAACCTTTGTGCGAATCGGTGTTATCGCCGGACTGATCGCGTCGGCGTGCATGATCTTTCCCACCGGCGATCAGCAGGGCCGCAATGTCTCGCAGTATCAGCCCGTGACCCTGGCCGCGATGGAGGGATTATTCGACAATCAGCGCGGCGCCCCGCTGGTGATCATCGGCCAGCCCGACGTCGAGGCGCGCAAGCTCGACAATCCGATCGCGGTTCCGGACGTGCTGAGCTTCCTGACCTACCGTCGCTGGAAGGCGGAAGTTCACGGCTTGACGGAATTCCCGGAAGATCAGTGGCCGGACAATATCCCGCTGCTTTACTACGCGTACCACATCATGGTCGGCCTCGGCACAATCTTCGTGGCGGTCTATGCGCTGGCGGCCTTGATGATCTATCGAAGACGCCTCTACGAGACGCCCCTGGTCTTATGGGCGCTGATGCTGCTCGCGCCGTTTCCCTACATCGCGACGACGGCAGGATGGATGACGGCGGAGCTGGGGCGTCAACCGTGGCTCGTGTACGGCCTGATGCGGACCGCAGCCGGCAGTTCGACAGAGGTCTCGGCCGGGAACGGACTGTTTACCCTGCTCGGGTTCATGGGGATGTACTCGGTGTTGTCCGTTCTGTTTCTATTCCTGGTCTACCTGGAGGTCCAACGCGGGCCGGGCGGCGCCGGTCATCATGAACCCGTGGCGGCCGCAGCCGACTGAGACAGGAGGAGAAAGGCACGACTACACTCTGGTTCGGCATAGTCGCGGTGATGATCGCGATTTACGCGGTGCTCGATGGCTTCGACATGGGCGTCGGCATCGTCTACCTGTTCGCCGCGCGAACCGACGCCGAGCGACGAAGGCTGCTCGCCTCTATCGGTCCGGTGTGGGATGGAAACGAGGTCTGGCTGCTGGCGGGAGGTGGCACGCTGTTCTTCGCGTTTCCGGCCGCCTACGCATCGGGCTTTAGCGGCTTCTACCTTCCCCTGATGATGGTGTTGTGGCTGCTCATCCTGCGCGGGACCGCGGTCGAATTTCGCAACCACCTCGTCAGCCCCGTGTGGACTCCTTTCTGGGACGTGGTATTCGCCGGCTCAAGCACCCTCCTCGCGCTGTTCTTCGGCGCGGCGCTAGGCAACGTAGTGCGCGGAGTGCCGATCGATTCCGCCGGCCGTTTTTTCCTTCCTCTCTGGACCAACTTCGCGTTAGGCCCAAACCCCGGGATTCTCGATTGGTTCACGATCATGCTCGGTGTTAGCAGTGTCGCCGCGATGACGATGCACGGCGCGCTGTGGGCAACGACAAAATCCGGCGGCGAGCTTCAAGCGCGCGTACGCAAGATTGCGAACGGAGCCTGGACAGGCGTCGTGCTGCTGAGCGTCGTCCTGGCGCTGGTAGTCCCGATGACCCTGCCTCACTTCGCGAGCCGATACGCGGCACACCCGTGGGGGCTGGTTTTTCCGGTGTTCGCGATGGGCTCGCTGGTCGGAGCCGGGACGCTCAGCCGCGCTTCGCAGGATGGGCGGGCGTTCCTGTGTTCGTGCGGGTACATCGTGGGAATGTTGGTGGCGGCGGCGTTCGGACACTACCCCTACCTGCTTCCGGCAATCGGGAGCCAGGACGGAGGTCTAACGATTCTCAACGCGAGCACGTCGAGCGTCGCGTTGACGACCGCTCTCTTCTGGTTCGTCCCGGGCATGATGCTGGCGACAGCGTACTTCGTGTTCGCCTACCGGAATTTGCTGTCCGGAGCCGGCGAACCGGCGGAGCGCCGCGCTTGATCTAGCGTGACGCGAATTCGGCCAACCCGGTCAGGCGCGCGATGCTGTACTTGATCGCGCCGTTGCGCCAGATGCGAATGGTGACGCGCTCGCCGGGCTTGTGGTCAGCGACAGCTTTCTGGAGATCGTTCGCACCGCCAACCGTCGCGTGGCCGAATTCCCGGATTACGTCTCCGACTACAATTCCGGCCTTGTACGCCGGTGAGCCGATAACCACGCTGCGCACGCGCGCGCCCCAGACTTCGGGTGCGTGCTCCGGGATCGCGCCAAAGAAAGTTGAGCCTTGAGGCTCGCGAACTTCGGGATGGAGAAAAAAGACTGCGCCGCCGTTGGCTGCCAACTTCGCGACCTTAACGATGGCATCCGACTCCTCCAGGCTGAAGACCTCACCAGCCAGGTAGACTTCGCCGCGATGGCTGGCTGACACCCCGATGTCGGGAAAGCCGTTGCTCGCGAGCATCTGGTGAACCCGGGCCTCGAGCTGCTCGGGCGAAATTTTCGGACGCAGGTGCGGCGGAGCCAGGTCTGGCCTTGCGGCAGGCACCAGGGCATCCTCGCCGGAGAACTCATTCCACGGTTCCCCTCCAGCGACCAGGTTCCCGTACGCCGGCACGCCCATCATCATAGTGGGTGAGGCAGGCCTCAGGTGCGCCAGCGCAAGAGCGAGCGTCAGCGCCGAGAAGATCGCCGCGATCGAGCCGAGGAAATAGTGGGGTCTCTCTCTCCGAACGGCAGGCACCGTTGCCGCAGGTTTCGCCACCGGCCGGTATTCTTGAGGCCGAATCGGGGTCGCCTCACGCGGAAGCGACACTCCATTGACCCCGACCGGCGTCTTCAATTCGCGCGTGCGGCGGACGTCCCCGCTTCTCGCCCATATCTCGCAATGGCTGACATATTCGGGGAACACTACCTCGGGTTGCGGGACCGGAGCTTCCTGGCCGCCTGGGGCTTGCGGTATCGGGGATTCGGAAGCCGCCTTCTCGCGCGCCGCCGCGCGCATCGCGGCAATCTTGAGCATCATCTCGTCGATGGTGAGGTACTGGATGGGGGGGTTGCCGTCGCGACTCGCACTCATCGTGGTGCACCTCGTTCTAAAAGATGGGAACGCACCATATGGACGCGTCTTGGCCCCCCATAGCGGTCCGTTGAAGAACTGATTTGCCGAGAAACGATTTGCCTCACCCGGGATTCACGTAGGAGCGCGGCCTTGATGCAGAACTGGGCCAGCATCAACACAGCCTAACAAAATGGCGTATTTTCCGCCAAGGGTAACGAGACAGAAAATCAGCGCGAGGCCATCAGTTTACTGAATGGAAGACGGCTCGCCTCTCTTTTCATCGCTCGGGCCGCCCTGCGCCAGCTCTAGATCGCTTCGCTGACGGCCTCTTCGCGCTGCGTCGGTCGCGGTCGCTTTTCTATCGGCAGGTAGTGGCGAATCTGCTCTCCGGTGTAGACCTGCCGCGGGCGCGCGATGGCCTGTTCGGGGTCACGCACCATCTCCGCCCACTGCGCCATCCAGCCCGAGGTCCGCGGAATCGCGAACAGCACCGGAAACATCGTCATGGGGAATCCCATCGCCTGGTAGATGATACCCGAGTAGAAGTCCACGTTCGGGTAGAGCTTGTGCGAGATGAAATAGTCGTCCTCCAGCGCGATGCGTTCCAGCTCGACCGCGATGTCGATGAGCGGGTTCTTGCCCGTGACTTCGAAGACCTCGTAGGCGAGCTTCTTCAGAATCTTCGCGCGGGGGTCGTAGTTTTTATACACGCGATGCCCGAAACCCATCAGCCGGCGCTCGCGGTTCTTCACCCGCTTGATCATGTCGGGAATGTTTTTAACCGATCCGATCTCCATCAGGCCGCGGATGGCCTGTTCGTTGGCTCCGCCGTGAAGGGGGCCGTACAGCGCCGCGACCGCCGCCGCAGCTGCCGCATAGGGATCGGGCTGCGAGCTGCCCACCGAGCGCATCGCGTTGGCGGAGCAGTTCTGTTCGTGGTCCGCGTGGAGGATGAACAGGACGTCGAGGGCGCGCTCCAGAACCGGGTTGGGCTTGTACTTCAGCTCCGTCATCTTGAACAGCATCGAGAGGAAGTTGCCCGTGTAGCTCAGGTCGTTGTCGGGATACACGTACGGCAGTCCCCGCGTATGCCGATAGGCGAAGGCCGCCAACGTCGGCATCTTGCCGATCAAGCGCCGCGTCTGGAGGCGTCGCGAATCGAGATCGTGGATGTCGGCCGCGTCGGGATAGAAGGTCGAGAGCGCGCCCACCGTCCCGAGCAGCATGCCCATGGGGTGGGCATCGTAACGATAGCCCTCCATGAATTGCTTGATGCTCTCGTGGACCATCGTGTGAATCTTGATGTTGTTTTCCCAGCGCGCGTAGTGTTCCGCGTCCGGCAACTCGCCCTTGACGATCAGGTACGCGGTCTCCAGGTAGTTGCTCTTCTCGGCGAGCTCCTCGATCGGATAGCCCCGGTATCGCAAGATGCCCTTGTCGCCGTCGATAAAGGTGATGCGGCTGCGGCACGATGCGGTGTTGGTGAAGGCCGGATCGTACGACATCAGGCCGAAGTCATCTTCCGAGGTCTTGATATTGCGCAGGGCTGCCGCGCGAATGACGCCGCCCTCTTCGATCGGAATTTCGTAGCTCTTGCCGGTCCGGTTATCGACTATGCTGAGAGTGTTCTTTGCCATCGTCCTTCCACCGAAGAGTTTGGCCGGCCCGCGCCCGGCGACCGACGGCCCCGTGGGGCTGTCAACATATATGCAGTAATGCTTGACAGGCAGCATACGTCAACCGCGCGCGTTCGGGCAATCGCAGACTCTCGCTTTGACCGCATCGTCATGGCAGGCTCTGGACGCGATTTGACGCCGCAGAAGAAATGATCGAGAAAATTTTCGCCCTGGTATCAGGCTTCATTATCGCCACCATCTCCTCCCTTGGTTATGCGGGGGTCGCGATGATGATGGCGATAGAGAGCGCATGCATACCTCTGCCCTCCGAGATCATCATGCCGTTCTCAGGCTACCTGGTGCATGCCGGGCGCTTCGACTTGCAATTGGTAGCGATCGCGGGCGCCATCGGATGCCTGCTCGGCTCGTACATCGCGTACTACGTCGGGGCCAGCGGCGGACGATGGCTCCTGCTGCACTACGGGCGATGGATCCTGATCGCGCCGCACGAGATCGAGCTTGCGGATCGGTTCTTCGATCGCTGGGGCGGCCCCGCGGTTTTTGTCAGCCGCCTGCTGCCCGTGGTGCGCACCTTTATCGCGTTTCCGGCCGGGGTGTCGCGGATGCGCCTGCTGCCATTCACGATCTACACTCTGGTCGGTTCATATCTGTGGTGCCTGGCGCTCGCCTATGCTGGTATGCAGGCCGGCCATCATTGGGAGCAACTCGCGCCATATTTCCATCGTTTCAATGCGGTCATCGGAATCTTGATCGTCGCGGGCGCCGCGATAGTTGTTTACAATCGCGTCCGAAGCATCATGAGCGCCCCTGCCCACGCAGGAGAGTAGAACATGCCTGATACCCCAAACCCTCCCGCACCCGACGAACTCGAAGAGGTTTTCGCCAGCGTCGACTCGACGCAGGTGGAGATGGCGCGGGATCTCCTGCAAAGCTCGGGGATGGAATGCTTCGTGTTCGACGAAAGCTCATCGCGGATGCTCGGATCGACCGCGGCAGTGCCAACTCGCCTGATGGTTCGCACCGAAGATGCGGCCGAAGCGCGCGGAGCCCTCAAAGACCTGGGCTTCGAAACGTAAGAATCTCCCGACTTCGGTTGGACGACCGGTCCTTTTCCGTCATTCTGGGCGGAGTCCGCGGAGCGAAGAATCGCAGCCCATCGACGATGGCGTTGAGATCGTTCGCTTCGCTCAGGATGACGAAACAAGACGAATGACTTCCGAATGGTGGCGCAACGCGGTCTTCTACCAGATCTATCCGCGCAGCTTTGCCGACTCGAACCGCGATGGTATCGGCGATCTCGACGGCATCACCGAGCACCTCGACTACCTGAACGACGGCACTGACAAGTCGCTCGGCATCGACGCGATCTGGCTCAGTCCCATCAACCCGTCTCCGCTCAAGGACTGGGGCTATGACGTTAGCGACTACTGCGATGTGCACCCGGACCTCGGCGATCTGCCGGCTTTCGACCGGATGATTCGGGAGGCCCGCCGCCGCGGCATCCGCATCATCCTCGATCTCGTGCCCAACCATACTTCGGACCAACATCGATGGTTCCGCGAATCGCGATCGTCACGCACCGATCCAAAGCGCGATTGGTACATCTGGAAGCCCGGAACTCCCGACCGCACACCAAACAACTGGGTGAGCATCTTCGGCGGCCCGGCGTGGAAATGGGACGATGCGACCCGCGAGTGGTATCTGCATCTGTTCCTGGAAGGGCAGCCTGACCTGAACTATCGCAATCCAGCGGTGGTTGCCGCGATGCACGATGTGATCCGGTTCTGGCTCGACCGCGGCGGGGCGGGCTATCGCATCGACGTGATCCACGGGCTCATCAAGGATGCGCAGTTTCGCGACAACCCGCCGATGGTAAAGGTCGAATGGGGCGAGCAGACCGATGTCGCCCTGCAGCAAAAGCATGTCTACGACTCGGATCGGCCCGAGGTGCACGAAGTGATCCGGGGCTTTCGCCGGGTGCTCGATGAATTCGATGACCGGGTATTCGTGGG
This sequence comes from Binataceae bacterium (SeqCode), assembly GCA_035500975.1. Lineage (GTDB taxonomy): Bacteria > Desulfobacterota > Binatia > Binatales > Binataceae > JAFAHS01. Next base: position 12,095 of record DATJWT010000393.1, read on the forward strand.
CGAGGTCTGGCCGCAGAGCAATCTATCGCTGGCGCAGTACCTGCGACCTGACGAATTGCAGTTGGCATTCAATTTCCGATTCCTCTTTTGCCCGTGGGAGGCGTCGCGCTTCCGGAAGCAGGTCCAGGAAATCGAACGCATCCTGCCGCCCGGTTCGTGGCCGACCTGGACGCTATCCAATCATGATTTTCCCAGGCACATCACCCGCCATGCGCGCGGCGCCAGCACGGCGGCTCGGGCGAGGCTGGCTGCCGTGATGCTGCTAGGGCTGCGCGGCACGCCCTTCCTTTACTATGGCGAGGAAATCGGGATGCCGAACGTGGAGATCGACCGCTCGCGATGGCTCGACCCGGTCGGCCGCGACGGACGCCGCACGCCGATGCAATGGAGCGACACGCCAGGCGGCGGATTCACCGCCGGCAACACTCCTTGGTTGCCGCTGGGAGATTGCTCGGCGGTAAACGTCGCCAGGCAGATGAATGATCCGCACTCGATGCTGTCATTTTACCGCCGCGCGATTCGCGCCAGGCGGAGCTCGCCTGCACTGACCGCCGGCACCATCCGCGTGATCGACACCGCGCCGGCCGACTGCCTCGTCTTCGTGCGCGAGGCTTCCGGCGACCGTGCGATGGTCGGGCTTAATTTCACAGGCGAGCCCCGGGAAATCGAAGTTCTGTCGGGAAAAATCCTGCTGAGCAGCGATTTCGCCCGCGACCCGGCGACGACGAAGGCTGGAAAATTTCGCCTTTTGCCCAACGAGGCGATTATCGTCCGCGGCTGAACCGACCGCCAGTTGGCGGGCGGCGATCCTCACTTCGACCACGAATTCTCTGTTAGGATCGCGGCCATGCAGAAGCCGCGATTCCTCGATGAAGTCGCCGAGCAGCTCGGCGATCGCAACGCCTTCAACAGCTACTCGGCGAACGGCCGCCGCCCGTTCCAGCCCGCGTATGTCGAACCGCAATGGCCACGCGACCGCGCCGCCGACATCAAGCACATCAAGCTCGAATTGACGCTCGACTTCGACCGCAAGCGCATTGCGGGCACGGCTACCCATCGACTTGCCGCCATTCTCGACGATCTCAAGCAGCTCGAGTTCGACGCGACCGAGCTGGATATCGAATCCGTACGAGTCGGCGGCGAGCGCGCATTGTTCGAGGTCCGGGACGGAAAGGTTCACGTAAGCTTGCCGCAAGCGCTAAAGGCGGGCGCGGACGCCGAGGTGGCGATTTCGTATTCAGGCTCGCCCCGCCGCGGGCTCTATTTCGTGGGACCCGACGAGGGCTATCCGAACAAGCCGGTGGAAGCGTGGACGCAGGGCGAGGACGAGGACTCGCGCTACTGGTTTCCCTGCTACGACTATCCGAACGATCGCGCGACCAGCGAGGTTATCGCGACCGTTCCCGAAAAATTCACCGCGATCTCCAACGGGGCGCTGATCTCCAACACCCACAATGGTTCCGCGCATACCCGGACCTTCCATTGGCGGCACGATGTGCCGCATTCCACCTACCTGATCACTCTCGCGGCCGGTGAGTTCGCAACTATCGAAGATCGCGCCGGCGACACCCCGGTCCTCTACTACGTACATCCGGGGCGCGAGGAAGATGCGCGCCGCGCGTTCGGCAACACTCCGCGCATGATCCAGTTCTTCGAACGGATCATCGGCGTCCCCTACCCTTACGCCAAGTACGCGCAAGTCGCCGTAAGCGATTTCATCTTCGGCGGGATGGAGAACACTTCCGCCACCACCCAGACCGCGGACACGCTGCACGATGCGCGTGCGCATCTCGACTTCAAGAGCGACCCGCTCGTTGCGCACGAGCTGGCGCATCAATGGTGGGGGGACTTGCTCACCTGCCGCGATTGGTCGCATGCGTGGCTGAACGAAGGCTTCGCCACCTACTTCGAGGCGCTGTGGTGCGAAGAAAACCTCGGCGCCGACGAGTTCGCATGGAACGTGCGGCAGGATCGCGAGGCGTACCTCGCGGAAGACTCGCACGACTATCGCCGGCCGATCGTGTGCAATCGCTATCGCGCGCCGATCGAGCTGTTCGACCGTCACCTGTACGAAAAAGGCTCGCTGGTGCTGCATATGCTGCGCCGCGAGGTCGGCGACGCCCTCTTTTACAAGTCGCTGAACCTCTATTGCACCCGGCATCGCGGCGGCAACGTCATCACTCGCGACCTTGAGCGCGCATTCGAGGACACCACCGGCCGCAACCTCGAATGGTTCTTCGACCAGTGGGTGTACAAGGAGGGTCATCCCGAGATCGAGGTCTCGAGCGCTTACGATGACAAGCGCAAGCTTGCCAGCGTGACCGTCAAGCAGACCCAGAAGCCCTCGGCGACCACCCCGCTCTTTCGATTCACCACGACGATCGCTCTCATGGACGCGGACGGCAAAGAGACGCGGCATCGCGTGGAGATTCGCGAAGCCGAGCAGGTGTTCAGCTATCCATGCGACAAGGCGCCCAAGTCGGTCCGCTTCGATCCCGGCTTCGATATCGCCAAGACGCTCAAGCATAAGCGTGGCCGCGAGGCGCTGGAGATGGCGCTGAAGCACGTGCCCGAAGCGATCGGCCGCGCCAACGCCGCCCGCGAGCTCGGCAAGGAGGGCAGCCCGCAAGCCACCGCGGCCTTGAAGCATGCGCTCATCAACGATCAATTCTGGGGCGTCCAGGCGGACGCGGCTACCGCGCTCGGAGAAATTCGCACCGAGGCCGCCCTCGATGCATTGATCGAAGGCCTGAACGCCGCGCATCCCAAGGCGCGCCGTGCCGTCGCCCGCGCGCTGGGTCAGTTCCGCGACAACGATCGCGCCGCGTCGGCATTGGCGGCACTGATCGGCCGCGGAGACGAAAGCTACTTCGTCGAGGCTGAGGCTGCACTCGCTCTCGGCAAAACCCGCGACCAGCGGGCGACAGAGGTTCTGCAAGGCGCCCTGGCCCGCGACTCATACCTCGACGTCATCCGCGCGCATGCACTGGCCGGGATGGCCGAGACGCGCGATGAGCGCGCCATCGCGATCGGTCGCGATTGGAGCGCTTACGGACGTCCGCCTCGCGCTCGCGTAGCCGCGATGGGAGTGCTGGCCCGGATGGCGCGCCAGAAAGAGGCCCGGCGCGAGGAGATCCTCGACTTCATGAGCCCGCTCAGCGAGGACCGCGAGTTCATGGTGCGAATGCGGCTGCCGGGCGCTTTCGAGGAAATCGGCGACTCACGGGGTATCGCTCCGCTGCAGCGGCTCGTGGATCGCGACCTCGACGGCAGGATTCAGCGCCGTGCGCGCGCTGCGATCGCTTCGATCGGCGAAGGCCGCAATCGCACGGAGCACGATACGAAGGTGCGCGAGGATATCGACAAGCTGCGCGAGGAGAACAAGAAGCTTCAGCAGCGGTTGGAGAAGCTCGAGGCAGCGGGAAACTCGAAACCATAGAGACCATCTCGTTAAGGTGAACCCATGGATCCCAAAGTCACGGTTTGTCTCACCTTCGATTTCGACGCGCTCTCGTTGTGGATCGGCGGATTCAGGGCCCGGTCGCTGAGCGCGATCTCGCGCGGAGAATTCGGCCGCGTGGGAGCGCTGCGCCTGCTCGACATTCTCGCGCATTGGAAGATTCCTTCGACCTGGTTCGTACCCGGCCACAGCGCCGAGACGTTCCCGCAAATCGTCGAGCGCATCGCCGCCGGCGGTCACGAAATCGGCAATCACGGCTACCTGCATACGCATCCGAAGGACGCCGAAGACGAAGAACGGATCCTGGTTCACGGCAACGAAGTACTGACCCGCATGACAGGGCGCAGACCCGTCGGCTTTCGCTCTCCCGGAGCGGGCTTCACCGAAAACATGGTTGGCCTGCTGGTCAAGTACGGTTTCGAATACGACTCGAGCCTGATGGGCGATGACTTCACGCCCTACTACATGCGGCAGGGCGACCAGGCGCCGCCCGACGGACCCTACGTGTTCGGCAAACCCGTTAGCGTGGTCGAAATTCCATTCACGTGGGGGCTCGATGATTTTCCCGCGTTCGAGTACACGGTCATTCGCGGCTCGATCCAGCAGGGCCTGGCGTCGCCCAACGCCGTGTATGACATCTGGTCAGGCGATTTCGATTACCTCTACCACCATCTCGGCGAGGGCGTGTACACGCTGACGATGCATCCGCAGGTTATCGGCCGCGGGCATCGGCTC
>DATJWT010000394.1:0-37302 GCA_035500975.1 Binataceae bacterium (SeqCode)
CGTTCGCGGATTTCGTGCTTGACCCGAAACTCGGAGAGTCCGTTGAGGACGAGGTTATAGCGTCCGTCCGGCAGGCGCACCAATTCCTCGATTCTCCCGGCGCATCCGACTTCAAAGATGTCCGGGTCGGCGTGGTAGCGCTCCTGAGTTACGTAATCTTGCTGCCATTCCCCCTTGAGCAGGACCATTCCAATGAGTCCGTGACCGGACGATGCGTCTGCGATCATCTCGCGGTAGCGCGGCTCAAAGATGTGCAAGGGAACCTTGATGCCGGGAAACAGGACGAGGTTCGGCAGCGGGAAGAGCGGAATGATTCTGGGAAATTCGGCCACAACCTGCCAATCCGACATTAAAGCCGCCGCGCTGGATACGTCAAGCCGAGCCGGCAAGCGCGCGAGTTCCGATATGGTCCACGCGCGGCGCGGCTGTCGAAGCCGTAGACCCGGCGCTATAAGTTGATATCGACGCTTATCCGCCTTCGGAACTTTTACGGCAATGGGTGCGCGCTCCGGTAACAACTATCTCTCCACGCTGAAGAAGCATGGCGCGGAAGTGTGGTTCGAAGGCGTTCGCGTTCCCAACGTAACGGCGCACGAGGTATTGGGGAGCCGGGCGCGTTCGATCGCGTCGCTGTACGACCTGCAAATGGAAAAGCCGGAGGCGATGACGTTTCGCACCAGCGACGGTGGGCGCGCCGGTATGTCCTTCATCCAAGCGCATATCGCGGATGCGGTCAGCAAGCGCGGCCGCATGCTCAAGATCTGGGCGGACTATAGCTGCGGCACGATGATGGACAGCCCAGCCACTGCGAACATCGCGCTTGCGGCAATGAGTGCGGCGAGCGCGTTCTTTGCGGAGAACGACCCGCGGCACGGGCAAAACATCGAGAACTATTATCGCGAGGCGTGCAACCGGGATTGGTGCACCAGCATCGCGCTGGAGGGAATAGAGGGCCCCAGCCCTCCGCTTCGGGTCCGCGAGCAGGCACGGGACGGGCTGGTTGTCGAGGGACAAAGCGGTACCGGATCGCTGGGACCTATTTGCGAAGAGCTGCTCGTGCTGCCAGTAAACAAGGGTCGTCGCGACGCTTCGGCGCCATGCTTCCCGTCGGCGTTCGCAGTCCCCTCCAGCGCAGAAGGCTTGAAATTCATCGCCCAGCGGCCGTCGTCGCGGCTCGCCGAACCTGCGTGCATCGTGGTCTTTGAAAACGTCCTGGTGCCGTGGAGTAGAGTTTTCCTGCACGAGGACACTGCCCGCGCCGATGTCCTGCTTCCCGTCACTGGAACCGACATCCAGCTTTATCACCAGGACGCCGTCAGAACCCTCGCGAACGCGGAGTTCATGGTTGGCCTGGCAGCGTTGATTAATGAGGGTGCGGCGACCACTTCGGAGGCGATGGCTGCGGCGCTGGCGGAGATGATCGCCGTCGCGCAGAAGATGCAGGCCGACATCCGACGAGCAGAAGGAAAGGCGGCGGGCAACCAGTGGCGAATTCTTGCGCCGGCTCCTGGGGCGTTCGAGCGATGCGCCGCCCAGGCTGCGCGCGTGCAATCGCTACTCGCCGAGATCGTTCGCCTCGCCAACCCGTCATCGGCGACCTCGATTTCATCGGCGGATGCGGGAGCGAACCTGGAAATCGCGCTCGAGCTCGCGCGCAGTGCGGCCGCCAGTCCTCCCGATGCGTCCGGGCACGACGCTTCAGTACAGTCGATTGTCGAGCGAGCCCGGGAATTCATCGCGCGCCTCGGCTAGGTTCTCACGGCGAATGGCACGACTTCGAAAAGCGGCGAAGATCTGGCGGCGGCCCGAGGCGCGCAGCGCGGCGGACAGTGCGATGGTCGCGACGGACGGCGATCTGTTCGCGATCGATCCGCGCGCGATATTTGCGAACGCCGCTCCGCTGGAGATCGAACTTGGCGCCGGCAAGGGCGATTTCGTGGTTGCGCGTGCGCGCGAAACACCACGCCGCAATTTCCTTGCGGTCGAGTTGTCAGGCGTGGTTTCGCGGATGCTGGCGGTCCGATGCGGCCGCGCCGCACTCAGCAATCTGCGGGTTGTGAGGATGGACGGACGCACGCTGGTAAACCTGATGCTTGAGCCGCAGAGCGTTGACACCTATCACATCTACTTTCCGGACCCCTGGCCCAAGGAGCGGCATCACAAGCATCGCCTCTTCACGCCGTATTTCGTGGCGAACCTGTGCCGCACGCTGCGTAATGACGGGATGCTGTTTGTCGCTACAGACGTTGCGGAGTACGCGGAGGAAATTTTCGCGCTGCTTGATGTCAGCGGGCTGGCGCTGTCGCAGGAAGGGGTACCAGGCAAAGATCAGACCGGTTTTGGGCGACGGTTCACGGCGATTGGGAAGCCGGTGTATGCTCGAGCGTATCGAAAGAGCGGAATTTCCTAGGCGCGCGAGCCGATGCCGGCGCTGAACAAGAACAGACTCCGCGCAACCTCGCGGCAGCTGAAACGCTGTTATCTTTTTGCAGCGACCTGATTTGCATTGAATCTTTCCCTTGTTTAACTTGATGCATCGGTTCATGCGCAGATCGCTCGCGATAGTGTTGGGGCTTCTGGTGTTGGGTGCGGTGGGTTGTGCCGTCAAGAAAGCCCCCAACGGCGAGGACTACTACCAGCAGTCCCAGGCCGATTTCGCCAAGCACGAATACAACGCCGCGATCGAGGGCTACCAGATCGTCATCGACAAATATCCTTTCAGCCCGTATGCGGAAGAAGCCGAGATGAAGATCGGGCTGGCGTATTACGAGATGAAGGACTACGCGGAGGCGATCGGCGCGCTGGACGACTTTCAGCGGATGCATCCGACCAGCAAGAACCTGGAACTGGTCAGCTACTACATCGCGATGAGCTACTACGACCAGATCGGGCGCGAAGACCAGGATCAGACCAAGACCGAGCAGGCGCTCAAGCATTTCGAGATTATCGAGCAGCGATTTCCCGAAGGGTCATTCGCGGAACTGGCGCGACAGAACGCGAACGTATGCCGCGAGATGCTCGCGCGTCACGAGATGGTGGTGGGCAACTACTACTTCAAGCGCGCAAACTTCCGCGCGGCTGAATCGCGCCTCGCGGAGTTGATGCAGAAATATCCCGACACTCCGATCGCTCCGGATGCGTTGTTCGAGCTGGGACAGGCGCTGGAAAAAGAGGGCAAGAAATATTCCGCCGCGCAGGCCTTCACCGCGCTGGTGCGGCACTATCCCGATACTCCCTACACGGCCAAGGCGCAGGCCGAGTTGAAGAAGCTCAAGCAGCCGGTGGACACGGAAGAAGACCCGCTGCCGTTGGTGCTGTCGGAAACCGGCTACGGTGGCCAGTTGGCAGCCGACCCCGGTTCGCAGGTGCTGGTGCGCCAGCGCGATGCCGGCCAGAGCCCTGACCAGATTGCGTCGTCGGCGCCCGCGGCTGCTCCTCGCGCGGCTGCCAACCAGGCCGCGAACAACACGCTGTCGGCGCTGGCTCATCAATCGGCGACCGCATACGGACCGGATGGTCTCCCGATTCTCGATCGCCCGCCGGACAAGACTCCGGCCGCCGCTCCCGGACCCGCGACTCTGAAGGGCGTTCGCCTGTCGCAGTCGGATCCCCCGATGTCGATTATCCTGGACCTGAGCGGTCCGGTTACGTTCGACAAGCGGGTCGAGAACGGCTCGGGATCCTCATCGGCAATTCTGACGCTGAAAGACGTGACGCCGGACAAGACGCTGCAGAGTCACATCGTGTTCGACCGATCGATCTTCAGGGATTGCGACGTGACTTCGGGACCGCAGGGGACGACGGTGACGATGAACACCGTTCCGCTGGCCGATGTATCGGTGGTTCCGCTGGACGGCCCGCCGCGCCTGCTGATCACGTTCATGCCGCAGAGCCAGCAGGCATCGAACTGAGACAGCCTCGGATCAACTGAAGACCTCATCGAACCTGAGGCCCAGGAACTCGAGCACCACTTCCGCGTAAACTTTCAGCCCCCAGAAGAACCCATCGATCGGCAAGCGCTCATCGTTGCCGTGGAACAGCGATCCGAAGGGCATGTGCGCGTGGAGCTTGACCGGGCTGAATCCGTAGCACTGCGAACCGAGTCGCGCGTAGAACTTGTTATCGGTCGCTCCCGGGGTCATCCACGGAATCGCTCGCGCGCCCGGGTCGGCGGCTTCGATACGGCGGCAAATGAGATCGAACAGCTCCGTGTCGGCGCTGGTTTCGGCCGGTGGCGCGGTCTTGATCAGCTCGAACTTCGGCTCCGGGCCCACGATGCGTCGCAGCTCAGCCATGAAGCTCTCGGGATCCTCGCCCGGAACCGTACGACCATCGAGGACCACCGACGCTTCGCCGGGAATCACGTTGTCCTTGTAGCCGGCGCGCAGGATGGTGGGTGAGACCGTGTTCCCCAGCATCGGGCGCAGGAGAGGTCCCGGATCCTCCTCCGGCAAACCCAACTCGGCGAGGGTACGTCTCATGAGAGGACTGACACGGCGGCGCATGGGAGTGTTGACGATCTTGGTGATCAGCGCGGAGATTTTCGAGATCGCCGTGTCCTTGCGCGGCATCGAGCCGTGCCCGGGCGGCGCGGTCACGCTCATCTTGACGGTGACGAAGCCCTTCTCGGCAACCTGGATCGGATAGAGACGGCGCTTGCCGATGTGCAGGGTGAATCCACCGACTTCGTTGAGAACCCATCCGGCGCGGACCAAATCCGGATGCCGCTCGACGAGGAACTTGGCGCCGAGGTCGGACCCGGCCTCCTCATCGGCGACCGCGGCCAGGATAAGATCGCAATTGGGGATGGCCCCCGCGCGTTTGAGCGCGGTCACCAGCACCAGGTCCATCGCACCCTTCGATTTCATATCGATCGTGCCGCGGCCCCAGATACATCCCTGGTGCGTTTCAGCGCCGAACGGCTCGCGCGTCCATCCGGATCTCTCCACCGGAACGACGTCGGTATGAGATGAGAGCATCAGCGCCGGCTTTGAGCGGTCCGCCCCGGGGATGCGAGCGACCAGGTTGGCGCGGGTAGGAGCGCTCTGGCGGATGACCGAATCGATTCCGTGACCGCCCAACAACTCCGCGATCACATCTACCGCGATACGTTCGTTGCCCGGCGGATTCGAGGTGTCGAGCCGGACCAGCGTGCGCAGGATGTCCAGCGCTTCATTCTGAATATTTTCCCACGCAACTCTCATCGATCTGTCAAGGCATCTCCTGCCGGGCGGTTGCCGGTGCGATAATGCGGTGAACGGAAGATTGCCGCAAGAGGTGATGACCGCCGCGTGCGGTTCGGTCTACTCTGCGTCAGGAGCCATGCCGGGAATGCAGATCAAATGCATCGAGCGCGTGATCGTCGCGACGCCCAATATTGAGGATGCCCGTGGCAGGTGGACTCGCGGGGGTTTCGCGGTGTCCTCGGCGGACCGCGAGGTGGACGGAATCCGCTTCAGAGCACTGGCGGCGGGTGCAATCGGGATCGATCTGGCCGAAGCCAGGGAAGGCGCGGTCGGACCGCTTGCGGAAGCGGTATCGCAAGCGGCCTCACGCGGCGGCGGCATCGTGGGATGGACGTGGGGGACGGAAGCCAGCCCGGACGGTCACGGCGCGACAGTACGACTGCCTTCGAACGAATCGAGCGTCGAAACGAAAGCCACTTCGCCGAGTCTCCCGAGCGTCCTCACATCCGCACTCGAGGTGACATCCAGCCTGGAGACGCGCGGCGAGTTCTACCGCAAGGAGATCGGAAGCAATCCGAATACGGTGGACTTCCTGGAGCATATCGTGGTGATGGCGCCGGTGCTCGAAGATGCGATCGCGGCGCAGGAAGCGATTGGAGTGCCGTGCAAGCGCATCCGCGAAGTCGGCAACGGGATGCGGCAGGCATTTTTCAAACTGGAACAGACGGTGATCGAAGTGGTCGGGCCCGCGCGCGACCGGGCAGGATGCTGGGGGCTCGCATTCATGTGCAGCGACATTGCGAAGGCGGTTGCGGTGGCGCGCGCGAATGGCCTTCAGGCTACAGAGCCCAAGAAGGCGATCCAGGGCGGGCTGATCGCGCGCATTGTCGATCCGTTGGACGGCGTCGCGATTGCGTTCATGCAGGCAGCGGGTTGAAGAGAGACGCCTATGCCACCGAGGAACGGGTGACCGTATTATTTGCCTTTGAAATCGGGCGGACGCTTTTCGAGGAATGACTGGAGTCCTTCCTTGAAGTCGTTGGAGCGAAACAGGAGCAGCAACTGCGTCAGCACGTGATGGGTGTGCGATTCGAAGTCTTCGCTGAGCCCATGGCGGAACAGCCGCTTCATCGCCTTTACGCCGAGAGGAGCGTTCGCGGCGATCTTTTCGGCCCACAGCATCGCCTCGACCATCAGCGCATCGTGCGCGACGACCTTGTTTACCAGGCCGAGTTCGACGGCGCGATCGGGAGAGATGTCATCGGCGATGAAGCCGATTTCGCAGGCCCTGGCCCATCCGACCAGGCGCGGCAGGTACCAGGTGCCGCCGCTTTCGGGCACGATGCCGCGTTTGGCGAAAGCCGGCGCGAGCTTGGCGCGATCGCTCATCAGGCGCATGTCGCATCCGAGCGCGAGGTCGAAGCCGTAACCGGCGGCGGGTCCGTTGATTGCGCAAATTACCGGAGTATCGATGCGATGGAGCGTGACGGTGGGAATTTCCAGCGTGCTCAGATGAGTCGCGCCGCCGCCGAGCGCGCCGCCGATTCCGCGGCCGGCGGCAGTGTCCTTGAGATCGAGACCCGAGCAGAATCCGCGTCCTTCGCCGGTGAGGATGATGGCACGCACCTCCATGTCGCGATCGTATTCGGTCAGGCGCTGCCCGAGCGCGGTCAGCATCTCCACGCTGATCGCGTTCATCCGATCGGGACGATTGAGCTTAAGAATCGCGACGTGGCCGTTTTTCTCTACAACCAAATCACTCATTGGACGTTCTCCCCGGAGATGGTGCGTAGCATATCCAGCGAATCCTAACGACTACTGTTCCGAGTAGGTCGACTTGTATTGCTCGTGCAGTTTTTCCTGCGCCGCGGCCGCCTCATCGGCAGTGTCATAAGGACCGACTCTCACCGCGTACTGCTTCTGGCCGTTGACGTTTTTGAGTTTCTCACACGCTTTGAACCCAAGGTCGTCGATCCTTCCAACCATCGCATCGGCTTCGCTCTTCTCGCTGACCGCATCGACCTCGATATTGTAGCGATGCGGCGTGGGAACGCATTGCGCGACGGTCTCATCGCCAGGCTCGCTGTCGGCGTCGGCGGCGTCGGCGGAAGAAGCGGTCGAGGTGATGATGGTGGTTTTCGAGCGCGGAAGCGACGGAGTCGTTTTGCGCGTGTCCGCGGACGCCACCCTGGGGGGATTCGGCCGGGTCGGCGCAACCGCCATCGGCGGCACGGGTGCGGTGGCTGAGTGGCTGACGCTGGCGGGCGGTGCAGGGATAGCGGGCGCGGGCGACTCGGGCGATTCGTTTTGCTCGTTCGTGTGCTCGCCTCGATAGTGGAGATAGCGGTTGATTGTCGACGACAGGAAGAAGATGGCCGCGATCGCGATCAAGATATATCGGCGGCGGCGGCGATCCTCAGGAGAACGATCTCGACGCCGGCGCGCTTCCACGGGACGCGAGGGCCGGGCATCATCGAACGTGAATCGGTCTCTCTCTGCGGTTCGTTCGCGCGTGTCGCGGCCGACTCGCGAAGACTCGCGGCGAGCGGGCTCAGCGGTCCTGGGCACGACGACCTGAGGTGGCGGTTCGACTGGCTTTCGGGTTTCGGCGGGCTTTTGCGCCTCGTCGGGTGCGGCCCACAGCACCCGGAACACGCGGTACGAACCGCTCAGTCCCTTAAGGTTAACGTCCTGTCCGTCGTCGAAGCGGATGTCGCCGGCACTTTCGGTCATGTCCTTGAGTGTGGATGACACGAGGATCTGGCCACCGCGCGCGGCCGCGCCGATTCGTGCGGCGAGCACGACGGTCTTGCCGAAAAAATCGCCCGCCTCGCGGATAGCCTCGCCGGTATTGAGCCCGATACGCACGCGGACGGGCGCGTCGGGATGCTCCCTGGAATATGCCGCGAACTGGCGCTGGATCTCGACCGCGCACAGCAATGCGCGGCGGGCGCTGGAGAACGCAACCATGAAGCCGTCGCCCATAGTTTTGACTTCGTAGCCGTTCTGCTTTGCGACCTGCTCGCGGATGACACGATTGTGGATTTGAAAGACTTCCTGGGCGCGCAGGTCGCCGAGCTTCTCGATGATCAGGGTGGAGTTCTCGATGTCGGAGAACATGATGCTGACGGTGCCATCGGGCGCGGTATGACCGCTCAGGTTGGGCCGCTCAACCATCACGGTCGATGCGAGCTGGTCCATCGGCGCGCGCGATGACCCCGCGATCGTGTGAAGAGTCTCGCGCACGACCGTGGCACTCAGCGGGCGTTCGGCGGGAGTCTTGGACAGCAGCTTCAGGACGAGGGCGTCGAGTGCGGGAGAAATGCCCGGAGCGTGCTTCGAGGGAGGATCGGGAACGGCATTCACGTGCTGCGACACGATCGCCATCAGGTCGTCGCCGACGAACGGAGGTCTGCCGGTGAGCAGCTCATAAAGCATCGCACCCAGCGAATAGAGGTCGCTGCGGGGTTCGAGCGCGCGGCCCACGGCTTGTTCGGGCGGTAGATACGCCGCCGTCCCTACCATCATTCCGTGCGAGGTGATGCGCGACTGGTCCGGTGCGACGGCCAGGCCGAAGTCGCCGAGCAGCGGCGTCCCGTCGTTGGCGAGAAAGACGTTGGCGGGCTTGATGTCGCGATGGATGATGCCGAGCGAGTGCGCGTACTCGATGCCGAAGCAGAGTTGCTCGCAGATGCGGACTGCGTCGGTCACGGCCAGGCGATGATCCGGTGAGCGGCGCAGCAATTCGCTGAGCGATCCGCCGGGAACGTACTGGCTTACGATGTAGGGACGGCCCTGCTCTGCTTCGCCGATATCGTAGATGCCGACGATATGCGGGTGATCGCCGAGCCGGCCCATCGCCCGCGCCTCGCGCAAGACGCGGGTGCGGCCGGCCTCGTCCAGCCCTTCGACCCGGAACAGCGATACGGCGACATCGCGGTCGAGGGTTTCATCGTGCGCCAGGTAAACTACTTTGCTGCCGCCCTCGCCCAACGTCCGCAGGACACGGTAGCGGCCGTTGATGAGCGCACCCGCCGAACTGGGCTGAACACTAACGCCGCCGGATCTGGAACCTGATGAAATCGAACGTCCGGAGAGGGACTTGCCGCATCCGCCGCAGAACTTCTCGTCCCCGCGATTCTTCGCGCCGCACTGGGGGCAAGCGACTTCGAGCGCGGTACCGCACTGGCCGCAGAAGCTACGCCCCTCGAGGTTATTACTGCCGCAGGACCCGCAGAGCACCCGCCTATTCTAGCGAGGCGATGACGCGAAGACACAGGAGAATCGAAAAATTCCCCCATTCGCGGGCGAAAATTGCTACGCGGCCGCGATGCGAAAGCCCAGCTTGGGGAAATGATTCACGATTTTCCCGAGCTGCGGGTCTTCGCGCTCGATCGCGATTTCGTAAATCGAACTCGCGACCACCGTACCGGTCACCGGGTCCAGGCCGTAGTCTTCGGGCGTCACAGATACGCGCGCACCCGGCTTGAGGCCGTTCGGATCGCCTGCGTCGGCGGATTGCCTGGTTGCCGGCGTGCTCTCCTTTGCGATCTTGAGGGCCTCGTCCGGATCCATCGGCTTCACATCGCCATAGCCCATCGCGTCGATGCGCTCGAACCACTTCATCAGGTTGGGCAGCTTCTGGGCGAAGGAGAATGCGGTGGGTTCGGCGCGCAGGAACCATACGCAATGGAAACACGCCGCATCGGCGAGGCTGAACGAAGAGCCGAGGATGAACGGCTGCCCCGCGAGAGTGTGATCGAGATTGTCGAGGTAGGCGCGCACGTAGTTGCGCGCATCGGGCGCGAGGAGCCCGATCTCCTCGAAGTTCGCGTTCTTCATCATCTTCGAGCGGTCTTCCAGGAATTCCTTGCCGATGAGCGGCGCGAGCTTCTCGAAGATCACCGGGGTGGTTGAAAAGAAAAATCGGCGATCGGCGAACAGGTTGATCATGTGGCTGGCCGCCTCAGTGCCGCCGGGATAGATGGTCGGCTCGGGGAACAGCTCGTCGATCTTGCGGATGATGATCCCGGTGTCGCACCAGACGTCGGCGCCGATCTGCATCACGGGAATACGCCGATAGCCGCCGGTAAGCGGAATGAGCCTGGGCTTGGGCATGATGACCGGCTGCTCGACGGAGCGCCAGCTGATTTTCTTGTGGGCAAAGATTTTGCGGATTTTCTCGGAGAACGGGGAGTTCACGTATTGATGAAGGATAATTTCTGCCACTCTTCTGCTCCTTATCGTCGGGCCAATGCCAAGGGCCGAACCCGCAGAGTTAACCACAAAGGGACCAAGACACAAAGGTCGGAGCCGCGATGGAGAATCCGTCGGCGAACCTGCTAGGTTCGCGCTGTATGTACGGACATCCTGAATTCGATCTTTACGAAGCGATCTACACGACACGATCGATGCGCCGGCTCAAGCCCGACCCGGTCGCTCCCGAACTGATCGTGAAGGTGGTCGAGGCCGCAACCATGGGACCGAGCGGTGGGAATCGCCAGCCGTGGAAATTCGTCATCGTGCGCGATGCGGACACGAAGGCCTTCGTCGCCGAGCGCTACATGAAGGCGTGGAGCAGGTATTTCACGGGCAAGGCGCGCGCGCTGGTAGAGAACGATCCGCAGCATCCGCAGTCGCGCATC
This sequence comes from Binataceae bacterium (SeqCode), assembly GCA_035500975.1. Classification (GTDB taxonomy): domain Bacteria; phylum Desulfobacterota; class Binatia; order Binatales; family Binataceae; genus JAFAHS01. The sequence goes on from DATJWT010000394.1 coordinate 10,832, forward strand.
CTGCGTTCGGCGAAATACCTGGCGGAGCACATCGCCGACGTACCGGTGATGCTCTTCGGATGCGTTAAGCGCTACACCGACACCGGACGCGAGGGGCAGCCGATGTTCAACGCGATCTTTCCCGCGATCCAGAACCTGTGCCTGGCAGCACGCGGGTACGGGCTGGGGACATCGCTTACCGGTCTGCACATGAGATATGGCGACGAGATAAATGCGCGGCTCGGAGTGCCGGAGGAATACGCGAATGTTGCGTTGATTCCGATGGGCTATCCGAAGGGGCGATGGGATCGCCCGGCGCGCAGGCCCGCGTTGGAGGTGACGTACTGGGAGAAGTGGGGGAACGCGAGCGCGTCGGTCCCAGCGAAGTAGAAGGCGCCCTCACCTCCCCGTTTCCCCCGGCTTTCCCTCCCGTAGAATGACGGGAAAGGAATTCAGGACTCGATCACGGCCAGGACTGCGTTGCGTTGGACCTGGTCGCCGGCTTTGACACGCAGCTCTTTGATGCGGCCCCCGGCGGTCGCCTTGATCGGAATCTCGACCTTCATCGATTCGATGACCATGAGCTCATCGCCGCGAGCGACCTGGGCGCCCGGCTCGATGAGCACGCGCAATACCTTGCCGACCGCGGGGCTTTTCAAATCCATCTGGATTCCTTTCCAAAGAGCAGGCTAACGCGTCTTAGCAACGAAGGGCACGCTGCGCCAAGCGTGGCCAAGCGCGCTGCCGCACGATCGCAATCACGCTGATTTGCGGCATCGGCATCGTGGCCCGGTGAAGTGAATCAGTCTGACCTTTGCTGCGTCAAATTGGCGAAAAGTGCGTCTTTAGCGCCTTACTGAGTTTGTGGTTAGTTAGTGCGTTCTCATGGCAACCGACCCAGCCTACCGATTTTCTGCCTTCCGGCTCGACCCGCAAAACTGGAGGTTGCGCAAGCACGACGAGCTTCGGCCGCTGCGTCCGAAAACGTTTGCGGTTCTCAAATACCTGCTCGATAACGCCGGGCAGCTCGTCACCAAGGAAGACCTCTTCAAGGCGGTGTGGCCGGGAGTGACGGTCGAGCAGGCCTCGCTCCGGATGTGTTTGAACGAGCTGCGGCAAGCCCTGGACGATGATCCCCATCGGCCGCGCTTCGTCGAGACGGTGCACAGCCTCGGCTACCGGTTTATCGCGCCGGTGGACGTTGCCGAAGGGGAAGATGACGAAGCGGCGAGGCTGGCGCCGGCTCCCGCAGTCATCGTGGGCCGCGAACCGGAGATGGCGCGTCTGCGCGAAGCCTGGCAGCGCGCGCTCGGCGGCACCCGCCAGATCGTGTTGGTGGTCGGAGAGCCCGGAATTGGAAAGACGACGCTGGTGGATCGATTTCTCGAATCGCCGGCCGCCAGGGCGGCGCTGACCGGCCGCGGACAATGCGCGGACCAGTATGGCGCAGGCGATGCGTACCTGCCGATCTTCGATGCGCTCGCGGAACTTTGCGCGGGTACGCAGGGGCGCGCGGCGCGCGAGGCGATGCTTCAGCATGCCCCCAACTGGGCCTCGAACATCCCGGCGCTGGGAGCGCCGCAGGCTCCCGCAGGAGTGCGCCGCACGACAGCATCGCACATGTTGAGCGAGCTCAGCGCCGCACTTTCGGCGATGGCGGCGATTCGCCCGACCATCCTGGTGCTGGAAGATCTGCATCAAAGCGACAAGGCCAGCATCGAGCTGATCGCCTACCTGGCCAAGCGGCGCGACCCGGCGCGGCTGATGATCGTCGGGAGCTACCGCAATCAGCCCGGCAAGCGCGACCCGGCAGGGCTGGGCGCGATGGTGCGGGAGCTGCGCGCGCACAAGCAGTGCGAAGCGATCCAACTGCACAGCCTCAAGGAGGCGGAGGTCGCAGACTACCTGCATCGGCGCGTGAACGAATCGGTATCGGCGAAACTGGTCGCGCAGTTCTATCGGCGCACGGGCGGCAATCCGCTGTTTGCCTCGGCGGTGGTGGATCATCTGGAATCGTTGCGCGGATTGCGATCGTGGCCGGAAGACCTGCGGGAGCTGGGCGTGCCGGACAATGTTCACGCGATGATCGAGCAGCAAATCGAGGAGCTGTCTGACACCGATCGTGCGCTGCTGAGTAATGCCGCGATTGCCGGCGCCGCGGGCGGGGAATTTTCGTCGGCCGCATTGGTAGCCGCGTTCGACGATACAACGACAAAGCCGGACGAGATCGAAGAGAGGTGCGAGCGACTCACGCGACACATCCATTTCCTTCGGCCTGCCGGCATCGTGCGATGGCCGGATGGCACGGTCGCCGCGAGCTACAGCTTCGCCCATTCGCTTTACCAGGAAGTCCTGTACGGAACGATCGGCGCGGGGCATCGTGCGCGCGCACACCTGCGGGTCGCGAATCGCTTACAAGCGGGATACACCGGGCAGGCCGGCGCGATCGCGTCGGAGCTCGCGATGCACTTCGAACGCGGCAACGACCATGCGCGCGCGGCCTCGCACTTCGGCGCGGCCGCGCAAAAAGCAATGAGTCGCGGAGCGGCGCGCGAAGCCCTGGTGCATCTCCATCGCGCCACGAAGCTACTGAACAACGCGGACGATGACGCTTTGCGGCGGCGAACCGAGTTCGAGATCGAAAATCTCCGATTGCTGGCTCTGAACTCCGGGCGGTTCGCCGTGTCGAAAATCGAAGCCAGCGTGAGCCGTCTTAGCAGGCTGGCGCGCGAGATGGGGACGCCGGCGACGCAGATGCTGATCTCGCAGGGGCTGACCAAGCTGATGTTATCGCCGACGGAGGTACCGGCGGCGGCGACGATGATCGCGACGGGGCTGCGCCAGGCGGAATCGGGACGCGACGGCGCCTCGATCGAAGCCTTGAAGACTTTCCAGTCCGCAGCTCACCTTGGACTTGCGGTCGCCTACAACACGGTCGGCCGATTTCGCGATGCCGAGAAGGAAGCTAATCGCGCGATCGAAACCTACGACCCGCGCTATCCACTGCCGAACACCGACAGCCGCGTGCAAGCGACCGCGGAGCTTGGGATGGCATGGTGGTCGCTGGGTTATCGAGACCGAGGCCGCCAGAAGGCCACCGAAGCCATCGCGATGGCGGAGGAGATTTCTCATCCACCGGTGCTGGCCTTCGCGCTGGTCAGGGCATCGACCTTGTACGGACTGGATCGGGACGCAAAGGAATCGCTGGCGTTGGCGGAGAGAGCGATCGAGGTCACGGCAGACAAGGACCTGCATCTTTGGCGTTCGTGGGGATTCTTCGTGCGCGGATGGGCCCGCGCGAGCATGGGAGACGCAGCGGAAGGATGCCGGATGATGCGATCGGCGCTCGGCGAGCTCGATTCCAACGATGGTCGCCGCCCGCCGACCAACACTACGCACGCGCGCGCGGTGTTGCGGCAGGCGGAAGTCGAGGCCGGATTGCTGCGAGTATACGAGGCGATGCTGAAGGTGCAGGAATCGATCGATGAATCGATCGAAACCGGGAACAAGGGCCTCCTCTCCGACCTTTATCGAATCCTGGGCTCGCTGCAATTGATGGACGAACAGCGCGGCCGCCCATCGCGCACGCAGGCGGAAAAATCATTTCGCAAGGCAATCGAGACAGCGCGAGAGCAGAAAGCCAAGCCATTGGAATTGCGCGCTGCCCTGGAACTCAGCCGCGCGTGGCAGCGCGCGGGCAAAGCCGAGCAGGCGCGCCGGATGCTGTCATCGATCTATCGCCGCTTCATCGAGGGACACGAAGGCGCGGATCTACGGGCGGCGAAATCATTGCTCGAAGAACTGAAATAAGAAATCGCAGGTTTGACGGTTTGCCGCAGAGTTTTCGAGACTCAGGACTCAAGATTCCTGCGTGTTTGCGCCCTCCCCTGTTCGCCCCAGGTTCGCATCTTTCTGTCTAGCCATCCCCAGCCAGGCAATCGGAAAATTTGACGAATCTTTGACGGACCAGCAGGAGTTTTTTGCGTCAGCTTGTGGCAATCAGAAACCTGAACGGTCATCTAGTGCCGACGAGAGGGCTTGCAGATGAAGACCAGCGCTGATTGCAAACTGAAGCAGACGGTAGTTTCGGTTCTTTATGTCACGCTTGCACTACTGGTGAGTCGTGGGACGGCATCGTCTGCCGACTTCACGCCTGCCGTTGGAATTGCGGCGGGCAGACCGACCAAAGGGCGCACGCTTTCACCGGAGCAGGTCATGAATCCGGGAAAACTGGCGGCCTGGCGGAACACCAACCTGAGTGCGGCAATCCAATCGATCGATCCCTCGCTCTCGGTCGCGCAACTTGGGAGCGGCCCCTACACCGCGCAACTCGTGCTGGGACAGAGCAATTTCAACAGCAATTTTCCAGACTACCCACCGTCTTCGCTGGTTCGACCAGGCGGGGTCGCGATCGACAAGAGCGTCACTCCCAACAGGATCTACGTCTCCGACGATGCCAACAACCGTGTACTCGGTTGGCGCGATGTCACTGCGCTAACCAATGGCGCGAGCGCCGACCTGGTGTTGGGTCAACCGGACTTTTTCTCGAATGGCGCCAACGACGGAGTGATGCCCGGAGATATCAACGGCGTCGGTCCCGACAGCCTGGCGATGGCGTCGGGGGTCTTAGGCGTCGCACAAGGAGTCGGCAACGTTGCGGTGGATAGTGTCGGCAACGTCTATGTGGCCGATCCCGGCAACAATCGCGTGCTCGAGTACAACAAGCCCTTTTCCACCTGCGGCTCCTTCCCCTGCGTCGGGCCGGGAGCGAGCGTGGTCTTTGGACAAGGTGCATCGGGCACCAGCTTCACAACCAATCTCAACGGAGTCACAGCAACCACACTCTCAGACCCCCAGGGCGTGGGCGTGGATGGGAACGGCAACGTGTATATCGCGGACACGCAAAACAATCGTGTGCTCGAGTATGACACACCGCTCGCGAATCCATCGGCACCCAACGTGACGGCAGCCCGGGTTTACGGACAGGGCCTGGGAGGAAGTAATTTCTTCAGTAATGGAAATGGCGTGAGCGACACGCAGGTGTCCGGACCCACGGCGGTGGCATTCGATTCGAACAACGATCTGTTCGTCGCTGATACATCGAACAGCCGAGTGGGAGAGTTCGACAATCCGATGACGACTTTCGCGCTGACGCGGGTTTTTGGACAGGAAACCGCCAATAATTTTTTCTCCGGAATCGGATTTACCGACGCGGGCGGTCTGAGCGAGCCGGGTGGGCTTGCTTTCGACAGCGCCGGCGACCTCTACGTGGCGGACACGAACAACCGCCGAGTCGTTGAGTATGCGGTACCGTTCGCGAGCGGAAGCGGGGCCCTGGATGCCACGGCGGTATGGGGACAGGGTGCAGCGGGAAACAACTTTACGAGTTCAGTCTGCGTCGAGGGCATGGGCTTGGGTGGTGTGCTCAGCGCGACCACGATGTGCACTCCATTCGGGGTCGCGCTCGACGCGTCGGACAATCTCTACACGAGCGACTTCTCCAATTCGCGCGTCCTGGAGTTCAAGGCTTCGTCATTCACCGCAAGCACCGTGCTGGGACAACCAAACTTTACCCTCTCGAACGGCATCACTGCCGCGTCTTCTCTCGACGCACCCACCCTGGCGATTGACGTGAGCGTGACGCCCAACCGCATCTACGTCGCGGATGCGGGCGACAGTCGAATTCTCGGATGGAAAGACGTAAACAGCCTCGTCAACGGGCAAGCGGCTGACCTCGTGCTAGGCCAACCTGATTTCGTGAGCAACCAGTGCAACGACGGCACGCTTCATGGCGACATTGGCGGCCTCGGTCCGGACAGCTTGTGCTTTCCGATCGGGGTTGCGGTGGACAGCCTTGGAAATGTGTACGTTACCGACACCTCGAACAGCAGAGTGCTGGAATACACGACGCCGTTCGCTCACTGCGGTTCATTTCCATGCGTCGGGCCCGCGGCTAATTTCGTGATCGGGCAGGCTTCCGCTTCGGACTTCACCGACGCGAACTGTGGGGGACCCCCGAATCCCACCGCCTCAAGCCTCTGCGAACCGCAAGGACTCGTCCTCGACGCTTCCGACAATCTTTACGTGGCCGACAGCGAAAACGATCGCGTGCTGGAGTACAACCGTCCGCTCGCCAATCCCGCCTCGCCCAACGTGACAGCCAACGTCGTCTTCGGACAGGGACCGACGGGTGGCGGCAGCGAGTTCAAGACCTTCGGCTGCGACGACAGCCAGCAGGTGACAAGCGCGACCAGCCTCTGTTTGCCAGTCAGCGCGGCGGTAGACGGTAAAGGCAATCTTTACGTGGCGGACTTTGAGGACTGCCGGGTACTCGAATACGACGCTCCGCTGGCTAATCCCGGGTCGCCCAATGTCACTGCGAACATGGTATGGGGTCAACAAGGCGACTTCACCGGCAATTGCATGAGTTTCGGGCCGGTTCGTCCGCTTTTCCGCGGTCTCGCCGACGCTACGATCCTGAATGAGCCTGCTGACGTCCGGGTGGATACGCTCGGCAATGTCTATATCGCAGACGCCGGCGATGACCGGGTGCTGAAGTTCAACACTCCGCTGGCTGACCCGTCATCGCCCAACCTCACCGCGAACGCGGTGTATGGACAGGGTCCGTTCGGCAGCGATTTCATCGACGACTTCCCCGGAATCGGGCCGACGGGAATGACGTTCCCGGCGAGTGTGTTCCTCGATTCAGCGAATCGGCTGTATGTCGCCGATCTCGGCAACAATCGCGTGCTCAGGTTCCCGCAGACGATCGCGACGCCGACCGCCACTCCGACGGCCAGTGCGACACCGACGGCAACTGCCAGTACGACGCCTACGGCCACTGCCAGTGCGACACCTACGGCTACCAGGACGGCAACGCCCACTCCCACCCGTACAGTGGTCGTAGGTCCAACCAGGACCCCGAGTCCGACTCCCACACGCACGCCGGAGCCAACGAAGACGCCCAAGCCGACAAGAACGAGGACGCCTACGCCAACCAAGACGCCCAAGCCGAAGAAGAGTCCAAAGTCGGTAGCGACGCCCAAAAAGAAAGGCTAGGCAGAAATCCACAGACTACGCAGATTTCGGAGAGTCACTCTCCTGAAATCTGCGTCAATCTGTGAAATTGGTGGATTCGGATCCTATGGGCGCATCGTGCGGGTGCGGGGACCGAGTTGAGTCGGTACGATCTCGTACGCCTGATGCACCCAATCGACGAGCAGCGGACGGGTGTCGCGCGGGTCGATGATTTCTTCGATGCCGAATGACTCGGCGGTGCGAATCGGCGAACGAATCTCGTTGAATTTTTCTTCCAGTTCGCGGCGGAGTTTCTCGGGGTCGCTCGATGCGGCCAGGTCGCGCTTGTAGGCGGCTTCGATTCCGCCCTCGATTGGCAGCGAGCCCCAATCCGCGGATGGCCATGCGTAGCGGAGATTTAGCCCGGTAGTTATGCCGTGGCCGGCGCCGGCGACGCCGAATGCACGCCGCACGATAATCGCAACCTTGGGCGTGATGGTCTGGAACATCGCGTAGAGCGCGCGCACGCCGCGGCGAATCGTGCCGGAGCTTTCCGCTTCGCGCCCGATGAGAAAGCCCGGCTGATCGACGAAATTGACGATGGGAAGATGAAAGGTGTCGCAGAGGTCGAGAAACTTGGCCATCTTGTCCGACGCGGGCCCATCGAGGGAGCCGCCGATCGCATAGGGATCGTTAGCCATCACACCGACGGAGTAGCCATCGAGGCGCGCGAAGCCGGTGATCAACGACGGACCGAAGAACGGCGTCATCTCGAAGAACGAATCGCGATCCACAACCAGCTCGACGATGCGACGCGCATCGTAGCCGTGCCTGCGATTGCGCGGGATTATCGATAGCAATTCCTCTTCGCGACGATGCGGATCGTCGCTCGGCGTCATGCGCGGCGGCGCCTGCCACACGCTCTGCGGCAGGTAGGAGAGGAAGCGGCGGATTTGATCGAACGCATCGTCTTCACTCTCGGCCTCGTTATCGACCGCGCCGCTCACATGCGCATGAATCTCGGAGCCGCCCAGCTCTTCCTTGGTCAGGTCTTCGCCGACGCCCCATTTCACGACCGGCGGGCCGGCGACGAAGAGCTGGCTGGTGCCTTTGACCATAACGGAAAAATGGGTCGCCGCCACACGCGCCGCGCCGATTCCCGCAACGGAGCCCATGCATCCTGCAACGACCGGAACCTCGCCCATCAACTGGACGAGGACGTCGAAGTCGGGATTGGCCGGAACGTAAGTACGCTTGACGGTCTCGAAGGTCTTCACGCTGCCGCCGCCCCCGGTGCCGTCGACGAGGCGGATGATGGGGATGTGCAGCTCATGCGCGAGCATCTCGGCGTAGCTGTGCTTGTTGCCAATCGAGGCATCGGCGGCACCGCCACGCACCGTGAAGTCATCGCCACCGACGGCGACACGCCGCCCGTTGATGCGACCGGTGCCGCCGACGAAGTTCGCGGGCCGAAACTCCGCCAGCTTGTCGCCCTCGTAGCGTGTCATGCCGGCGATCGCGCCGTATTCGTGAAACGACCCCTTGTCGAGCAGTCGGTCGATACGTTCGCGCACGGTGAGCTTGCCGCCATCGTGTTGACGTTTGATATTGTCAGCGCCGCCCATCTGCTTGGCCAATTCTTCTCGGCGGCGAATTTCATCGATCTCGGGCTGCCAGGACATAGTTTTTCCTCCAGGCGTTGGCGCAATCCTACCGCAGTTCGCGTTCGAACAAGGAATCGACGGAGATCCTGTAGCGGGAGTTTTCGGGAACCTTCGCAAGATCGGCTATCATGCGGGAAACCCGACTCTTTGGAGAAGACCGGAAATGCGAATTCGGATTGAAAACCTTGGGATGCTGATCGCGGTGAGCCTGTTAACGGTTTCCTGTGGCGGCAAGGGAACAGCAGCCGCAGAAGGAGGCTTTACGCTGGCGAGCATCCGCGGCAGCTATGCCGGAATCTTCGAGGGCAAAATCAACACGAGCGGCGGACTGCTGGAATTCCTGGGCACGGGTATTTTTGTTGCCGACGGTAAAGGCAACTTTACGGGGACCGAGACATACACCGTGGTCACGACGCCGTGCCAGGCGACGGTCAGCGGCACCTACACGGTCAACCCCGACGGCAGCGGAACCAACTCCGCGACCTTCACGACCACGTCGCCGGGGTGCTCGAGCGGCACCTACACCCAGAGCCTGGCGATCGGCCAGTCGGGGCGGCTGGTGTTGCTTAGCAACACCAACGGCGACCAGATCAATGAGGAGTGGCATTTGCAGTAGCAGGATTTTCGAGGTGCCAAAGGTTCATCGCGCAGAAATGACCGCCGCGGAGGCGCAGCGTTTCTAGCGTCGCCGCTTCCTGTTAGCTTTATCGCCGTAATGGCTGATCCTTCACTCGCAGGCGCTTCGGCCAACGCGACGCCGCCCTTCAAGCGCGACGTGCTGACGGGATGGGGACGATACCCGAGCGCGGAGAGCGACATCTATCGCCCGGAAAAGCTGGCGGAGATGGCCGCGATCGTCAGCAGCAACGCGACGTCATTGATTCCCCGGGGGGCCGGGCGCGCATACGGCGATGCGGCACTCAACCAGGACAATCGGGTGGTGGACGTGCAGCGGCTCAACCGGATGCTCGCGTTCGATCCTGAGAGCGGACTGCTGCGATGCGAGGCGGGAGTCACGCTCGCGGAGATAATCGAGGTCTTTCTGCGCCGCGGATATTTCCCGCCGGTGGTACCGGGGACGCAGTTCGTGACACTGGGCGGCTCGGTCGCCGCCGATGTTCACGGCAAGAGCCATCATCGCGATTCGTCGCTGGCGGCTCACGTCACGAGTATCGAGCTGATGCTTGCGTCGGGCGAAGTGCGGCGGTGCTCGCGAGAGGAGAACGCCGAATTATTCCGGGCGACCGTGGGCGGGATGGGGCTTACCGGCGTCATTCTGGAAGTTGAACTGCGGCTACGGCGGGTAGAGAGCGCGTGGTTCGACGGCGAGATCGCGGTGGCGGCCAATCTCGACGAAGCGATCGAGACTTTCGAACGCACCGAGCGGCAGTACGGATACTCGGTGGCGTGGATCGACTGCGCTGGAGGGCGCGGATCGCTGGGGCGGTCGGTCATCAACCTGGGCAACGTCGCATCGCGAGAGGCGCTGCCGCCGGCGATGAGGCAGCATCCGCTGGAAGTCCCGCGCAAGATCACGCCCACCGTGCCGCTCAATCTTCCGAATTTCACCCTCAGCTCCCTGGGCATCAAGACATTCAACAACGCGATCTATGCGCTGAATCGCAAGGGACCGCGCCTGTTCGACTACCAGTTCTTTTTCTTTCCGCTCGACTTCATCCATCACTGGAACCGTATTTACGGCAAGCGCGGGTTCGTTCAATACCAGTGCGTGTGGCCGCTCAACGAGAGCCGCGCCGGGCTGATCGAGACGCTGGAGGCGATCGCGAAATGGGGCGGTGGATCGTTCCTGACGGTGCTGAAGAAGTTCGGCGCGCAGGACGGGATGATGTCGTTCCCGATGCCGGGGTACACGCTGGCGCTGGATTTTCCGGTGCGGCGCGGGCTGATGGAATTTCTCGACGGACTCGATGAGATGGTGGTGAAGCGCGGGGGACGCGTCTACCTGGCCAAGGATGCGCGCATGAAGCCGGAGGTGTTTCGCGCGATGTATCCGAATCTCGCGCAGTGGCAGCAAGTGAAGAACGCGGTGGATCCGCAGAACCGGTTCTCATCGAATCTGGCGCGCCGAGTAGGGATGGTACCGGCGTAGATGGCGATGCGGCCAAAAGAAGTCTCTGAATCGCGCGCCTGTGGCCCGCTGAACGAGGACCCTCTCCTTCCGGGCGAAGGATTGCCCGACTTCGTCTCCCCCACAGGGAGAGGGATCTAGGCATGTCGAAGATACTCATACTTGGGGCTACGAGTCCGATTGCGCGGGAGCTGGCGATGCGGTTCGCGCAAGATGGATCGGCGGTGTTTTTGGCCGCTCGCGATCGCGGGGAGGCGGAGCGTCTGGCGAGCGATATTTCCATTCGCACCGGAGCGACGGCGATCCCCGGAATCTTCGATGCGAGCGAGCTGTATTTTCACGCCACCTTCGTCGAAAAAGCGATCGAGGCGCTGGGCGGTCTCGATGGCGTAGTCCTCTGCTTCGGCACGCTCGGAGACGAGGCGGTCGCGCAGACCAATCCCGATGAGGCCGTCGCGACGGTGAATCAGAACTTTACCGGCGCCGTGAGCCTGCTCACGTTGGTAGCGCGCCACCTGGAGCAGCAGCGCAGCGGATTCATCATCGTGATCGGTTCAGTCGCCGGCGAACGCGGCCGATCGCGCAACTACGTGTATGGCTCCGCGAAGGCCGCCCTGGCAACGTTCACGCAAGGCCTGCGAGCGAGACTCTCGCGGGTTGGAGTAACCGTCCTGACGGTGAAACTTGGCACGGTGGACACCCGGATGACGTGGGGCCGCGACAGCATGCTGGTAGTCGCTCCGGAAGCGGCCGCGGACGCTATCATCGCGGCGTGGCGGCGCAAAGCAGATGTGGTATTCGTGCCGTGGTTCTGGAGGCCAATCATGGGAATCGTCAGGATGATCCCCGAGCGCATCTTCAAGCGCACGTCGTTCTGAAATGGATGGAAAAACAAGGGGGCTAATCCTTCCACTGGCGGCGCTGGCACTCGCTCTTGCGGCAAGTGGATGCGGCGGCGGATCGAGTTCCAGCTCCGCGCCGCCCGCTCCTTTGGAACGCATCGCGCCTGATGCTTCGGGCCAAGGTCCCCTGCCCGTAACGAATTCGGAATTCTACAAATTCACGGCGGCCTGCGATAACGCGGTGCTCCCATGCGGAACGCCTCCCGACACGGGGGAGTTTGTCGAGCTATGGGCGCAAGTGTACAGGCCGACCACCTTGGACAATCCGCCGTACCCGGTGATCATCCTGCTGCACGGCAATCACTCGACCTGCGGACGACCAGCGACCGACGAAGACAAGAGAGCCTACGGCGTACCGCTCGACGCCGACTTTCATATCGATGACAACGCCGATTACACGACCACCGGCACCTGCCCTCCCGGTTACAACGTCGTGGACAGCCATCTCGGGTACGCATATTTCGCGAATCGCCTGGCCAGCCAGGGCTACGTGGTGGTTTCGATTAACGCCAACCGTGGAATCACGGCCGGCGCCGGAATGCCGGGTGATTGGACGCTGGTCTGGGCGCGGGGACGGCTGGTGCTAAGGCATCTGGAGTTGCTGTCGCAGTGGAACCAGGGTGATGCGAGCCAAACGCCGCCGAATCCGGAAGGCAGCGGGCTACCTGCGACACTTTCCGGCAAGCTCGATTTCACGAACGTCGGGCTTTTCGGCCATTCGCGAGGCGGCGAAGGTGTACGCGCGGCATACGCTCTGTATCGCGATGGCGATCCCGGACCATTCGCACCGAACTGGGACAGCCTGATCCCCGGCATGACGGTCGCCGGAGTATTCGAGGTGGGTCCAACCGACGCGGCGGCAGCGCCGGGAGTTGCAGGCCCTCCGCTCGCACCTCCCGGGCCAATCAACCCCGAGGGAACGGTGTGGACGGTGTTGTTGCCGATGTGCGATGGCGACGTTTCGGATCTCGAGGGGGTGCGGCCTTACGACCGCGTGATGGGTCAGCAAGCGAACGCGTCGGAGCTGGCCTCGCCGACGCAAAAGTCCACTTTCACGGTGTGGGGCACCAATCACAACTTTTACAACACTGAATGGCAGATCAGCGATTCGCCTGGATGCTCGGGGACCGGAAACTCGGCACTCTTCCCCGAGGCTCCCGGGTCCGTGAAGGAGCAAGCAGCCGGCATTTCTTCGGTGCTTGCATTCTTCCGCGGGAACCTCAAAACGACGGCCGCGGCGCGCGTATACAACCCAATCTTCAATCGCAATTTCAACCCGCTGTTCGCCATCCCGGAAACCGTCATCGGGCCGACGCTCGAGGAGATCGATTTTCCGACCCGGGTTGATCGCGGCTATTCGCCATCGCCGAGCGCGCAAGTCAGTCGCGTGGTTGACGACTTCGACCAGGCGACCGGAACCAGCAGTTACGGTGTGCCCGACGACGCGAACGGGATCTCGATCACGAACGTCAATGGACAGCCCTACGGCGATTTTCCCTGTCCCGTTCCCCTGGGGCCGCTCAACATCATTCCCGACCACGATCCAACGCAGCGCGCGGGGTCATTGTCGTGGGAGCACGGGGGAGAGAGTGTCTTTCTCCAGGTGAATTGGACCGCGCAGGGACAGCCGGGGGAGGACCTCACCGATCTTCCGGGAATCGGTGCGGCCAAGGCGTTGGAATTTCGGGTTTCGCGCCGCCCGGTAATTCCGCCTCCGAAGAGCTTTTTTGGCGTGTCGTGCTATCAGCCGTCGCCGACCCAGATCGATCCTTTGAACGTGCGCGAGAGGACGGAATTTTCGATCGCGCTAGCCGGAGCCGACGGCTCGACCACGTCTCGGGTCGAGGTTGAGAACTATCTACCGGGTGCGGAACTCACCGGTCCGGTTGGATTGCTGGAATTCAACTTCCAGCCCGCGCTCCATCCGATTTTGCAGACGGTGCGAATCCCGCTATCGGATTTTGGAAAGATAGGACGCGTGCTGCATCAGACGCGCGGCGTTCGATTCATTTTCGACAAGGATCATAGCGGCGCGATCTATATCGCGAATGTCCGCTTCGCCAACACCTACGGTCCGGGAGTGCCCAATACGTTGCCTGCTACAGTGGCTGTCGCGGGAGCATCCGCAGCCACGGGTGCGGCGATTTCGCCGGTGCAGACGCAGCCCGGTGCGACCTCTCACAGCGCCTCGATCGCGTCGATCAGCCGCGTCGCGAGCTCTCCGATGCTGGCGGGCGCGAGCGGTGTCGAGATCGATATCAACAGCGACACGATATTCCCGATTCGTGACGAGAGCCCGATTCTGGTGATGGATGGATCCATGTTCCGGACGAGCGGCTATCATTCAGGCGACCTGCACTCGATCTACTTCGTAGTCGACAGCGCGAGTTTCGCGGCATTGCCGGATGGGGCGCCCGTTACGATCCAGTACGGAATCCGCGGCGGAGAATCGTGGGATGCCGGCAACCTCGACGAGTCGATGCTGCCGTCGAACTGAGAAAGCTCGGAGATCGCTAATGCAAAAGGGGTACAGAGCCGCGGGTTTGGCCGTTACGGCGCTGGCCTCGCTTGCGCTCGCCATAGCCGCGGTTGGATGCGGAGGATCCAGCTCAAGTTCTGCACCTCCCGCTCCATTGGAACGCATCGCGCCAGACGCCTCGGAGCAGGGCCCGCTGCCGATAACGAATTCGGAGTTCTACAAATTCCCGGCAGCTTGCGACAACGCCGTGCTACCGTGCGGTACGTCGCCAGACTCAACCAAATTTGTCGAGCTGTGGGCGCAGGTTTACCGACCGGCCACGCTGGACCATCCGCCTTACCCCGTGATCATCCTGCTGCACGGCAATCATGGCACTTGCGGACGGCCAGCGACCGACGCAGACAAGACGAAGCTCGGCGTACCGCTCGACGTCAACTTTCATATCGACGAGGACATCGACTACACGTTCACCGGGACCTGCCCGGCGGGTTCCTCCGTCGTCAACAACCATCTCGGGTACGCATACCTCGCCAACCGGCTGGCGAGCCAGGGTTACGTGGTGGTTTCGATCAACTCCAACCGCGGCATCACGGGTGTCGATGCAATCCTGGGTGGCGATTTCCTGCTGATCTATGCCCGTGGCAGGCTCGTGCTGAGGCATCTTGCGCTGCTGGCGCAATGGAACCAGGGGGATACGAGCCAAACGCCCCCGAATCCGGAAGGCAGTGGGCTGCCGGGTACGCTGAAAGGCAAACTCGACTTTACCAACGTGGGATTGTTCGGACATTCGCGCGGCGGCGAAGGAGTGCGCGCCGCCTATGTGCTCTATCGCGACGGAGACCCCGGACCATTCGCACCGAACTGGGCGGCTTTGATTCCCGGGATGAGGATCGCCGGAGTGTTCGAAGTCGGGCCCACCGACGTTAACGATCTCGGTTTTAGTGGCCCTCCGCTCGCTCCCCAAGGGCCGTTAAACCCGCAGGGTACGGCATGGACCGTCCTGCTGCCGATGTGCGATGGCGACGTTGACGATCTCCAGGGGGTGAGGGCTTTCGATCGGGTCATGGAGCAGCAGGGTAATCTGGCGGAGCTGGCGGCGCCGACGCAGAAATCCACCTACACGGCGTGGGGTACGAATCACAATTTCTACAACACTGAGTGGCAGGTCACCGATTCAATTGGGTGCGTCGGGGAAGGGAACACAGCGCTCTTCCCGATTGCGCCTGGCTCGGACCGGGCACAGGCTATAGGCCTTTCCTCGATGCTCGCTTTCGTCCGCGGCAATTTCAAGACGACCGCGGCCGCACGTGCATACGATCCGATCTTCAATCGCAATTTCAATCCGCTGTTCGCGATACCGAAAACGGTTATCGGACCAGCGCTCGAATCGATCGATTTTCCGACTCGGGTCGATCGCGGCTACTCGCCATCGCCGAGCACGCGGATTAGCCGCATCGTCGACGACTTCGACGAGGCGACCGGGATCAGTTCGTACGGCATACCTGACGACATGAACGGGATCTCGATCACCAACGTTAATGGCGGTCCGATTGACGACCCTTTCAAATGTCCTGTCCCGTTGGCGCCGCTGCAGATCATTCCGAATCATGACCCAACTCAGCGCGCGGGTTCATTGTCGTGGACCCACGGCGGGGAAGATGTGTTTCTCCAAGTGAATTGGACCGCGCAAGGCGAACCGGGTGAGGACCTCACCGAACTCCCGGGAATCGGGGCCGCCAAGGCGCTGGAGTTTCGAGTTTCACGCCGGCCCGTCATTCCACTTCCCAAGGTTTCCAAGGCGGGGTGCTCTCAACCGCCACCGACCCAGGGCGATCCCCTGAACGCAACAGAGAAGACGGATTTTTCAATCGCCATTGCGGGTGCCGACGGCTCGGCTACCAGCCCGGTCGAGGTCCGGGATTATCTGCCTGGAGCAGAGCTCAGCGGCCCGGTAGGGACGCTCGGATCTTTCGATGAGACCGCAAAACAGCAGGTCCCGAACCCGCAGATTCATCCGATTTTACAGACCGTAAGAATCCCGCTGTCGGACTTCGGCAAACTTCGCCGCGTGTTGCACCAGGCGCGTGGCGTTCGATTCATTTTCGACAAGGACGAAAGCGGAGCGATCTATCTCGCGAACGTTCGTTTCGCCAACACTTACGGTCCGGGCGTGCCAAAGGTCCTGCGTGGTATGGCTGCTGCAAGGGCGCCAGAGCAATCGCACGCGACGATTGCGCAGGCGCAACCGCAGGCCGGTGCTGTAACCCATAGCGCCACGATCGCATCAATCAGCCGGGTCGCGAGCTCCTCGATGCTCGCGGGTGCGGGCGGCGTCGAGATCGACTTCAACAGCGATACAATATTTCCGGTTCGCGACCAGTTTCCCAGGCTGCTGATTGGCGGTACCCCGTTCTATATGAGCGGCCGCCGGTCTGGCGACCTGCACTCGATCTACTTCGTAATCGACAACGCCAGCTTCGCCGCGCTGCCTGATGGCGAACCGGTGACGATTCAATACGGGATGCACGGCGGGGAATCCTGGGATGCCGGCAATCTCGACAAGTCGATGCTGCCGTCGAACTGAAGCGAAAGGACGTGTCCTTACGATGAGACGAACGCGAAATCGATCGCGGGCGGCATCCGCCGCCTTCGCCTGGTTACTGTTTTGGTGCACGAACCCCGCAACCGCACAGTATCTCTACTATCCGCACGAGAAGCCCGACTACGGCATTCCGCCCTCTCAGACCGGGCGCTCGCCGCAGCAGCACGCGCACATCATTAGCCTACGACAGATTGGCGGTTCCTCGAAAAACGGCGTCGGAGGCTCGGTCGAGGTATCGCTTTCAAGCGATGCCCCTTTTGACTCACCAAATGGCGAGCAACTGATGTTGATCATCGGAGCGATGCACTTCTACAACTATCGGTACGACCACGGTAACCGGAACGTGGTGATTTTCACCATCGACAAATCGAGCTTCGATGCGCTCCCGAATGGATCGATGGTCAAGGTAGGATTCGGACTGCAGCGTGGCACCCGATGGGACGCGGGCATGCTGAACAAAACGATGCTCGGCCGCTATTGAAGACGCCGCGCATAGCCCGCTAAGAGAGAAGCCATGAGTGCAACCCAGGAGAAATTTCACAAGCTGAAATACGAAGGCGCGGTCGATGCGGACGGGCACGTGCTGGAAGATGCGGGACTTTGGGACCGCTATATCGAGGCGAAGTACAAGCCGGGCGCGGTGCGAATCCGCAAAGACGATCACGGGCAGGAACACCTCGAAATCGGCGGGAAGTTCTCCAAGATTTTCTATGGACCGCGGTTGGCGGGTCTGAGTGCGATGGGCACGACGCGCGACAGCGCCTGGGAGAACTTGTCGGGCTACGGAATCAATGCGCCATTCGGGGCGATGAATCCGAAGGAGCGCCTGACTCGTATCGAGGCGGAGGGTCTCGATGCCGCGTTCCTCTACCCGACGCTGAGCCTGCTCTACGAAACCGAGTGCGAGGACATCGAGCTCGCGCAGGCGCTCACGCGTGCCTACAACCGCTACATCGTGGACTTCTGCAAGGACAGCGGGGGCAAGCTGATTCCGATCGCACATCTCTCGCTCGGCGATCCCGCTGCCGCGGCACGCGAGCTGGAGCGCGCGGTGAAGGACGGATGCAAGGGCGGATGGGTCGCGCCGTTCGTAATGACGCGCAAGCCGCATGCACATCCGGATCACGACCCGTTGTTCGCGAAGGCCGAGGAGCTGGGAGTCCCGCTGGGAATCCATCCGACCATCGAGCCGAACTGGGCGCAGCCGGGGCGCTACGACTGGAAATACCTGCGCGGGCAGTTCTACTTCCTGAACATCACGGCCGGCGACGGAATCCGGCACGCATTCACTTCTTTCTTCCAGTACGGCACCTTCGACAAGTTCCCGAAACTCAAGCTGGTGCTGCTGGAGGCGGGCGCAGGATGGATCGCGTACTGGCTGGATCGGCTCGATGCGGTTTACGCGAGCGGGATGGGCCGGACAGTGCCTCTGAAGGAGAGGCCCAGTCTGTACTTCAAACGGCAGTGCTGGATTTCAGCGGACCCGGATGAATCGGCACTACCTGCGATGGTCGATTTGGTAGGCGCGGACCGCTTTTTCTGGGCCTCGGATTTTCCGCATCCCGATCATGTAGGTGACTATATCGAGGAAGTCGAGGAGCTGGGCGGGAAGTTGAAGGCGGGGGATCGGGAGAAAGTGCTGGGGACGAATGTGATGCAGGTGTACGGCTGCTGAGGGCGTTTGAACGGCATCATAGGCCGGCGGGATCACCGTTGGCCGCGATCAGCTCGAAGACTTTCACGGGCCGCGAGAACCCTTTCAGGTTGGCGGATTCGAGTTGCTCGAAACGAAATGAGCGATCGTCGCTTCCGATCAGATTGACCGCGCGCTGATCGACCAGGATCGAGTTGGCGGCTCGCTCGCAGAGGCGCGACGCAAGATTCACCGGCGGACCGACCGCAACATACTCCAGCCGCTCAGCACCTCCGATGGCGCCCACTGTCGCGTATCCGCTTGCAAGGCCCACGCCCACCTTCAGTTCCAGACCCATCGTTTGCCACGAGGCGAGTATCGCCGTCACGCGTTCGCGAATCCTGAAGGCGATATTGACCGCCCGCCGCGCGTGATCCGGATACGGCACCGGTGCACCAACCAGGACCAACACTCCATCGCCGGAGTAGTCCTTGATGGTGCCGCCGAACTCGGTGACTGCTTCTCCGATCACGGCGTAATAGCGCTCGAGGAGGTCGACGACCTCCTCCGGTGCGACACTTTCCGAGAACGCTGTAAAACCCCTGAGATCGCATTCGATCGCGGTCAATTGAGATCGGCTCTTTTGAAGAACCCTGGTCATGCCGAGCTCGTTGGCAACGCGGGCGACCTGCGGGGAAAGAAAGCGGCTCAGGAAGCGATTGGCCTCCGCCAATTGATGCTCCCGGTTTTGAAGATGTTTCATTACCAGTAAGCCGAGCCCGAACATTCCGAACAAAAGAGTAAGGTCGAATCCGCCGAACGTCGCAACCCACGAAGTAGACAAATGACCGTCGGCGAACGGCGCCTGAAGCAAAAGAGGAGCGTATGGAACGATCCGCAATTGCTCCGCGATTGACAGAGCGATGTAACCAGCAATGAGACTCAATTCGGCGACGATCACCGGCGTCGCTTCCAACATGAGCATCCCGACCGCCAGGCCCGCCATTAGCGCGGCACCGAAGTAGATATCGGTAAACAGCCCGATGAAATAGCCGACGGTCAGAACATGGAAGACGTAGAACGCGGCGATCAGGGCCGACAGTACCCGCGCGCCACTTCCCTTTCGCAACCTCCCCAAGATGACGCCACATCCAGCCAGAAGCGACCAGCCAACCAGGTAAATCCGTTCCTCGATATGCAGCAGCAGTTCCAAGATCGAGCGCGAGACGTAAGGCGCGGTGTCGGGATGACGCATCAAGTGGTGGCCGATTAGAATCGTCCACGCCGTGAAGGAAAACCCAATCAAAGAGATCAGGCTGCAGCGATAGCCCGCGTCCCAATCCAGCGGATTTCCGAACCTACCTAACATACCCGCCTGAGAAGGATTGGTCGGACCATCCATTGGAAGCAGCCTCCAGCAAACGCTAACACGCGGTCTTTAGACCCATTTGTAGCTTTTAGGGGTTTGTGTAAGCAGGATCAATTGGTGCGGCGGCTAGAAGCGTGTATATGAGCTGTCCTCTGAGCCTGATGCGCCGGTGTTTGTAGGTAACGAGAGCGTCTGAGGCTGGCTATCGGCCCCTCCTCATCGGGCTCACGCGCACAGAGGATCGATTCGGCGATGCTGTAAGCATCGCCTCGCTCGATCGGCGCCTTTCTCCGCAACTGAAGGGAGAAGGACTTATACAGACGAGAAGAAGGCCCTCAGGGGGGAACCCTTCGGGCCTTTCGACGTTCAGGAAATCGCGACGCTAGTTCACTGACCAGGTGTCGCCCTTCTGCAGCAGTTTTTTCAGGTCGCCGGGTCCCTGCTTGGCCTTGGCGTCTTCGAGCTGATGGTTGATGGCCGCATCGTAGGTCGGACGCGACACGGCGTAGAAGACGCCGACCGGGGTCGGCATCGGAGGCTCGAAGTTGCCGAGCATGAAGGCGAGCGAGAGGTTGGTCTCGTCGTGCACGACCAGGTCCTTCTCGGTCACCCCGTTCTGGCCGAGGGTTACGACTTCCGGGCGCATCCCGTTCATCTTGATGCCCTTGTCCTTGTTCTTGCCGAAGATGAGCGGCTGGCCGTGCTGGAGGACGAGCTGATGCTCGGCCTTGATGCCCTTGTCGCTGACATCGTTGAACGCGCCATCGTTGAAGATGTTGCAGTTCTGCAGGATTTCCAGGAACGATGCGCCGCGATGGTCATGGGCGCGCTTGAGCGTCTCGCCGAGATGCTTCTGCTCGACGTCGATTGAACGTGCAACGAAGGTTGCATGCGTCCCGAGCGCCACGGTGATCGGATTGAACGGAAAATCCACCGAGCCCATCGGGGTAGACTTGGTGACCTTTCCAACTTCCGAGGTCGGCGAATACTGGCCCTTGGTCAGGCCGTAGATCTTGTTGTTGAACAGCAGGATCTTCAGATCTACGTTGCGGCGCAGCACGTGAATCAGGTGATTTCCGCCGATGGAGAGACCATCGCCGTCTCCCGTCACCACCCACACGTCGAGCTCGGGGCGCGTCACCTTCAACCCAGTGGCGATTGCGGGCGCGCGTCCATGAATCGTGTGGAAGCCGTAAGTGTTCATGTAATACGGGAAGCGGCTGGAGCATCCGATCCCGGAGATGAACACGACCTTGTGCGGCTCGATGCCGAATTCCGGCATCGTCTTCTGCACCTGGGCGAGAATCGCGTAGTCACCGCATCCCGGGCACCAGCGCACTTCCTGGTCGGAAACGAAATCTTTACGAGTAAGCGCGGTAGCCATTTCTCCTCAACCCTCCAATGCCCGGTTGATACGGGTAACGAGTTCGCTGACCTTGAACGGACGGCCCTGGATCTTGTTGAAGCCGAACGCGTCGATCAGGTAGTCAGCGCGGATCATCTTGAGCAGTTGCCCCATGTTCATCTCGGCAACCATCACGTGCTTGAACTTGCGCAGCTTCTCGGCGAGGTCCCTGGGAAGCGGGTTCAGATAGCGCAGATGGATATGCGAAACCTTGCGGCCTTTCTCGCGCACCTGTTTCACCGCCTCGCGAATGGGGCCGAAGGTCGAGCCCCATCCGAGGACAACCAGGTCGCCGCCATCGGAATCGCCGAAGATTTCCGTCGGGGGAATTTCCTGGGCGATGCCGGAAACCTTGCGCGCGCGGATGCGAATCATCAATTCGTGATTCGCGGGCGAGTAGCTGATGTTGCCGGTCAGGTTCTCGCCGGTGATGCCGCCGAGGCGATGCTCCAGTCCCGGTGTTCCCGGAATCGCCCATGGGCGGGCGAGCGTTCCTTCTTCGCGCGAATAGGGCTGGAAACCATTCGGATCGGTTGCAAACTCCACCTTGATGGGCGGCAGCTTGTCCACATCGGGGAGCAGCCATGGCTCGGCACCATTCGCGAGCTGCCCGTCGGTCATCAGGATGACGGGGGTCATGTACTTGACCGCGATCCGAACCGCCTCGTAAGCGCAATCGAAGCAATCGGCCGGCGTCGCCGCGGCGATAATCGGAATCGGCGATTCGCCGTGGCGGCCATACATGGCCATCAGCAGGTCAGCCTGCTCGGGCTTGGTCGGCATTCCGGTGGAAGGACCGGCACGCTGGATGTCGGTGATAATGAGCGGCAACTCGACCTTGACGGCAAGGCCGATGGCCTCTTCCTTGAGGTTCATGCCCGGGCCGGAGGTGGTAGTCAGGGCGATCGCACCGCCGAAAGCCGCGCCGATCGCCGATGACACACCGGCGATCTCGTCTTCGGCCTGAAAGGTGTAGATCGGGAAATTCTTGAGGCTCGCGAGCTCATGGAGCACGTCGCTGGCCGGAGTAATCGGGTACGAACCCAGGAACAGGGGGCGTCCCGACTTTACCGCCGCAGCCACGAAGCCGAGCGCGGTGGCGGTGTTGCCGGTGATGTTGCGATAGAGGCCCGGCTTGATCTTCGCGGCCGGGACTTCGTACGACGACGCGAACATCTCGGTGGTCTCGCCGTAGTTGAAGCCCGCCTTGAACGCGCGCAGGTTCGCCTCGAACATCTCGGGCGATTTCTTCTTGAAGCGCGACTCGAGGTACTGAACCGTGCTCTGCGTCGGGCGTTGATAGAGCCACGAAAGCATCCCGAGCACGAACATGTTGCGGCATCGGAATACGTCGCGATTGCCCAGGCCCAGGCCGTGCAGTGCCAGCGTGGTCAGCTTGGTCACATCGACCTGGATGAGCTGGTACTTATCGAGCGAGTGGTCGGTCAGGGGGTTGGAGGTGTAACCCGCCCGCTTCAGGTTTGAATCGGTGAACGCCTCGCGATCGACGATGAGGACGGAGTTGGGAGGAAGGTCCTCGAGGTTCGCCATCAAGGCCGCGGGGTTCATCGCGACCAGCACGTTGGGCTCATCGCCCGCGGTGAAGATCTCGCTGCTGGAGAAATTCAACTGGAACCCGCTGACGCCAGCCAGGGTTCCCGCAGGGGCGCGGATCTCGGCGGGAAAGTCCGGCAGGGTCGCGATATCGTTGCCTGCCAGGGCGGACTCCGCCGTGAACTGCATCCCGGTCAACTGCATGCCATCGCCCGAGTCACCGGCGAAGCGAATGACAACCCGGTCGCGCTTCAGATGCGGTTTCTGTGCGCCAGCGGATCCTGCTTGACCATGCGACTCGGCAGCCTGCCCGGCGGCCTCAGGTGGTACAGCCATCTCAGTCCAATCTCCTTGTGGAACCTGTTTGGAAATTACTCCGGTTGTGTGAAGAGCTACAAACGTTCACGCATGCGGAACTAAAGTATAACTAATGCTGGGAGGATGTGAAAGGGGCCGTTCCTTATCTGATGCGAAAATCGACGAATTGCGCAGCAAATTCTGACCATTCTTCGTGCACCGTGCTGACGTTCGCAGCAGGCGGTCCGAGGTGTGCCCACGCCGCAAGCATCTTCAAAACGTCCTCGCGACCCTCGGCGACAATCTCAACTTCACCGGAAGGCCGGTTGCGAACCCATCCCTTAAGACTCAGCTCGTCCGCCTCGTTCTTGGCGGCGTAGCGAAACCCGACTCCCTGGACGCGGCCACTAACAATCATACGAAGCTGCTTGAGCGGAGGTTGCAACGGCTTCAGCCCTCGCCCAGGAGATCGAGGAGACCCTGCTCATCGAGTACGCGGATGCCGAGTTCCTGCGCCTTGCGGAGTTTGGAGCCGGCCTCTTCTCCCGCCACGACGAAGTCGGTTTTGCGACTGACTGATCCGGTCACGCGACCGCCGGCGGCCAGAATGCGGCGTTCGGCCTCCTCGCGCGCCATCGAGGGCAGCGTCCCGGTGAGCACGAAACTCTTGTCGCGCAGGGCGCCCCGCCCGCTCGGTACGGCCGGGACTTCTATCTTGAGAACTTTTGCCAGCCGCTCGACCGCTCCCAGATTGCGGGGCTCATCGAAGTACTCGCGGATGCTTCGCGCGACTTCGCCGCCGATATCGCGGACGCTGGACAAGTCATCTTCACTGGCCGCCGCGAGAGCATCGAGGGTCTTGAACCGCAGCGCGAGCTGGCGGGCGGTATGCTCGCCGACGTGGCGGATGCCGAGGCCGTTGATGACGCGATCGAGGGTGGTGTTGCGCGATTTCTCGATCGCATCGACGACGTTCTGAGCGCTCTTCGTAGCCATCCGCTCCAGTCCGGCGAGCTGCTCGGTTGTGAGCGCGTAGATGTCGTCGAGTTCCTTGACCATGCCCCGCTCGACGAGCTGCGCGACCAGCTTGTCGCCGAGGCCTTCGATATCGAGGCTGTTCTTGGAGGCGAAGTGACGAATCGATTCGCGCATCCGCGCGGGGCAGTTGGCGTTGACGCAGAGGTAGGCGACCTCGCCTTCTTCGTGCACGATGGCGGCGCCGCAGACGGGGCAATGTTTGGGCATCTGGAACGGACGCGAGCGCGGCTTCGCTTCCTTCGTGACCCGCACGACGTAGGGGATCACATCGCCAGCGCGCTCGATAAGGACGGTATCGCCCTCGCGAATATCCTTGCGCCGGATCTCATCGAGGTTGTGCAGCGAGGCATTGGAAATCGTCACGCCGGCCAGTTGCACCGGGCGCAGCTTGGCGACGGGAGTGAGGGAGCCGATGCGGCCGACCTGCACCTCGATTTTCTCGACGACGGTCTCGGCCTGCTGCGCCTTGAACTTGTAGGCGATCGCCCATCGCGGCGAGCGCGAGACCTCGCCGAGCCGCTCCTGGAGCTCGACGGAATTGACCTTGGCGACGACACCGTCCGCATCGTAGGCGAGTGAATGGCGCTTCTCGGTGACTTCGTTCCAGTACTCCAGAACTGCATTCACGTTGGGGCAGACGCGCGAGAGCGGATTGGTCCGAAGGCCGAGCGCTCTGAGGCCCTGGAGGAAATCCCATTGAGATTTGAAGGTCGCGCCCTCGATGGCGCCGGGAGCGTAGAGGAAAATCTCCAGCGGACGTGATGCGGTGATCCTGGGATCGAGCTGGCGCAATGAGCCCGCGGCGGCATTGCGGGGATTGGCGAAGACCGGCTCACCGGCAGCCTCGCGGTCTGCATTGAGCTTTGCGAACCCGGCCTTGGGAAAGATCACTTCGCCGCGCACCTCGAGGAGCCTGGGGATGTGTCCATGGTCGGGCTTGCGGAGATGAAGCGGCACCGAGCGGATGGTCTTGACGTTGGGGGTGATGTCCTCGCCGTTGATGCCGTCGCCGCGCGTCGAAGCGACGACCAGTGCACCGTGCTCGTAAACCAATTCCACGCTGAGGCCATCGAGCTTGATCTCGGCGACGTACTCGATATCGTCGTCGGACTTCAGAAAGCGCTTGATGCGCTTGTCGAACTCGACCATCTCGTCGGCGTTCATCGCATTGGACAGCGACATCATCATCCGGCGGTGAACGACGACCCCGAACTTCTCGCTGGGAGTGGCGCCGACGCGCTGGGTGGGAGAGTCGGGGGTGCGGAGCTCGGGATGCTCGTTCTCCAGAGCTTCGAGCTGGCGCATCAACTTGTCGTACTCGGCGTCGGAGACCTCAGGATCGTCGAGGATGTAGTAGCGGTAGTTGTGATGGTTGATCTGCTCGCGGAGGTTCTCGGCCTTGGCTGCGAGCTGCTGGAGGTCGGCTTTGGGCATGAGGCTGAGACTGCGCCTGGTAGCTGAACTTCCCTACGTACCACCTCGCCCTAGCCCTCCCCCTGGACAAGGGGAGGGAACAGGACGTCAGCGGCGGGCGTAGCCCATCGCATCGAGGAAGTCGTCGAGGGTGTCGAAGCGCAGGTACATGTTGGTGCGTTTCTGCTTGCCGATGGTCGAGCTCGATTCGTTGGAGTAGGCGTGACCGGGGTACACGACCGTGGAGTCATCGAGACTCTTCAGCGTGCGGTTCAGGCTGTAATACATCGCCTCGGGATCGGAGCCGGGCAAATCGACGCGGCCGCATGAGTTGATGAAGAGCGTGTCGCCCGCGATCAGATTGCCGCCGACCAGGAAGCATTGCGAACCCGGCGTGTGGCCGGGAGTGTGGAGGAATTTGACGTCGAGGTCCCCGACTTTGAAGACATCGCCGGCATCGACTTTGACCAGATCGGAATCGGAGAGGCCGGCGACCTTCTTGACGCCTTCGGCCTCGTGCTTGTTCACATAGACCTTGGCCTTGACGCGCCTCAGCATGTCGGCGGAGCCCTCGATATTCTGGCCCATCATGTGACCGCCGAGGTGATCCTGGTGGTAGTGCGTGATGAGAATCTTGTCGATCTCGTAGCCTTCTTTTTCGACGAAGTCGCAGATCGCGTCGACGTCCCATGCGGGATCGACGACCGCGGCTTTGTGCGTCGCGGTATCGCCGAAAATATAGACGTAGTTGGCCATCGGGCCGATCTGCGCCTGGCGCAGGTAGAGTCGTTCTTCGCCTGCCATACAATGCCTCTCAGGATTTTCCGCCGCGGCGGGCAGCCAATTGCCTGGCTGCGGCCTTGCGACGGGCGGCTTTGATTTCGGGCTCATCGAGGCGCAGGCCGCGGTCCCACAGGAACTCGGGTTCATCGAGGCGCCTGGCGATCCATCGCGATTGCACGAACAGATGATCGCTGAGCCGGTTGACGTAGATGATGAGCTGATCGTTGACAGGCTCCTGGCGCTTGAG
>DATJWT010000395.1:0-13188 GCA_035500975.1 Binataceae bacterium (SeqCode)
CGGGCAAGCAACCGGTCGGCGAAGAGGGTCAGGCGGTTGGCATCATCGCCGGCGAAGCTACGCGCGATGAGGTTGGAGAGGTCGGTCGAAGCTGCCACGATCATCGATTATAAGGCGACCCTGAGTTGGGCGGCTAGGACAGGGTTTTGATCGAAATCAGCAAGGAGATGCGCAGGTGCAGCGCGGATCGAGGCAGGTTGAACGCTGTTTTTATGGAGGTCGCTCGTAAGATCTTGCAGGTGATACGGGGATTTTTCCGCGGCAACACTAACATTTGTTAACATTTTAGAATTCCTGGTCTTCCTCCGCGCGGCGGAAGGCGAATGAGTAGGTAGTCGAAGCTGCACGCATCATGCGGAAGATGCGCGCGTGGCATTTTGCTGTCAAATTTTCCGTCCACAGGGTCGATTAACCGAGGAAATCATTGGTGGTGCGGGCGAGACGCCCGCACGTCGTCGGTGGGCACGGCGGCCCGCCCCGCTATCGGGTAAGGTGATGGTGCATGGCACTGGTTGAGATCACCGCGATGACGTTTGGGCCGTACGGAGTGGGGCGGCTGGAGGGGAAGTCGGTGATGGTGCCCCATTCCGTGCCGGGCGATTCGCTGGAGGTCAGCGTCGAGTCGGAGCGCGGCGGCTACTCGATCGCGCGCATCGATCGCATCGTGAGTCCGGGCCGGTCGCGGAGGATGCCGCCGTGTCCGTTCCTGCCGCGATGCGGCGGATGCGACTGGCAGCATATCGGTTATCCCGAGCAGATTCGATGGAAGGCGCAGGTGGTAGCGAACGAGTTCAAGCATTCGCTTGGCGTGGAACTCGACACATCAGGGCTCGTCGCGCCATCGGAGCAGGAGTTCGGCTATCGATCGCGGGTGCGGCTCAAGGTCGGGCGTGGCGGCACGATCGGGTTTCATGAGTCGGCGAGCAACCGCCTGGTTGAGATCGATCGATGCCTGGTGGCGGATTGCAATCTCGGGCCAGCGGCGCAGTTTGCGCGTTCGCTCAGCCGCGATTTGGTCGAAATCGAAGTGGTCCGCAAGAGTGACACCGCCCAGGTCCTGGTGGGCTATCTCAAGAAACCGGCCACCGAGCAGCAGGTACATCGGGTGTCGCGACTGGTGGAAGGCGACGAATCCATCGCGGGCATCGTCTTGCGCTCGAAGGAGCAGCGGAGCGTGGTCGGCGATGCCGAAGTCGAGGTCGAAATCGAAGACGGGGTGATGCTGAGCAACGATGCCGACCTGTTCAGCCAGGTGAACCGCCCGCAGAATCGCAAGCTGGTGGCGGCCGCGATGGAGATGGCGGCGCCGGGTCCGCAATCATCGATGCTGGATTTGTTCTGCGGCACCGGCAATTTTTCGATCCCCGCCGCCAGGCGCGGCGCGCGAGTGACCGGCGTCGATTCGGAGAGCGCGGCGGTTGCGGCGGCCGATCGCAATGCCCGGCGGATGAGCCTCAAGGAAGCGCAATTCGTCGCGATGGATGCGCGCGAGCTGGCGGCGTTCCTGCATCGCGCGCGATCGCGGCCGGAGGTGGTGCTGCTCGATCCGCCGCGCACGGGAGCGGCGGAATTGATGGAGCCGATAGTAAGGTTGCACCCTGCGCGCGTCGTTTACGTGTCGTGTGACGTTGCTACCCTGGCGCGTGATTTGCGAATGTTGTGCGCATCGAAATACCGCATCGAGCGCGTGCGGGCGTTCGATTTCTTTCCCAACACGCATCACATCGAGATCGCGGCGTGCGCGGTATTGACTTAGATTGCGGGGCGTTCTTAATGTAAGGTCTATCCAGTCCGCTCCCGCCAGAAGGTAAACCAAGGCGATGCCTAAGCAGGAAAAGGAAAAACTCGCGCGCCCGAAGATTACCATTATCCCGGGACGCGGCGTGGCCCAAACCATCAATTATTTGCTTGAAGATCGCGACGATTTGGAATGGATTATCGCGGTGGGCCGCACCAAGAACGGCGAGCTTTTCTTCTACGACACCGGAGGCGACATCGTTGAGGACCTCGGCACGCTGGAGTACCTGAAGGCGCGGATTGTGCGCGCGCATTTCGGCGACGAATACGAGTAAGCGGCGCTCACAGCCCTGCTGTTCAATTAACAACGTCATCCCGAGCGAAGCCGAGGGACCTCAGCGAGTGGGACGGGTCCCGCGATCGCTCCAAACAAAACCAGCCACCGACGAGTCGGGTGGCCACCTCCGAGTTTTGCCCGGCAGGATGAATCGAAACATTGCGGCATTTTTAGTCTGTCCTGGAAGCTGCTGACGAACCATCCGCTGAGGTCCCTCGGCTCCGCATCGGAATGCTCCGCTCGGGATGACGTAGTTGTGGGGGTGATGCGGTGGGTCGCGCCGTCTGTTTGCGAGCAAGATCGATCTGCGGGGGCTAGTCGCTGAATTCGTCTACCACTGAATGCGCGTAAATGACGCCGTCCTTGATCTCCAGCGGCACCCGGTAGAGGAATTTGCCACAGGCTGTTGGCGGGCCTGCGATGCATTCGCCGCTGGCGGGTTCGTAGTAGGCGTTGTGCGTCTGGCACATCAGGTAGCGGCCTTCTTCGGCAAAGAACTGGTTGTCCACCCAGTCCATCGCCATCGGCACGTGCCGGCACCGGTTCACATAGGCGTAAAACTTTCCTGCGAAATTAATCAGGAAACATTCCTCGTCGGCATCGCGTATCGGCATCATGAATTTCATCGACTCGCCCGCCGGGAGATCGCCGACTTTCGCGACCCGGTAGCGGCGCGCGAGCACAGGTTTGCGCGAACGTGATCGGGTCAGCGTGCCGTGACGGCGTTTTTGATCGGACATGCGAGAGTAAACTTGCCGGAGTTTCTCAAAGGCCATAGCATCTGTAAACGATCTTCATGGAACGCCCAAAGATTCGCGCAGTCGAAGCGTTCCCGGTCGAACAGAACGGCCAGACGATGGTGTGCCTGCGCGATTCGAGCGGACTTGCGCCGAATCCGATCGTGCTCGGCGGCGGCGCATACTTCATCGTGACGATGTTCGACGGCAGCCACGACCTGCGGGACATCCAGGCCGCGTTCATGAAGCGCTTCGGCGAGATGCTGCCGATGGAGCAATTGGAAGGCCTGGTGGCGGCACTCGACCAGGCGTTCTTTCTCGACTCGCCCGCGTTCCGCGAGCATGAGCGCGAGCAGCACGAGGCGTTCCTGGCGCTCCCAGAGCGACCCGCAGCACTGGCGGGGCTGTGCTACCAGCAGGAGCCCGCGGCATTGCGCGCGGAATTGAGCGGGTTCTTCGATCCCCCCGAGGGCCCCGGAAGGTCGCTTCCCCGCAAACCGGGCGCATCGCTGCGAGGTCTCATCGCTCCGCATATCGACCCGCGCCGCGGTGCGTCCGCGTACGCGCATGCATACGCGGAGCTGATGGCGCATGAGCCGCCGGAGCTGGTGATCATCCTGGGCACGTCGCATTACGGAGCGGGGCCGGAACTGTTCAGCGCGACGCGCAAGAATTACGCGACGCCACTGGGTGCGGTGGAGACCGATCGCGATTTCATCGACCGGCTGGCGGAACGCTACACGGGCGGCAACCTGTTCGGCGACGAGATCCTGCATCGCGCGGAGCACTCGATCGAATTCCAGGCGCTGTTCCTCGCGTACGCGCTGGGGGTGCGTGGGTACAAGGTCGTTCCGATCCTGGTGAGCTCGTTCCACGAGATGGTCGCCTCGGGACGGAGCCCGGCCGATGATGCGCGGGTGAAATCCTTTCTCGATGCGATGAGCGCTTCGCTGGCCTCAGAGAAGCGCAGCGTGCTGGTGCTGGCGGGAGTCGATTTTGCGCACGTCGGCAAGAAATTCGGCGATGCGTTCGCCGCCGACGACGCGGTGGCCCAGCGCATCCAGCGCGAGGACCTGGAGCTGATCGAGAATATCAAGCGGGGCGATCCCGCGGGTTTCTTCGCGGACATCGTGAAGGACCGCGATGCGCGGAAGATTTGCGGGCTGTCGCCGATGTACACGCAGCTGGAATTGCTGAAGGGGCGGGCGGGGCGGCTGCTCAAGTACGGCATCGCGATGGAGCCGCAGACGGAATCGTGCGTGTCGTTCGCGAGCCTGGCGATCGATTAGCCTCCTGATTTGTCATTCCCGCGGGTGATGCGCGAAGCGCGTCAAGAGATCCGCGAGGAATCCAGATCTGCGAACCGGGACTTTAACCACCAAGGCACAAAGTAGGACGAAGTCAAAGGTGCATCTTGTCCTCTTCCTTGGCGCTTTGGTGGTCAAAGTACTCGTTCGCTGATCCGGGATTCCTCGCGGAGCTTCTGGACGCGCGCTCCGCGCGCATCATCCGCGGGAATGACAAATCGGGGCTCGCGAAGCGTTGGCGCAATATGGTCGTGACGTTGATGCCGGCGGCTTCGTTGAGGATGCGGTTTTGCCTGGTACACGAACGGGTGTGTTCAGGCTCGATCAGGCTGGCCGCGTGATGTGTTTGGCGGCGCAGGTTCCTTGGTGGGGCGGCTGCTCAAATGAGGGCATTGCGATGGAGCCGCGACGGAATCGCGGGTCATTCGCTGGTTTGCGATCGACTAGCGATCTCCCGATTTGTCATTCCCGCGGGTGATGCGCGAAGCGCGTCGAAAGACTCCGCGAGGAATCTCGGCTTCCACTCGCGCCCGGTCAATCCCCTTCACTCAGGTCCTTCCAATGAGGGTTGAGTGACCTAATTAACTTCATCTTGGCCTTTCGCGTCAGCTTCTTAATCTCCTTCTCCCGCGCGATCGCCTGGTCGATGTAGTCAAAGGTCTCGAGGTAAACCAACCGGTTCACATGATAGCGGGACGTGAGGGAGCCCTTTCTTCCTTCCTTGTGCTCGAACACCCGTCGGTCCAGGTCGTTCGTGAGCCCGTGTATAGAGTCTGAGAAAGACTGCTCATGATGTAAACGTAGTAAGTCTTGCGGCGCATGTGGGAAGGATCCCGGGATTCCGCGCGGATCTATAGACGCGCGCGCCGCGCGCATCACCTTGATTTCGCTCGGCCCTCCGTTTTGCTCCGGCCCTCCCGAACGCTTGCGCGCTGCGCGGGAATGACAACCCAGAATACGCGAATGAGAAACCAGGAAAGCCGCTGGAAAACGTGGCGCTCTACTCGATTCCATAGCGCTTGCGTTTGCGCCAGAGGGTCGTGACGTTGATGCCGAGGGTGGCGGCGGCTTCGTCGAGGGTCGCAGTTTCGCTGAGCACGCGGCGGATGTGCTCGCGTTCCAACTCTTCCAGGCTGGCCGCGTGATGCGCGTCGGTCGCGGATTCCACGGGCTCGCGGAACATCGCGTCCGGCAGGTCGTCGCGACTGATCACATCGCTTCTGCTCAGAACCGCCGCGCGCTCCAGGGCGTTGCGCAACTCGCGTGCGTTCCCCGGCCATCGATACTTCGCGATTGCCGCGGCCGCATCGGGCGATAGCCGCATCGTCGGGCGTCCGTTGCGAATTGCCGCCGCGCGCAGCATCCATTCCGCGAGCGGCAGCATGTCTTCGCGGCGCTCCCGCAATGCGGGCACGCGGAGCGTGATGACGTTGAGGCGATGGAACAAATCCTCGCGGAAGTGGCGATGGGCGACTTCGGCTTCGAGATCGCGATTGGAAGCGGCGATGATGCGGGTATCGACGCGGATGACCGCGTCGCTGCCGATTCGTTCGAAACTCTGCTCCTGCACGAAGCGCAGGAACTTGGCCTGCAGGCGCGGGCTCAGGTCCGCGATCTCATCGAGGAAGACCGTGCCCTTATCGGCGGCTTCGAGCCGGCCCGGCTTGTCCTTGATAGCGCCGGTGAACGAGCCGCGAACGTGGCCGAACAGCTCGCTTTCGAGCAATTCCTCGGACAGCGTCGTGCAGTTCACCACCACGAACGGCCCCGCCGCGCGCTTGCTCCATCGATGGATCTGCCGCGAAAGGACGTTCTTGCCGGTGCCGCTTTCGCCCGTGAGCAGGATGGTCGCATCGCTCTGCGCGGCCTGTTGCGCCAGCTCGAAGAGATGGTTCATGGCGGGACTCTGCGATTCGAGCATCGGCGCGTCGCCAATGGTGTCGCGCAGGGCCTGGTTCTCCGCTTGCAGCCCCTTGAGTTCCAGCGCGCGTTCGACGACGTGCTGAATCTGGTCGAGCGAGAACGGCTTGGTGACGTAGTCGTAAGCCCCCGCCTTCATCGCGGCCACGGCATTCTCCACGGTCGCATAGGCGGTCATCAGGATGACCAGGCAAGAGGGTTGGCGGCGGCGCGCCTCGACGATCAGTTCAAGCCCGTTCAGCTCCGCCATCTTGTAGTCGGTCAGGATCAGGTCGAAGGTCTGCCCTCCGATAATCTGGGCGGCCTGCGGTCCTCCCTCCGCCGTCACGACGGTGTGGCCGAGTGACTGGAAAAAGCGCTCGAGGCTGCGCCGGATATTGCGTTCGTCATCGACGACAAGCAGTTTGGCCATTTAATTATTCGCGAGGCATGGCAATTCGACGACGAATCTGCTGCCCGCGCCTTCCTCACTTTCAACGAAAATTCTGCCGCCGTGGGCGGCGACGATGTCCTTGGCGATTGCGAGTCCCAATCCGGCCGCGCCCTTCTCGAGCCCATCGGACGGGTACTGCGCGAAACGTTCGAAGATGTGATCGCGGATGTCGCGAGCGATGCCGGGGCCGGAGTCCGCGACCTCCAGGCGAACGAAGCCGTTGAGCGGACGCGCGGCGACTTCAATTTTGCCGCCGGAGGGGGTGTAGCGCAGCGCGTTGCCGATCAGGTTCGATACCACCCACGACAACTTGATCGAGTCGCCCGAGATTTCCGGCACCGGACGGAGATGTTGCTCGAGCTGGATGTGCCGTTCCTTGGCCTGGAGATTGAAACGATGCACGACATCCTCGACGATTTTCACCAGGTCGAGATGTTCGCGGCTCACCGAGATCGCGGCCATCTCGCCGCGCGCCAGCTTGAGCAGGTTATCGCTCAGCAGCTTGATGCGCGCGCATTCGTCGAGGATCGCCTCCAGCAGCTCCTGCTGGCGGCCGCTGAACGACCCGGAGTCGCGCCGCAACAGTTCGGCGGAGAGCGCCAGTGAAGTCAACGGAGTGCGCAGCTCATGCGACAGGGTCGCCACGAGGTTGGCGCGCGCACGATCCTGGTCGCGCAGGTAGGTCACGTCCTGGAGGATCAGGATGGTTCCGAGCGTGCCGCCTTCGCCATGACGCAACGGGATGGGTTTGAGCAGGTAGGTGTGATCGCGGCCACGGACGTGAAGTTGAACTTCGATGCGCTGCTCGTCCCGCGCGCTCTTGCTCAGGTTGCGCAGCGCATCGCGGACTCGCAGGTAGTGCGGATGGTTGCTGCTGAGGTCGTCGAAGGGACTGCCGAGAGCATCCTTCGGTTCGACGCCGAGGATCAGCGCCGCGATCTCGTTGATGTGTGCGACGATGCCCTCGGAGTCGATGAGCACGACGCCGTCTTCGAGGCTTTCGATGATTGCCTCGGTCTTGCTCTTCTCGTACATCAGGCGGTCGATGTTGAGCTGCTCGAATTGCTCGAGCCGTTCCGCCATCTGGTTGAACTCGCGGGCGACCGATTGCAGCTCGCCGAGCGTCTGCTGGCCGAGGCGCACCCTGGAGTGGCGCTGGCCGACGCCGCGCAGGCGTTCGGCCAGTTCAGTGAGCGGCCGCGAGATGGCCCATCCGAGTCCCCACGCGATCGCGACGCCGACGATCAGGAGCAAGACCAGGCCGGCCGCGAACTGGTAGGTGAGGTGGCGGCCGAGCTTCGCCGAGCGGCTGTCGGCACGGAACATCGCATCGCGATTGATCCTGACCAGGTCGTCGACGCGGCCGTGCAGCTCGCTGAACTCCTGGTCGTGGCGCTCATTGGCGGGGCCCGATTCGATTTCCGCGAAGAGCTTTCTGCCGCGTGCCTCGATGTCGGCGGCAAGCTGCGGTTCGCCGACCTCGGTAAAGTCGTGGTTCTCGACATCCATCCAGTACTCGAAGTCGGAACGGACGTGGGCCACGACGTCTTTAGCCTTGCCATCGCGCTCGGCGAGCTGGAGTTCCAGGAGCGAGGCGTGGATGTGCTGCGCGACCTCGATGCTGACGTAGTTACGATAGAGGGTTTCCCGGATCGCGCCCCCGAGCCGGTACACGCGCGGGAGCGTAGAGACTCCGAGGATCAGCGCGAGCGCCAGCAACAGCAGGGTACCGTTGCGGATCCGGCTTCTGAGGGAAGAAGTACTCATTTTTCTGCCTCGCCCTGCTCATCCGCCACGATATCGACATCGATGTCGGTGGCGGCCTTGACCAGGCGCATTGGAACGTCGCTGCGAATGGCGCGCTTCCACCAGGGCTGATGGGTGCGGCCCACGATAATGCGGGTGATGCCGTTGTCGCGCGCGTAATCGAGCATGGCCTTGACGACATCGTTCGACTTGAGCCACACGGTTTCGGCCCCGAGGTCGCTCGCAAGGTTAATATTGTCCAGCAGCGTCACGAAATCGCGGGTGCCGATTTTCTTGACCGACTCCGCCGGGGTTTCGACGTGGACCGCGTACCAGTCCGCGCTCAACTGCTCGGCGAGCCGCGAGGCCTTGCGGAGCAGGCCCATCCCCTCTTTCGGATTCGGAGAGAGCCCGACCATGATTTTCTCCAGCACATGGGGGCGGCGGCCGCCTTCGCGCTTCAGCGCTTCGGCATCCTGGCGCTGGCGGGTGAGTCCCCGCGCGACTTCGCGCAGGGCGGCCTCGCGCAGCGCGACCAGGTTGCTGGGCTTGAAGAAATTGCGCAGCGCCTGTTCGACCTGGTGGAGGGGGTAGATTTTTCCCTCGCGCAGGCGTTCGCGCAGCGCCTCGACCGAGACGTCGACGTCGACGATCTGGTCGGCCTTGCCGAGAAAGGTATCCGGGACGGTTTCACGAATCTCGATGCCGGTGACGCGCTTCATCAGCGAGCCGAGATTTTCGAGATGCTGGATGTTGAGCGCGGTGATGACGTTGATGCCCGCCTGGATCAGCTCCTCGACATCCTGGTAGCGAAACGGATGCTTGCTGCCGGGCACGTTGGAATGCGCGAGCTCATCGACGATCGCGACTTCAGGCCGCCGCGCGAGGATCGCATCGAGGTCCATCTCCTCCAGCTCGACGCCGCGATACGGAATTTTCTTGCGCGGAACGACCTCCAGGTCTCCGACCTTGCGGTCGGTTTCGGCGCGGCCGTGGGTCTCGATGAACCCGAGCACCACGTCGGTGCCCTTGGCGCGCAACTCGTGCGCCTCTTCAAGCATCCGGTAGGTCTTGCCCACGCCGGCCGCGGGTCCGATGTAGATCTTGAGCCGACCTTTTTGCGAGCGGGGCTCGAGATCGAGAAATGACTCCGGCTCCGGACGTCGCTCTTCTGCCATTGCGGGTTGGTGCGGCAAAACTTACGTCTTGCCGCGGCGGCCAGGGGCCAGGCGCAAGACGGGATGAGGGCCGCGGGGGTGAATGCGGATTCCGGGGGGAGTTTTGGATGCGCCGGCGGCGCGGACCGGTTTGCGGCGTGCAGCGGGCGGCGATTGCCGCGCGCCGCGCGAGGAGAAGACCAGGCCGATCGCGACCGCGCACAGGGCTACGGCGCCAAGCGCGAAGATGGAATCAGAGACCGGCGCGATCGGATTTTGAAATCCCGCGAGCTGATGATGCGCGGGCGGATTGACCACGATCGCCAATCCGCGGATCGCGCCGGCGATCGACCGCAACATCAATTCGATTTTCCCGAGCTCCGCTGCCACGTGCGTGCTCCGGCGCGACGCTATTTCTTAGCCGCCGCGTCATCGAGCGCCAGGTTCAACGCCAACACGTTCACGCCGGGCTCCCCGAGTATCCCAAGCCATCGGCCACGCGTGTTTTGCTGCACCAGCTGCTCGACTACATCTTGGCTCAGTCCACGGGTTTTGGCGACCCGCGCAACCTGGATCTCAGCGGCTGCAGGGCTAATTTCGGGGTCAAGGCCGCTGCCCGAGGCAGTGACCAGATCAACAGGAACCTGGCCCGTGGTGACCCCCGGGTCAGTTTCGAGCTCGTCCTTGAGCCGTTTGCGGACAGTGTCGATGAGAATTTTGTTGGTCGGACCGAGGTTAGAGCCGCTGGAACTGGTCGCATCGTAACCTTTGTCGCCGGCCGCCGAGGGGCGGCTATGAAAATACCGGGGCGAGGCGAAGTTCTGGCCGATAGATGCCGCGCCGACCACCTGGCCATTGCGAGTTGCAATGCTGCCGGCGCTTTGCCACGGAAAGATGACGTGGGCGATCCCGACCATCGCGAGCGGGTAGATGAGCCCGGTCAGAATCGTCAACACGATGGTCATTCGGATTGCAATTAGCAGCGCACGCATAAAGTTCCTCCGCTAGGCCAGG
The DNA here is from genome assembly GCA_035500975.1 of Binataceae bacterium (SeqCode). Classification (GTDB taxonomy): domain Bacteria; phylum Desulfobacterota; class Binatia; order Binatales; family Binataceae; genus JAFAHS01. The sequence goes on from DATJWT010000395.1 coordinate 10,389, forward strand.
CGCATCGCGGTGACGACGATGTCGATGAGTTTGATGCCGATGAACGGCACGATGACGCCGCCGACACCGTAGATCAGCAGGTTGCGCGCCAGGATCGAGGCAGCGCCGAGCGGGCGATATTGGACGCCGCGCAGCGCGAGCGGGATCAGCGCGATGATGATGAGCGCATTGAAAATGACCGCCGACAAGATCGCGCTTTGCGGCGTGCTGAGATGCATGATGTTGAGCGACTGCAGCTCGGGATAGCCGACCACGAACATCGCGGGGATGATCGCGAAGTACTTGGCGACGTCGTTGGCGATCGAGAAGGTGGTCAGAGCGCCGCGCGTAATCAGCAACTGCTTGCCGATCTCGACCACCTCCATGATCTTGGTCGGGTTGGAATCGAGGTCGATCATGTTGCCGGCCTCGCGCGCGGCCTGGGTGCCCGCGTTCATCGCGATACCCACGTCGGCTTGCGCCAGCGCGGGGGCGTCGTTGGTGCCGTCGCCGATCATCGCGACCAGCTTTCCCTGCGCCTGTTCCTCGCGGATGATCCTGAGCTTGCTCTCGGGCGTGGCCTGCGCGACGAAGTCGTTGACGCCCGACTCCCTGGCGATCGCCGCGGCGGTGAGCGGATTGTCGCCGGTGATCATCACGGTGCGCAGGCCCATCGCATGCAGCCGCTCGAAGCGCTCGCGGATGCCTTCCTTGATGACGTCCTTCAGATAGATAACGCCCATCACGCGGGCGCCGTCGGCGACTACCAGGGGAGTACCGCCCGCGCGCGCGATACGCTCGACGACGGGGTTCAATTCGTCGGGCACCTTGCCGCCGCTTTCCACGACGAATTCGATCAGCTTGTCGCCTGCGCCCTTGCGAATCTTGCGATCGCCGATGTCCACGCCGCTCATGCGAGTCTGGGCCGAGAAGGGTACGAACACCGCGCCCTTGTCCGACAGCTCGCGGCCGCGGATGTTGAACTGCTTCTTGGCCAGCACCACGATGGAGCGGCCTTCGGGAGTCTCATCGGCGAGCGAGGCGAGCTGGGCCGCATCGGCCAGTTGTTCCTCGGTCACACCGGGCATGGGGATGAACTCCGACGCCATGCGATCGCCCAGCGTGATGGTGCCGGTCTTGTCGAGCAGCAGCGTGTCGACATCGCCGGCCGCTTCGACCGCGCGACCAGACATCGCGAGCACGTTGTGCTGCACCAGCCGGTCCATCCCGGCGATACCTATGGCGGAGAGCAAGCCGCCGATGGTGGTCGGAATGAGGCACACCAGCAGCGCGACCAGCACCGGCACCGAGAGCAGGGTTCCGGAGTAGCGCGCGAACGGGAAGAGCGTGACGCACACGAGCATGAAGATGATGGTGAGGCCGGAGAGCAGGATGCTGAGCGCGATTTCGTTGGGGGTCTTCTGGCGCTGCGCGCCTTCGACCAGCGCGATCATGCGGTCGAGGAAGGTCTCGCCGGGGTTGGCCGAGATGCGGATCTTGATCCAGTCGGAAATGACGGTGGTGCCGCCGGTGACCGCGCTGCGGTCGCCGCCGCTTTCGCGGATGACGGGAGCCGACTCGCCGGTGATGGCGGATTCGTTCACGGCCGCGACGCCCTCGATCACTTCGCCATCGCCGGGAATGACCTGGCCGGCGCTGACCATGACTACATCGCCTTTGCGCAGGGAGGTGGCAGGGACGGTTTCTTCCTTGCCGTCGCGAATCACGCGGGCCTGGGTCTCGATGCGGGTCCTGCGCAGGTTGTCCGCCTGCGCCTTGCCGCGCCCTTCCGCCATCGCCTCGGCAAAATTTGCGAACGCGACGGTGAACCACAGCCACAGCGCGATTTGCAGCTCGAAACCGGCCAGTGCATGCTGACCTTCAACGAAGTCGCGCATCAGGATGATCGTGACGGCGGCGGCAGTGACCTCGACCACGAACATGACCGGGTTCTTGATCTGAATGCGCGGATTGAACTTCCAGAGCGAATCGATCAAGGCGCGCGAGACGATCTCGCGGTCGAACAGGGAACGAGTCTTTTCAGCCATGAGAGGGAGTCCTTCCTGGGAGCCTTTGTCTAAACCAACCGGTGGCATGCCAACGAGGAACCGGTACCGGCTTCGCGCACCAGGTGCGCGAAGCTTTCCGAGATCCTTCGACTTCGTTCGCGTTGCTCACTTCGCTCAGGATGACGTTGACGCGAATCGATCAAGGCGCGCGAGACGATCTCGCGGTCGAACAGGGAACGAGTCTTTTCAGCCATGAAAGTCGGTCCTTCCTAGTAGAGTTTGCCGGCGTAGAGCGCCAGGTGTTCGACGATGGGCCCGAGAGCGTCGGCGGGAAAGAAAGTCAGCGCGGCGACGATCAGGATCACGCCGATGAGCAGGGCGACGAAAATTGGACCGGTGGTCGGGAACGTGCCGGCACTGACCGGAACGGACTTCTTGCCTGCCAGCGAACCCGCCAGCGCCAGCGCCGGGATCATCATCGTGAACCTGCCGAAGAGCATCACGAAGCCGAGCGTGTAGTTGTAAAAGGGAGAGTTGGCGCTGAGGCCGGCAAAGGCCGAGCCGTTGTTGGCTCCCGCCTCGGAGTAGGCATAGAGAATCTGCGTGAAACCATGTGGGCCGGGGTTGGTGATCCCGGCAAGACCGGCCTTGGTGGCAACCGCGGCCATCGCGCCGAACAGAATCACGGCGGGAAAGATCAGTACGTAGAACATCGCGAGCTTCATTTCGCGCGATTCGATCTTCTTGCCCAGATATTCCGGGGTGCGGCCGACCATCAGACCGGCGATAAACACCGACAGCACCGCCATCAC
>DATJWT010000396.1:0-10314 GCA_035500975.1 Binataceae bacterium (SeqCode)
GAACGCGGTGCCGTGATCGGGCGATGTCCGGATGAAGGGCAATCCCAGGGTGACGTTCACCGCGCGATCAAACTCCAGAGTCTTCAACGGAATCAAGCCCTGATCGTGATACATTGCCACAGCCGCATCGAAGTTGAACCGTCCATTGCTGCGGATGAATGCGGTGTCGGGCGGCAGCGGCCCGAACGCATCGATTCCCGTCCGCCGCGCGGCGCGAATCGCCGGTTCGATGGCGCGAATTTCCTCGTCACCAAACAATCCGTTCTCGCCGGCGTGCGGATTAAACCCCAGTACCGCGATCCGTGGCCGTACGCGACCCGCGCCTTCGCGGAGGTGGCTGTGGATAAGCCGAATGGTGTTGAGTACCCGGGTACGGGTCAGCGTCGAGCTGACCTGCCTGAGCCCCATATGCACGGTCACCAGGGCGAGCTTGAGCTGATCGCCCGCGAACATCATGCGCCATTCGCGCGCGCGCCCGATTTCCGCGACCAGCTCGGAGTGACCGGGATATTCATGGCCGGCACGGTACCATCCTTCCTTGCTGATGGGAGCGGTCACGAGCGCATCGACGTCCCCGCTCATTGCCATATGCGCGCCCCGCACCACGTACTGGAACGATGCGTCGCCGCCGGCCGGCGTTGGATGGCCGGGACGCCGCGAGCGCCCTGGCAGCTCCCCGGTAGGTATCACCGCGATGCCGCGGCGAAGGCCCGCATCGGAACTCCACGCATAAGGTGCGGGAACTCCGCGCAGGCGACGCGCCGTCTCGCGCATCACGTTTAAATCGCCGATAACCACCAATGAGGGCGCGCCACGGCGGCGCGCAATCGTGGCCGCGGCCTTGAGAACGATTTCCGGTCCAATCCCCGCCGGATCGCCCATGCTTATCGCGATCAGCGCGGGCGTCTGTCGGCGGACGGCCATGTGGCTAATAGAAGGTCTCGACGTCGTGCTGTTTAACCAGGTCGGTCTCGATCCAGGTTTGCAGTTGCGCGTTGGCCCGCTCGTTGATGAGCTCGTTGCGAATCTCCGACCTCACCTGGTCGAGCGGCTTCACCCCGGGAACCTGGTGGTCTTCGAGCTTCAGGATATGAAAGCCGTGGCTGGTGCGGACGACCTGGGAGACATCGCCCGGCTTCAAATTTTTCACCGCGTTGTATACGGCGTCCATGATGTCGTTGGGCCCGAACCATCCGAGCTCGCCGCCGTTGTTTTTCGAGGAGTCGTCGGAATATTTGCGGGCCAAGTCGCCAAAATCCGCTCCAGCCGCGGCTTCCTTGCGGATTTTATCGGCTTTGATCTGGAGCAGGTTGATCTGTTGCGGGGTTGCGTTCTGCGGGACGCCGATCAGGATCTGCGCGATCTTCATCTTTTCGGTGGTGACCGTGAAATCCGCCTTGTGCGCGTCGTAGTAGGCCTGGATGTCGGCGTCGGAGATATCGACGCGCTGGCGCACCTGCTGGCGGAGCATTACCTCTTTTTCCAGCTCCTCGCGCGCGTGCTTGCGAAAGTCGTCCATGCTCATGCCGCTCTGCGCCAGCGCCGCTTTGAATTGCTCCTCCGACATGTGCCGGTCGCGCCGCACGACATCCATATAGTTGTCGACCTGCTCTTCATCGACCTTGCTGGAGTACTGCTGGATCTCTTTCTCCAGCAGCTTTTGCGAGATCAATGCCTTGAGAGCGGCTTTCGCATCTTCGTTGTTGGCGATGTCGTTAGCATTTACGGGCCGCCCGACCGCCGCACTGAACTGTTCGACGTCGTGCGCAGTGATCGGCTCCCCGTCCACACTGGCGACGATATGCGCCACCGTTTGGTGCGGCCCGTCGTAGTGCGGCGCAATCAGGGCATCGGATGGCGCTGCCGGCGCGGATGGAGCGGCCGCTACCGCCGGAACTGCGGCGGGGGAAGCTGCAGCAGCGGAGGGAACCGCTGCAGCCGTGGGCGACGCAGCAGCGACACTGGCCGCAGGTTTGGGTTTTGCCTTATGCCCCGGCAGCAGCGAGCACCCCGACGCCGGCAGCATCAGGCATCCGGCCGCAACTGCAGCGGCCACCATCGGTGACCATCGCAGAATCTCGCGGAGCAGGGTCGAGAGCTTCGCCATGGGTCAGCGATCGCCCGACAAGAACGGGTGGAGTCTTGAAGAAACGCGCAACTGCTGCATTGTTTCGAACGCGGCCGACAAGACCGGGAACCGCGCTAATTCATTACCTGGCCTGCCGTACGTGTCGGTCGTTCCAACTTTTCACAGGCGGCCAACGCCTGCAAGATACCGTCGATTTGCGCAAAAACTTCGGAGTATTCGCCGGGCTCGACGCGAACGATCACCTGGTACGACGGCGTCAGTTTCATCGTGCGCCGGTTCGCATCGACCATCGCTGCCAGCTTCACGGTGTCGACCGGCGCATCGGGATGGAACCTGACTTCGAGCTGCGTCCCCTTGAGGATCGCGCTCAGGATGAGCTGGTCTTTCATCTGGCGCCGCAGGTTCATCGCGGAGACGAGGTTCTCCACCAGGGTCGGAACGGGGCCGAAGCGGTCGCGCATTTCGTCGCGAAGATCGAAGAGGTCCTGCTCAGTATTGGCGCGGCCGAACCGCCGATAGAGCACCAGGCGCTCGTTCTCGTCGGGCACGTACGCATCGGGAATGTATGCGGGAATACCCAGCTTCAGCTCCGGCTCGAAATCAGGACGGCGGTCTTCGCCGCGCAACTCGGCGATCGCCTGCTCCATCATTTCCGTATACAACTCGAATCCTACCGCCGTTATCTCACCGGATTGCTCTCGCCCGAGCAGATTACCGGCCCCACGATGCTCGAGGTCGGCCATCGCGAGCTTGAAGCCGCTGCCCGACTCGGCTTCGACCAGCTCGCGGAGCGCATCGATCCGCCGCTTCGCATCGCGCGTGATGATGTGTTCTCCCGGTATCAACAGGTACGCGTAGGCCTTCTGGCGTGAGCGCCCGACGCGGCCGCGCAACTGGTAGAGCTGCGCCAGGCCGAAATGATCGGCCCGATTCACGATCATCGTGTTGGCGTTGGGAATATCGAGCCCGGATTCGATAATCGCCGAGCACACCAGCAGGTTCACCCGGTTGTCGACGAACTCACGCATGACGTCTTCAAGCTGGCGTTCGTTCATCTGGCCGTGCGCCACGGCGATCTTCGCCTCCGGTATCAGGGTGCGGAGGTGACGGGCCATGTAGTCGATATTTTCGACGCGATTGTGCACGAAAAAGACCTGCCCGCCGCGATTCAGCTCGCGCAAGACGACTTCGCGAATCAGGGCGTCATCGAAGTGCGCGACGAAGGTGCGAATCTGCTGGCGATCGGGCGGCGGAGTCTGGATAAGGGAAAGGTCGCGAATTCCGAGCATCGCCATGTGCAGCGTGCGCGGAATCGGCGTCGCCGTCATCGTTAGTACGGCCACCAGCTTGCGCAGCCGCTTGATCCGCTCCTTGTCGGCCACGCCAAAGCGATGCTCTTCGTCGATGATGAGCAGGCCGAGGCGCGGGAAATTCACGCCGCTCTGCAGCAAGCGATGGGTCCCGACGACGATATCCACCTTGCCGGTGCTCAGATCCTCGACGACCTGCCGGTTCTCCCTGGCGCTGCGGAAGCGCGAGACCATCTCGATCCGCACCGGGTACTCGGCAAAGCGTTTGCGAAAGGTGTTGAAATGCTGCTCCGCGAGGATGGTGGTGGGAACCAGCACTGCTACCTGGTGCCCATCCATGACCGCTATAAACGCTGCGCGCAGCGCCACTTCGGTCTTGCCGAAACCGGCGTCTCCGCAGATCAGCCGGTCCATCGGCTTGGGCCGGGTCAGATCGCGGATGACGTCGTCGATCGCCGCCTGCTGGTCCGGCGTCTCTTCGAACTCGAAGCGGTCGGCGAACTCCAGATATTCGCTCGGCATCGGGAAGGCATGCGCCTCCAGGACTTCGCGCGCGGCGTAGATCTCCAGCAGCTCGGCCGCCATCGCCAACACAGCCTTGCGCGTCCGCGCCTTGACCTTCTCCCATGAACCGCTGCCGAGGCGATCCAGCTTGGGCTCTTCGCTGTCGCCGCCGATGTAGCGTTGCACGAGGTTGATGCGCTCGACAGGCACGTACATGGTGTCGTTGGCGGCGTACTCGAGATTCAGGAAGTCGCCTTCGACGTCCGCGACCCTGAGATGCTTGAGGCCGCGGAACCGCCCGATTCCGTGATCGATGTGAACCACCAGATCCTCGGGCTTGAGTTCCTCAAGCTCAAGAATCGCGCCCTTGGCGGTGGGCCGGCGGGCGCGACGTCGCACGCGCGGCTCTCCGAACAGCTCTTCTTCGCTGTAGATGTAGATGCCGTCCGACTGGAGCACGGTGCCCGCGGAGATCTCGCCTTCCATGATCGCGGGGCGGAAGTCGGGCCAATCGAGCAGCCCGGCGAAGCTCTTGCACTCGGTGTTGATTTCGAGGTCGTAGGCTTCCAGATGGCGCTTGAGCCGCGCGACCTGGTGCGGTCCTTCGACGATCATCAGCGCTCTGCCCTGCCCGCGCTGCACTTCCTTTAGTTCGTTGGCCAACGGCTCAAAGCTGGGTACGGCGCGACCGCCGGAAAGCTCGGTCGAGGAAAGCCGCAGGCTCTGCTGCGATTTGATCTCGACCGGCTCTGACCATCCCTCCCGCGGCGGCAGTACTGTTACGAGCGACCCGACCTCGACGGCGACCTTGCTGCTAACGGCCTCTTCAAATTCTTCGGCATCCAGATAAAGGGATGGCGGATCGGGATGGAAAGAATGCCTTTCCGCTGCGGCCGCCGCCTCCGCTTCGATCTTCTCGGCGTAGCGCTGCGCCTCGGCAACGATGCGCCCAGGGTCGAGCAGCCAGAGGATCGCGTGGTCGGGAACATAGCTGAGAATCGGCGCGAGCGGAGCCTCGTACAAATACGGCATGAGCAATTCCGCGCCGGGAAAGAGCAGACCGTTGGCCAGCGTCTCTTCCAGCTCCGCGACTTCCTTGCGCACCATGCCGATATCAGCGGCGCGCACTGCTACGGCGGCGGTCACCCGGTTGTCTTTCAACGAGGCAGGCGCGACGAAGCGTGTGCGGACAATCGCGGCCTCCTCGATCGATCCGGCAGAGCGCTGGGTTGCGGGGTCGAAGCGGCGAATCGACGTCACGAGGTCGTCTTCCAGTTCGATTCGCACCGGCGCGCTGAGCAGCGGCGAGAACACGTCCACGATTCCGCCGCGCACGCTGAAATCTCCGGGCTCCTCGACCTGCGGAATCCGCTGGTAACCCGCCGTCGTGAGCGCATCGATGAGCGTCTCCAGGTCTACTCGATCGGCAATCGCCACGCGGACTATCGAGTCGTTCAGGAGAGCGCGCGGAATCGTCCGCATCATCAGGGCTTCGACGGACGAGATCACGATGGGCGCGCGCTGCCGCAGCATCGCGTAAAGCGCCGCAACCTGGGCGCCTTGCACATCCGAAGGTGGAGACACGTGCGCGAAGGGCTTTATCTCCCACGCAGGCAGGTGATGCACGCGGCGCGATGCCGCGTCAGCGTCGGCAGGCTCGCCCAGGAAAAAAGCCAGTTCGTTGGCGAGCGCCTCCGCCTCGTTGGCTCGTGAAGCAATCGCGACGATCGGGCGGTCGAGCCGCAGCGCCGTCTCGCGGAGCATCAGTACGCCCGCGGCGCCCTTCAGGCCCATCACGGGAAAGCGCCGCTCCCTCGCCGCGTTCAATCGCGCTTCGAGTTCGCTGGCTCCTTCTTTGATACTTCGGTACACGCCTCGGCTTCCGTTAAACGCACCACGGCCCTCGCACCATTCGCGCAAAGACGCGTACGGTGGACGGCAGCGGATAGAGACTAGCAGAGAATCAGTCGCGAGTCCGAAGGAAGCAATCTACTGCGGAGCGTCCCCGTTCGCGGAAGGATCGGCCTTCGCAATCGGCTGACCCCACTGACCCGCGCGGACCGCAATCTTCAGTGTCTGGTGATCGCCGTTGCTGGTCGGACGTAGCACCGTCAGGTACATCGTGTCGCCCGGCTTGATCTGCGCCAGCTTGTACTTGAAATCGTCCTCGTTGCGGATTCGCTCGTCATCGACGGCGATGATGAGGTCGCCGTCATTCCCGAAGGAATGCGTTTTTTCGGCGAAGTGCCCGATGAGCGGAGTCACGAGCGGGAAGATTCCCGCAATCGTGGTGGCCGCCGCGCCTGCGGCCGAGGGTTCGTGTGCTGCGTGCAACCCCGCGACTTCGGCAGGGCTGTTGGGATCGACTTTGGTGACTTTTAGTCCGTACTCTTCACCGCCCTTGAAGCACTCCTCGGCGTACTGGACCTCGATGCCAAGGTACGGTTTTCCATGCGGCCGGGCGCGAGAGGATTCGCCGTTTTCGGTATCGGGTTTGTAGTTCCGCTCCAGCGATGACGTGTCGGCGCCGGGATTGAAGTTCCGGTCGCTCGGGATTTCTTCGGCCTTGGGCCTTTGCGCACCCGGCTGCGGAGCGAGTTCGAGCGTGGAGTCGTTCTCCTCGCCCTGCGGTGCGGGCTGATTCAAGGCCGAGCCCGGCCCCTGCGACTGGATCTGGGAATTCTGATCGACACTCTGGGCGATCGAGTACGACGCGGTCATAAGACCGGCGAAGACCGCCAACCCAGCGAAGATGCGCCAGCGTCTCATCGTCTACAACGCCCACGATCATAGGCCCGCCGGCAGTCGTGCTCAATGGGCTCGATCCGCGCTTGAAGCAGGCGCATCCAGCGTGCGAGATTGCTTCTATCCACCATGAAAGTCGTCGCCACTGTCCCGCTTGCCCCTCCCCTGCGCGATGCCGTGGAACGGGCCGTGCCGGGAACCACGGTAGTCGAGCGCGCGTGCCGGTCGAACGAGGATGTCTACGCGCTGGTCGAGGGCGGATGCGACGTGATGCTCGGGTTCCGGGTGCCCGACGATCTGAAACAGCGCACGCCGTCACTCAGATGGATCCAGCTTCTCTCCGCCGGTGCCGACCACGTGGGCTCGTGGATAAGCAAAAACGCCGACACTCCCGTCACGACTTCCAGCGGCATCCACGCCACACCCATTTCCGAGTACACGATCGCGTCGATGCTCGCCTATGCGCATCGGCTGCATATCATGATTCGCGCCCAGCTCCGCCACGAATGGCACCGGCGGGGCGGCTTCATGGATACGATCGAGGAGCTGCGCGGGAAGACCCTGGGAGTTATCGGCTATGGATCGATCGGGCGCGAGACGGCACGGCTCGCCGAGGCGATGGGAATGCGCGTGCTGGCGCTCAAGCGCAAGCCGGGAGATCGCCGCGACGAGGGATGGTGTCCAGCGGGCCTGGGCGACCCGGAGGGTAAAATCCCGGAAAAGTACTTCGGTCCCGACGATTGCGAAGCGATCCTGCGGGACAGTGACTACGTAACGGTTACGCTGCCGCTGACCTCATCGACCCGCAAATTTATCGGCAGGAAGGAAATCGCCGCGATGAAGCCAGGAGCGTATATCGTCAACATCGGACGCGGCGAAGTAATCGACGAGCAGGCGATGATCGAAGCGCTGCGCGCGGGAAAAATCGGCGGCGCCGGTCTGGATGTCTTCGAGCATGAACCGCTGGAAGCATCGAGCCCGCTGTGGGACATGGAAAACGTGATCCTGACGCCGCACATGTCGGGCGCAAATCGCGGCTACATGGAAAAAGCCTGCGAACTATTCGTCGAAAACCTGCGGCGGTTCAGCTCCGGCAAGGAGTTACTCAACCGGGTCGACCCGGAGCACGGCTACTAGAACGACCCATCGAAGTTTGGTTGCGCAGATGGCTCGCCTACGACATATCGCAGCGTCTGCCGTTTGCCTGTCGATCGCTATCGCCTGCGCGATTGGGTTCGTATCGGGTTCGGCCGCATTTGCCGATGACGACGAGCCACCGACGTTCCTCGTCGCGAAACCCGACCTTCCCGACCCGCTCTTCTCCGAATCCGTCATACTGATGCTGCCGCCACCGGCGATTCCGATCGTGGCCGGGGTGATCATCAACAAGCCCACGACCATCCCGGTAAAGCGGGCGTTTCCGCGATCGGTCGATTTGAAAGACGCGTCCGACTCCGTTTACTTCGGCGGCCCGGTCGATCTGGATACGATGCTGCTGGTGCGGCGCACGGGGAAGCCGGCCAAGGACGAGCGCCGCATCTTCGGCGACCTGTACCTGAGCGTCGATCCGAATCGGATCGCGGCGATCTTGAAAGACCCCGCGCTGGATACGACCAACGTGCGCGTCTTCCAGGGATACTCGGAGTGGAGCGTGCCGCAGCTCGCCAATGAGAAAAGAAGAGATTCCTGGTACGAAGTGCCGGTCCAGATGAGCGCGGTCTTTACCCCGGACCCGCTGCAACTCTGGAAGCAGATGGTCGCGCGGGCAAAGGTGCAGCAAGTGAAGGAGCAGCCCTATGTTTTTCGCGTCCTGCTTTCTGCCTTCGAACTGCCGCAGCCTTGAGCGCTATCCGGCGCGATTCTGCATCGCTTCGAGAAAGCGATCTTTCAGTCGATCGAATGGGCCATTCGACATGAAGACCGCGACGTCGCCGACGCGAGCGTCCGCAACCATTCGATCCAGGATCTCATCGTTCGATGCGCACGCGAAGGTTTCCGCGCCCTGCGACGCAATCGCGCTGACCAAGGCCGGAGTATCGAGCCGCTCGGTGGGCGGAATTGGATCGGTATCCTTGAAGTACACCGGACCCAGGTAAACGCGCGAGGCGCCTGCGAACGCGCTCCCGAACTCTCTCTGAAATACGTTGCGCCGGGCGGTGTTGGACCGCGGCTCGAACGCAGCCAGCAGCCTGCGCCCGGGATACTTCTCGGCGATCGCCTGCAGCGTGACACGAATGGCGGTCGGATGATGCGCGAAGTCGTCGATCACCGTCACGCCCCCCGCTTCACCGATCACCTGCTGCCGGCGCGCCACGCTTTTGAACGATTTCAGCCCTCCGCCGATTTCGGCCTCAGACAGTCCGAACTCGCCCAGCAGCACGAACACTCCCAAAGCATTGGCGACGTTCATCCTGCCCCCGATGGGCAAATGCATCCCGCGCGCGACAGCCTTGCCGTCGCGTTCCACATCGAAGCGGGCTCCGTCGGCTCCGACCTGTACATTCGCGGCGCGGAACTGTCCCGCACCAAGCCCGAAGGTAAGGATGGTGGCTCGCGATCCTTTGACGGCATCGATCGCATGCGGGAAGTCCGCGCACACCACCAGAGTGCGGCTTTCATCCGCCTGCTCTGCGAGGGCGCGGAAGCTCGCTTTTACATGATCGAGATCACGATAGATGTCGGCATGGTCGAACTCGACCGCGGTGACGATCGCTCCGGTCGCGCGGTAGTGGAGAAACTTGGGTCCCTTGTCGAAGAACGCGGTGTCGTACTCATCGCCCTCGATTACGAAATGCGGGCCTCTTCCCAGCCGGTAGTTCGAACCGAAGTCGAGCGAGACTCCGCCCACCAGCATCGATGGGTCGCGACCGGCCGCGGCGAGCACATGCGCCATCATCGCCGTGGAGGTGGTCTTGCCATGGGTCCCCGCCACCATCAGAACCTGCTTGTCTTTCAGGAAGAACTGCCACAGCGCCTCTGACATCGACAGGTAAGGAACGGGCGACGAGAGCAGCGCCTGCGCTTCGGGATTGACGCGCTGGACGACGTTGCCGACCACGACCAGGTCGGGCGCCGGGTCGAGATTGCCGGGGCTGAACCCGGTCTTCAGCTCGACGCGCGAGCCGCGCAGGAGAGATGCGGTCGGTTCGTAGAATTGATTGTCGGAGCCGCTGACGCGAAAGCCGCGCTCCACCAGCATGCCGGCCAAGGCCGCCATCGCGGTTCCCGCGACTCCTATCAGGTGGACGTGATGAATAGAGCTGGGGATGCGCGCGAGGCGCGCGTCGCTGTCTTTGTCAGGCACCGTTAATCGCTTCCATGATGAGGTCGTGAATTTGTGGCCGGAATTCCCGGATGGCTTGATTGTCGCGCCTGGGGTGCACGCGATTGGTCATGATGGACACGGCGATCTCGCGCGCCGGCTCGATCCATATCGAGGTGCCGGTGAAACCGAGATGGCCCACGGCGTTCGGAGAGAAATGGCGCCCCGAGCTGGAGCCCTGCTGCGAGGGCGTATCCCATCCGAGCGCCCAGGTGGAATCCGCAATCGTACCGTCGCGGGTCCAGAACTCGCGAGCAATTTTCTGCGGGACAAAATCGGAACGCCCCGCCCAGCAGGCGATTAGCTCGCGCGCGATACTGTCCACTTCACGCACGGGAGCGAAC
>DATJWT010000397.1:0-7757 GCA_035500975.1 Binataceae bacterium (SeqCode)
CAACAACGGCGTGAACCAGAACGGGCAGCCGACACAGAACCGCAGCTTCCTGCAGATTAACGCGCTGCCGATGTTCAACATCGGTTCACCGGGGGCCGGCTTCTTCGCGTATGAGAACGTAATTCAGACCAGCCGCGCGCCATCGAACTCGATTCAGAACAGCGAGTTCGGCTTGCGTCTGTCGAGCTTGCTGCCGATCGGCAACGGTCTGCAGGCGAGCTTCATCTACCTGTTTGAGTACCGCGATGAAGGTACCGCAGGCGGCGCCGGCGTGCTCGCGGCCCCGTTCTATGCGGGTTCCTACTACTACGGTGGGCCGGCCTCGCCGCCTCCGTTCCCGGGTGGAATTCCCAAGGGTGCTCGTGGTCTCACTCCTCGCGCGGGCGTGCCCGTGGCCGGTACCCTCGACGTCGACCTGGACACGCGCTATCGCCGCAATTCCTTCTTTGGTCTGACCGGAACGTATTACGACAAGGAATGGACCGACGTCGTCTATCGTTACGACACGTTGTATACCAACAACTCCAGCGTTGTGACCCCTGGCAGCCACGCACAGTGGACGAACGAGGCGCGCTTCATCCTCGCGGGCGACCGTCCGACCTACATTCCGTGGTTGTCCAAGCAGCACACGTTCCTGACGGCTCAATACGTCAACACCTGGTTCCCGAGCCGTCCGACCAACGCCTACAACAGCATCGCGAACTCGATCGGCCGTCCGCGTGAAGACAGCAACTTTTTCTTCCTCTCGGCCGTCAACTGGGTGCTGAACGGTCAGTTGGTTACGACCAATGCCTACATCCAGGACATCGACAACGAAGTGATGTGGCTCCAGTCGACCAACGTGTACCGCTATTCGCGCAGCATCCTGTTCGGCGTGAATGCGGTGTGGTACTTGGGCCGAAGCGGTCGTTACACCGACCCGTTCATCGGCAGCGTGGAGCAGCGTACGAACGAACTCGAGTTCACGCTGACCTACGAAATCTAGGCCTCATCTGGACTGACAAGGCGGCTGTGGCGTATGCTACAGCCGCCTTTTTTATTGAGAGCTCGGGCATTCATCGAGCATGTCTTGTCGCTCTTACGCTCTCAACGTCACTCATCATGGAACTAACAGACGGACAGGCCTGGTACCTGATTCGCACCAAGACCGGAAAGGAGCGATGGGTCCGGGACCAGCTTCAAAATACGGTCTCCGAGGTATTTCTGCCTCTTTTGAAAGCCAAAACTCCGCGATGGGGCCGGATGGCGATGACGGTGGGTCCGCTGTTTCCGTGCTACGTGTTCGCGCGCTTCGATCTCCAGACCAGCTACTTCGACGTCAAGTACATGCCGGGCGTTCGAGGCATTGTCTCGGCCGGCAACGACCCGCTCGCGGTGCCTACCGGTATCGTCAGCGAAATCCGCCGCCGGGGCGTCGATGACATCGTAGAGATTCCCGAAAAGCCCCTGGACAATGGCGACAAGGTGATGGTGGTTGAAGGGCCGTTCCGCGGCTTCGAGGCGATCTTCGAGCGCTATCTCTCGGGAGCGGAGCGCGTCGCGATCCTCCTCAGCGCCATCGAAGCCGGCGGCCTCCGCGTGCTGTTGCCGGCTTCTGCTGTAGCCAAGTACACCTGATGGACCTCATGAGTTCTCTCTTCCCTCTCCCCCGGCGGAGAGGCCGGAGCCATTTCTCGGCCCGGGTGAGGGTCCCTGTCCAGCGCGAGGCCCTGCCCGCCGACTAGGGAATTCTCCTTCTCTGGAGTTCGTGAGGTTCACCGAAGACGATTCCGCAATTCGCTTCGTCGGTGTAGTCTTTGAGTCAAATGAGCCGCGTCCGTAAACCTGTACATATTGAACCCAAGGGATGGGGCCGTGAGGTCTGGATCGCCAACAACGATCGTTATTGTGGCAAGATCCTCGAAATCAAGCGCGGCAAGCGACTCTCGCTGCATTACCACAAGCTCAAGACCGAGACCTTCTTTCTGCGCGCGGGCAAGCTCGTGGTGCGCATCAAGGAATCACCGGAGTCTGAGCAGATTGAAGAGTTCGTGCTGAGCCCCGGAGATTGCATGGACGTGCCCATCGGCCTCGTGCACCAGATGGAAGCACTGGAGGATTCCGAGCTGCTCGAATTCTCAACCCAGCACTTCGACACCGACTCGCACCGCCTGGTGAAGGGAGACTAGTCTGCGAAGCTCTCAACCTTTCTCCCCGCTCGAATGCCGCCCGAAAGGGCGCGAGTCCACGAGCGCGGCGCGTCAACGCTAGCGAGCCGGATCGGGAGCGGAGTCGAGCGAAGATCGGAAAGACCGCGATGCCGAAAGTTGCATTAATTACCGGAGTCACCGGTCAGGATGGCTCCTACCTCGCGGAGCTGCTGCTGGGCAAAGGTTACGAGGTGCACGGGATGGTCCGGCGCACTTCCAGCTTCGCGACCGGGCGTATCGATCATCTGCGCTCCGGCTACGGATCGAATCCGCAGGGGTTGCAGCTCCACTATGGCGATCTCGGTGACGGCACCGGCATCCGGCGCATCATCGAACAGGTTCGGCCCGATGAGGTGTACAACCTGGCGGCGCAATCTCACGTGCGCATCTCTTTCGATCAGCCGGAATATACCGCCGACGTGGTCGGTCTTGGCACGCTGCGTCTGCTCGAAGCGCTCCGCGATCACAACAACCGCCGCAGCCGCGCGGTTCGCTTCTACCAGGCCGGTTCCTCGGAGATGTTCGGGAAGGTCGCGGAAGTTCCGCAGCGCGAAACTACGCCTTTTCACCCGCGCAGCCCGTATGCATGCGCCAAGGTCTACGGCCACATGCAGACCTTGAACTACCGCGAAGCGTACGGCCTCTTTGCCTGCAACGGCATCCTGTTTAATCACGAGTCGCCGCGGCGCGGCGAAAATTTCGTGACCCGCAAGATCACGCGCAGCGCCACCCGCATCAAGCTCGGCCTCCAGGACAAGCTCGCGCTCGGCAATTTGAGCGCGCGGCGCGACTGGGGTTTCGCCGGCGACTACGTCGAGGCGATGTGGATGATGCTCCAGCAGGAGCTGCCCGACGATTACGTCATCGCGATGGGCGAGGACCATTCGGTGCAGGAGTTCCTCGAGCGCGTCTTCGACCAGCTCCAGCTCGACTGGAAAACCCACGTCGAGATCGACCAGCGCTTCTTCCGCCCCGCCGAGGTTGACCGCCTGATCGGCGATTCCAGCAAGGCCCGCAAGGTGCTCGGATGGCGTCCGCGCGTCACCTTCGATGCGCTGGTTACGATGATGGTCGACTCCGACCTCGAACTCGCCCAACGCGAACTCCGCTCGCGCGGCCAATAATTCCGGTCCCCTTTCCTTTCCAGGGAAAAGGCTGGGGATTGGTACAACGCGCGGTCACCAATATCGCCTCAAGCACACCCCCTGAATTGGTGATGACCTCCTGATTCCAAAACCGAACAACCCGATAGCCGCGGCGCTCCAGCAGTCCGGTTCGCCACGAATCACAAGCGACCTGCTCCCCAGGCTGATCGCCGTCGAGTTCGACCACCAGCCTTGGTTCCGCGCAACGGAAGTCCACGATGAATTCGCCGATGGGAAACGGACGCCTGATCTTCAGTCCATCGAGCCGATATGCCCGGAGCGCTTTCCAAAGCTTCTTCCGCGCCTCGATTCTGATTTTGCCCGCAGCGTACGCGCTCGATACCTCGGAAGCGCCAGTGCTTTGCCTTTCGAAGGTTGAATTCCCGGAAGAGACGATTAGCGATTGCCCATGCATTCAAATACGCATCTGCAAGGCTATTGTTGCAGCACTCCCTGACCCTCTCCCTGGACAAGGAGCGGAAAGCGGGCATTTGCAACTCACTTGCCTATAGTCTAGTGTAGCCATACAACATACAGAACGCTCTCGGCTATCCGCACCCGCCGGGACCGTCCTGCGGAGGACACCATGGGAAAACACTTCGTAGGGTTGGTTTTGATGCTTGCAGCGTTCCTCGCCGCCACCACGAGTCTGGCCGCTCCCGTCAAGCCCGGCGACGAAATCTCCCCCGACAATGCCGCGCTGGTTCAGGACCTGGTCAGTCCCGGCAACTTCGCGCTGGTGAAGCAGGGTATGCGGATGAAAATCGTGCCGACCGAGCGCCTCGAATGGCCGCCGCCCTACAAGTCTGCCACCGAGAAATACGCTTCGCAGGTGCGGCTCAACGACAAGGGCGAGCTCGACGGCTACCTGGCGGGGCTTCCATTTTCGTCGATTGACCCCAACGACCCGCAGGCGGCGACCAAGGCCATCTGGAATTTCAGCTATCGCCCCCAGTACACCGACGACGTCGACGTTCGCGGCATAGAATTTGACACCTATACTGCCTCCGATCCCGAACCCAAGGAGCACTTCGAGGTCGGGCACCTTTCCTTCTACTTCAATTTTGGTCGCACGGAGGTGAGCCCTTTGCCTCAAGACCCGGACGGCACTAGCGCGGGAATCCGCTATCGGTTCGGGGCCTATCCTTTCCATGAGCCTGCCGAGATCGCGGGCTTCGGGTTTATTCGCTACCGCTACATGGATCCCACCGTCGAGGATAACACCTGGAGCTACAACCCCGGCAGTGGGCGCATCCGCCGCGTCTCCGCCAATGTGCTCTCGGATCAGATGCAGCCCACCTCCAACATGGTGGGTGCGGGTGCTGGGGGTGCGGGCGGCGCAGGTGGCGGAGGTGCGGGTGCCGCGGCCACTTTCGTCAATAATCTCGATCCCGACTCGATGTTCGGATTTGCCGCCAAGGTCGAGGATTTCGACTACCGGCTGCTCGGCCTCAAGCCGATGCTCGCCAGCGTACACGCTGCAAGCGTCCCGGCGCGGCCCTGCGAATTCGACAACCATCGCACGATATGTCCGGAAAACTGGGAGATGCGTCAGCTCTATGTCATCGAAGCGACTGAGAAGCCCCTGTCATGGCATCAGAGGATCGGCGGCGACGGCCTGATCATTCCCAGGCGCATCTTTTACATCGATTCCGAAGGATGGTTCATCACCGCCTCCGACCAGTACGACAAGCAGGGACGGCTCTGGAAAACACTCGCGACCTTCAACACCTATCGCGACCGCCCCGTTCCTGACGCGAAGGTTGCGATCTTTCCATTCAAAAGGATGTTCCAGGCCGCACTTGTCGACGAGGACCTTCAGGACGGCTATTCCACCGTCGAGTACACTCCCGGACAACAGGGCGACGATCGCGAGTGCTGGTACATCAACATGGGAATCGTGACGCGTCAGTACCTGGATCCGCAACGAATGGTCATGAACGTCCGATGATCCGTCCCTCCCCTTGTCCAAGGGGAGGGTAAGGGAGAGGTGGTGCGCGTGCATGCCATTACCGCCCGGCGCACGTTGCGACGTCAGCGTCGCATCTCGCTGAGCGACCGGCGACATAGTTTACATTTTGAACCGGCAACATGGTTTACACTTTTTGGAGTTTTTGGGAGGAGCGCGAGGAGGTTTTCCCGCCTCGCCGGACCGTGGAAGTTGGCATGGACCGCCGCAGGGTAAGCTCGAGCACATCGATGGTTCCAGGGTGCAGCGGTCCGAAGTAAACCTCCTGATCTCCGTCCTCATTTTCTCTTCGTCCTCCAGTACCGCCGCTATGAACTTCGTCTTCGCTTCCATGGTTGTCCTCTCTGCCCACGGCATCCGCTTGCGCCTCCTCCCGGGTAAGCAAATCTGTCAACCATGTTGCCGGTCTATTCTGTAAGGGATGTTGCCGGTTCGTACCCTCTGAGCCCCGCCCCTTGTCCAGGGGAGGGCTAGAGAGAGGTGGTGCGCCCGCATGCCACTACCCCCACGCACACGTTGCGACGTCAGCGTCGCACCTCTCCTTAGTCCTCTCCTTGGACAAGGAGAAGGAACCAGGCATTTGCAATACGCCCGCCCAAAGTCCAGTGTAGCCATACAATAGACAGAACGCTCTCGGCAGTTCGCATCCGCCGGGACTGTCCTGCGGATGACGTTATGAAAAAACGCTTCGTAGGGTTGGTTTCAGTGCTGGTTACGTTTCTGGTCGCCGGTCGGAGTCTCGCCGCCGGGGTCAAACCCGGCGATGTGATCACATCCGCCAACGCATCCCAGGTTCAGGAGCTGCTGAGCCCCGGCAACTACGTGTTGGTGCAGGAGGGCATGCAGCTCGACATCGTCGCTTCCGACAAACTGGAGTGGCCGGTTCCGTATACCGAGGCCACCGAGAAATACCACGCGCAAGTCAGGCTCCTTCCCAACGGCGCATTGGGCAACTACGTGGCAGGGCAGCCTTTCCCGCTTCTCGACCCAAATGATCCGGACCTCGCGATCAAAATTATCTGGGACTTTTCCTTTCGTCCCCTGTACAGCGACGACATCGACCTCAGGTTTCCCGAAATTGCCAGCTATAAGCCTGAATCGAAGGGTGACCCTGCCGGCTTCTTTTCTGCGGGTCACCTGGCGCTGTATAGCAATATCGGCAGGATTGAAGTTCCTCCGATACCCACCGACCCCGATGCGGCGCGCAGCGGTATCCGATACCGACTCGGGTTCTATCCCTTCCTCGAGCCGTCTTCTATGCGCGGCTTTGGCCTCCTTCGCTATAGGCACATTGATTGGCAGCTCGAGGACAACGTCTGGACCTTCAACCCCCTGTCTCGTCGTATCCGGCAAACGCCGGCCGAAATGATGGACGATGCGCTCGGGTGCATCGGTGGATTCTCAGGAAGCGGCGGGGGCGGGGGTGCGGGTGGCGGAGGTGGTGGTGGAGGCGGCGGCGGAGGCGGTGGAGGAGTGATGGGCGGTGGCGGCGTTGGAGGGGGTGCCGGCGGTCCCGGCGGCGCCGGTATCGCGCTCCTCACCACCCTCGATGCCGATTCCCTGTTCGGGTTTTCCGCCAGGGAAGGCGACTACACCTACAGGTATCTCGGCGACAAGAACATGCTCGCCTGCGTGCACGCCAAAAATTCTCCGGGCGTCGTATGCCCCTATGATGGCGGCAGAACTATATGCCCGGAAAATTGGGAGATGCGACATCTGTACATCGTGGAAGCCGATGCGAGGCCTCACGACAACCTCAGCATCTCTCGGCGAATTCTCTATATCGATTCAGAGGGTTGGTTCATCACTGCCTCGGATCAATACGACCGCGAAGGCAAGCTCTGGAAAACGGTCGCCGCGTTCAACACGTACCGCGACCGGCCCGTGCCGGATGCGAAGATTGCGATCTATCCGTACAAGCGAATCTTCCAGGTCGGATTGGTCGATGAGGATCTGACAACCCATCTGAGTTCAGTCGCCTTCATGCCGGGTGCTGAAGCGCCTGACCGCGAGTGCTGGTACATCGACATGGGCGCGGTCAACAACTCATTTTTCACGCCGGCAGCCGTCCGAAGCGCCGGCCATTAGCTCTGATCCCCTCCCCTTGTCCAAGGGGATTATGTTGGGCTTGACACCCGCATGGAGAAAGCCTATATTTCTCTCATGGACGCGAAAGTCAAAGCCGGTAAGCCACTCACCACGCAACCTAACATCACGTTCGCCAAGCTGATGAAGCAATTTAGCGATGAGACGGCGTGTAAAACGCTGCTTCGCGATCTGCGCTGGCCGGACGGCGTGCGCTGCCCGCGCTGCGGCAACCCCGCGGTCTATGATCTGCCGTCGCGCAAATGGCATTGGCAGTGCACCAAGTGCGCGCCTGGGGGCTCTACCGGCTATCGGTTTTCGATCATCGCCGGAACGATCTTTGAGAACACCAACAAGCCGCTGCGGGAG
>DATJWT010000398.1:0-2239 GCA_035500975.1 Binataceae bacterium (SeqCode)
GGCGCGATGTCGGGGGCGAAGCGCTCAACCACCTGCCCGCTACGATCGACCAGGAACTTCTCGAAGTTCCACATGATGTCGGTCTCGTTCTTGGGCCCGAGTCCGTGCTGGTCGAGCGTCGCGCGCAGCTTGCCTTCGGGATTCTTCTTCGCGGTCGGCTTGGTCTCCGTCAGGTACTTATATAGAGGATGCTGCCCGTCGCCTTTGACGACGATCTTCTCGTACATCGGGAATTTGACCCCGAACTTGGTCGTGCAGAACTCCGCGATTTCAGAGTTGCTGCCCGGCTCCTGGCCCGCGAATTCATTGGCCGGAAATCCCAGCACCACCAGGCCCCGTTCGCGATACTGCTCGTACACCTTCTCCAGGTCGGCATACTGCGGCGTCAATCCGCACTTCGATGCGACGTTGACGATCAGCATCACCTTGCCGTTGTGCTCGCCGAGCGTGGCGTCCTTGCCGTCGATGTGGCGAACCTTGAAATCGTAGAGTTTCGCGCTCATGGGAAAAGTCCTCCAGAGTGTGGTTGAGATCGGATAAATCGCAGCGAGGTTAGATCATCCGGCCCGCTTTGCGCCAGCGCAATTTTGTTGCTGGCCCGTGCTGAGGACTGCCCGCGTCGCCGATGACGTCAACGCGGCTGGCCGCAGGAGCCCGAAGTCACCGCAATAGTCGTTATGAAGTGTGAGCTTGAGCCGGGCGGATGGTGAGAACCGGAACCCGGGATTCGCGCACTACTGTTTCAGCGACACTCCCCAGCACCAGGTGCTTGAGGCCCCTTCTGCCGTGGGTGGCCATCACGATCAGATCGATGCCAAGCTTGGTCTCCGTGTTGAGAATAATTGCCGCCGGGCTTCCGAATTCGATCGCACTCTCCAACCGGATCTCCGGCGGCAACACCCCCAGCATTCTGTCCAATTGCTCGCGCGCCACGCGCATCTGGGGTTCGTAAACTTCTCCGACCGCCAGGCCTCCCGTCGCCGCCTCATCGAGCGCCAGGGTTGCCGGGACCACGTGCAGGACATGGATCGTCGCTCCCGAGGATAACGCCAGCGCGACAGCTTCCTTGAGAGCGGCTGCCGAGAACTCATCGAAATCGACGGGACACAGAATGCGTTTGTAGGGGAAGGACATCGACGGCCTCTATCAGCAGGTTAGATCGCCGCGACCGTCAGCGTAAGGCCTTGTGATTGTCGAGCCACGCGGTCGACACCTTGAGCACTCCATCGATTCGCGCTTCAGCCTCGCCGGCCACCGGATAGCCAAAGCGCTTCAGCACGGCAGATGCGGGCGGATTTTCGGGGGGAAGCTCCGGTGGGCGCGGCATATAGATGCTGAAAATCAGCCGCCCGCCTGGATTCAGGTACCGCGTCACTAGGCGATCGATCAACTCGGCGCGCGCGCTCGCCGGAACGCAATCGGCAATCACCGTGACGTAGTCGAAGTGCATCGGAGGCTCCCACGTCATCACGTTGCCCGCCCATATCCGGTCCGCCCACTGCGGAAGGCGTCGCCGCGCCGCATCGGCAATGCGCGGAGACAGGTCGAGCCCGTACGGCTCGATTCGTAGCCCTTCCTCCGCGGTCCATCGCGTGAGGGTTTCCATCAGCAATCCGTTGGCGCATCCAACGTCGAGCCAGGTGCCATCGCGATCGAAGGGCGTGGCAAGGACGCGACGCTTCTTTTCCCATCGCTCAAGCCCGCCGCCCGAACCGGAGCCACCGGCGACATCTCCGCGCGCATCGGCCGCAAGGTAGGAATCCTCCAGCAGCTCTATCGTGTGTTGGTAATAATCGTCGTTTTCGTTCACGCGAACGCCCCCTGAGGCTGCTTGGGCTAGGGTCCCAACAATTTCGCTGCGTTGCCGCCGCGGATCGCGGCGCGCTCCGCATCGGACAGCGATGCGATCCCATCCAGCCGCTTGATCGGGTCGTCGACGCCCATGTCGAAGGGAAAGTCTGTTCCCAGAACCACTTGCTGCGCGCCAGCCTGTTTGATCAGGAACTCAAGATGCGCAGGCGTGTAAACCAGCGAATCGAACCAGATGCGCTTGAGGTACTCGCTTGGCGCGAAATTGCACGTGTGCGACTCCGGCCGGACTCGCCATCCATGGTCGAAACGCGAGCTATAGAAAGGAAAGTAGCCGCCGCCGTGCGCGGCGCAGATCTTGAGCTTCGGCAATCGATCCAGGATGCCCGAGAAGATCAGATGAGCCAGCGCGACCGTGGTTTCCGCGGGA
>DATJWT010000399.1:0-3319 GCA_035500975.1 Binataceae bacterium (SeqCode)
TCCGTTCCTTCCAGCTATCGATGAAGTCCAGACGATCACTTCGCGCTTCCTGCAGGGCTATCCAGCCACTCAACTACTGCCGGTTAACCTGGCGCGTCTGGCACCTTCTCTTTACTCGCCTTGAACACCAGAACCTTTAGGATCCAGCGCATCGGCGGTTCATTCGACAAAGGGAGGTTACTAGCATGCCCGGCTTTGCAGGATTTGATTCGGCGGATTTCCCCGGCGCAGACGTGATGGCGTGGCTCAAGGCGAACACCAACCTTGTCTGGTGTGGCTACTACCTGGCGCCTGCGCCAAGTCATCGAAGTACGAGCTGGATGGGTCAACGGGCCGCGCTTCAGTCAGCTGGATGGGGCGTTGCACCGGTGTACGTCGGCCAGCAACTAAAAGGACCCGGCAGCCACGTGGTGACCGGGCCGCAAGGCGCCATCGATGGTGCCGATGCCGCCAACCTGCTTGCCGGTGAAGGGTTCCGCGCGGGCTCCTGTGTCTATCTCGATCTGGAAGACGGCCCTCCGTTCAACCCGCCGCGGACCGACTACGTCGCGGCGTGGGTCGATGCGGTCGCTGCCGCGGGCTTTCTCCCCGGAGTGTATTGCTCGCATGGATTTGCGGCGAACGTGCGGGCCCTGAGACCCGCTATCCGCATCTGGGCTTACAAGGTACCAACCACGGCTCAGCATCCAGTCCCGGGAACCAGTTTTCCCGAATCGGATCCTTCGGGATGTGGCTATCCCGGGGCGCATATTTGGCAACTGGATCAGAACGGCGTCATCACTGTAGCGGCCGCCCAATCCGGATCTCTCGAGGTCGATCTCGACACTGCCCTGACCGCCAATCCCGGCGCGCCTTGAAGCGTGGAGCTCACTCGTATTCAGCCAACGCCATCGTCATCAGACCGACCGCGTTTATGCTCGCGCTCAAAGTTCCATCGGCTGCGAGCTTGAAGTCCATCTTCCTTTCGTTCGGCGCCAGGGCCAGGGACGTGAATCGCCTTCCGTTCGGCGGTCGCAGCCGGAACTGAACCGGCACCGGCGCCGGTGGCAATTCCTCCTGGTAGTTGAGGAAGCTCGCCATCACGCGATGCTTGTCCGGTTGATCGAATGCCGACATCCAGACCGACGGATGACTGGATGCGCCGAACGATGACTGGCCATCGAGCAACGACATCACGAGCCCGGTGAACAGCGCTCTCTCGGCATCGCCCTCGATTCCCTCGATCGCGACGGCTGAATAGATCGCGCGTCCGTTGCCGAATTGATTGCTCACGATCGTTGGCGCCGCCACTTCTTCCCATGGCGGCGACGAATGGATGCTCGCCCATTTGTGATCGTTCACCGAACCGCGTGATGGATACCCGTAGGGCAGGGCGAGCGTCGCCAGTACTTTGCCTGCTCCCGCTCGCAGCCGCGGGACACCGCACAGCGCGCGAACCGGGCGAATCGGGTCTCGCGCGACTCTCAAGCTCACGTGATGCTGCGGCGCGATTAGCCCCGCAACCGCATCGTCTGCCGGGGAAATGTAGATGAACCCTCCCTGTTCCTCGGACTCGTAGCTCACGCCAAACACGTCCGCGAGCATGAAGTCCGAGTGCCGCGTGCCACTGTCCTCGACCAGCGACGTGTACCGGCTTGCATAAAGTCGGCCGCCGCCACGGACGTACGCGCGAAACGCCTCCGCCTCCTCGCCGTCCATCCGCAGCACGTTGGGCAGCACGATCGCCTTGAATGCCCCCAGCCAGTCGAGTTGCCGACGCGTGATCACGCCGAACGGTATGTGCCCGCGCTGCAACGCTCGGCATGCACCGCGGACCGCATCGAGATGCGGATACTTGTTGCTCGAGCCTCGCACGCGGCTGACCGGCGTGCCGTTCTCCGCGAAGTCCATCTGCGAATGACCCGAGAAGTACACTGCGATGTCCTCTATCGGTTCGCCGCCGAGGTATGCCTCGAAAGGCGCGGTGGTCGCAAAGGCCCGCCCGACTCGCGCGTACTTCTCTTCGTTCACGGTCCCAATCGGATCGATCGCATCGATGAACAGAAACGCCGACGAATTCGCACTCGCCGCCATCGCCTGCGCGCGCATCCGCTCCTCGTCCTTGAGCCGCACGTGGTCCGACAGGTCGACGCATACGCTGCTCATGAATTCCGCCGGGCGCGTCTCCGACAGATGCAGGATCAGCTTCGATACGAACAGCTGCTCGATGCGATCGCCGTACAAATCGCCCGCGACGAAGGTGTCGTGAATCGATGCGCCGATCGGCTGTCCCAGCACCCAGTTCGCAAGTGCCGGCGCAAGGTTATGCGTCAGCGCCAGGTTGGGCCGGATCGATCGCGCCTTGGCGAAAAGGTCGCGCGTGAACTCCGATGCCCACCGTTCGCGCGCCCCCTGGAAGCGGCACCAGTCCGCCGAGGTCCAGTCCACGCTCGCGGGAATCTCCGCACCTGTCTCTTCGCGAAAGCGCGCCCGGCAATGCTCGCAGGCGCAGATCAGCGGCCAGAAGATCATGTCCAGGAACAGCGCATCGAAGTCGTAGCGCGACAGCAGGTCGTCGAGCTGCGCCATCTCGTAGGCGCGATACTCCCGATGGTTCATGCAGCAGGTGCCGTAGCGGCTGAAGCCGTTGAAGTCGGCGCCATCGATGGTGCGCTGGCGCCAGTCCGGATGCGTCTCCACCGCCCAGTTGTCGAACACGATGCTGTAATAGGCGCAGGCCGCGATGTCGCGGGCGCGCAGCTCCGTGAGCATCGCGCCCACCATGTCCCGCCCGCCGATCCCCGCGTGCATCTTTCCCGCCCTGGTCGGCCAGTAGCAGAGCCCGGGATGCGACTTGCAGTAGAGCATCACCCCGGTCACGTTCGCCCGCGCGTATTGCGCGGCCAACACCGCCGGGTCGTAGCGGGAAAGAAATGTCGGATCCCAGTCCGGGATGTGCATGTCCAGCAGCATCCGGCGATAGCTTTGCTGATACTTCGATGGCATGGCGTTCGATGCCTGCCTGCGCCGGATGATGCTGCTGGCGGTCTCCACGGCGGCTTGAGCAGGGCAGGGGCTCGCTCATGCCGTCGCTATCGTATGGCGACTAGTATGGTCCGGGCGCGCCCGATGACGAAGCGTTTCCCGACTTCTCCGGTCCGTGGCACGCGGCCACGTCGCTCACGCTCGCGCCGAGCGCAGAGGCGATTTCAGAGTCGGACCTGCCCGCTTCTGACTGGAGCTTTACGACGTTGCAATCAACGTGATTGGAGCTCATCGAGCTGCAGCCCCCGAGTGCTCCCGCCAGCAATAGCGCACCCAACGTCATCACGATCGGTAC
>DATJWT010000400.1:0-3796 GCA_035500975.1 Binataceae bacterium (SeqCode)
AGCCAATGGAACATCACGTGCTGCAGATAGATGGCGAGGTCGAGTGCCAGGACAGCCGACACCAGAGCAATCGCGCGCGGGACAGCCAGAAAGTACAACAACCCGATTCGCCGATCGTCGACAAATAACGCGACCGAGATCGCGGTCACCGGAATCACTATCTCTACAAGGATATTGTTGAGCGCCGAGATGCCGAGATTCGACGGCCACCGAGACCATCGCGAGAATGACCTGCCGCGGCGAGGCAGAGCGGCCTCAGCGATCGCCATCGCCACAAAGACGGTCGCGAACAGAATCAGCCGAGTCGCGGCCGCGGAAAGCAAGGTGGTGGAGAAATCAAACATCACGGACGACTAACCGTGAAGTTTGCACGGAGACGAACGATCCGTTCGTCAGGAGAACATCTCAGGTTCGCGCGAACCCAGCCATACCAGACCGCGATACATGTAGTGTATTCCGGAGAGTGCTGTGACGACCACCGTCAGGTACAGCAACGCGTACCAGTAGTTGGGCAATGTCACGCCCATGCGGAGCAGGGTAGCAGTCACGCACGCAAGCTGCAGGAAGGTACTGAGCTTGCCCACGTAGCTAGGCCGCACCGGCATCCGCTCGCTGGTGAAGAACGCGATCATCATGAAGCCGCCCACGATGACCACGTCACGGATAGCGACGACGCTCAGCAGCCATCCGGGCAAGTCCTCTTCCACGGTCAAGACCACGAATGCCGACAGCAGCATCAGCTTGTCGGCGAATGGATCGAGGAAGGCACCAATCTCGGTACGCGCATCGAACCATCGGGCCACCGTGCCATCGAGCGCATCGGTCACGGCGGCCGCCGCGAACACGTAGAGCGCTTCGGTGTACCGATGGCGGCTCAGAAAGGAAAGGAAAATCGGAATCGCGCCGAGCCGGCACAGCGTGAGAAAATTCGGCACGTTGAGCAGGCTCCCGAGGGTGGGCGTGCTGCGGCCACGCGGGTGACGAACTGGCTTATGATGAGAAGCTACCGCCATCGGCTATCACACGGGCATCGATTCAAGCCTCCGCCAGATCTGCCTTGCGTAAGCGGCCCGCGACGGGACGACTGACACGCGCGCGCATCGCGACCACCCCGTCGCGATATTCCTCGCTTATCACTTCACCGTCCCGGCGCGCCATCGCGATCAAGTCGCCGCGCGATACCGACAAGGTGACTGCAACTTCCTCGCGACTGACCCCGAGCTGACGACCGACCTCCACCAACAGGCGGTCAAGTCCGGTCCCGCGCAGAGCGGAAATACCTATCACATTGCCCGGGGTCCGCGGTGGACTTTCCACGAGATCGAGCTTGTTCATGACGATGATCCGCTGGGTGGCGCCCGCACCGATTTCCTCGAGCACGCGGTCGACTATTTCCATCCGTTCCGACGCCAGCTCGGAACTGCCGTCGACTACGTGCAGCAGCAGGTCCGCGGTCCGGACTTCCTCGAGCGTTGCCTTGAACGCGTCGACGAGCATGTGCGGCAGCCGATGGATGAATCCCACCGTATCAGCCAGCATCACGGTCATCCGGTTGGGTAGCTTCAAGCGTCGGATGGTTGGATCCAGGGTGGAAAAGGGACGATTCGCCGCCTCTACCGAGGCGCCGGTGAGGATGTTCAGCAAGGTCGATTTGCCGGAGTTGGTGTAACCGACAAGAGCGACGGTTGGGTAAGGAACCTCAAGCCGCCGGCGACGCTGAATTCCGCGCGTTCGTTCCACATCCTTGAGACGAGCACGCAGCTTGGTGAGCCGCTCGCGCAGGCGCCGGCGGTCAACTTCGAGCTGCGTTTCACCGGGACCGCGGGTGCCAACGCCACCTCCCCGTCCTCCTACTCCCCCGCCACCGCCGCCCGCGGCGCCGCCGCGCACGCGCGACAAGTGCGACCATTGACGGGTGAGGCGTGGCTGGAGATAGGCGAGCTGCGCGATTTCAACCTGGAGCTTGCCTTCCAGGGTGCGTGCGCGCTGCGCGAAGATGTCGAGGATGAGCTGGCTGCGATCGATAACGCGGAGCTTGAGCTCAGTTTCGAGATTGCGGGCCTGGGCGGGCGACAGCGCATCGTCGAAAATCGCCACAGTCGCATCGGTGCTGCGCGAAATTTCCCCGACTTCGCTCGCCTTGCCTTTGCCGATGAAGGTTCGAGGATCGGGCGCCTTGAGGCGTTGGCTTACGGTTGCTTCGACGCAGGCCCCTGCGCTCTCGGCCAGAGCCTTGAGCTCGGCGAGTGATTCCTCGCTGGAAATTCCCTGGTAACCGCCCTGGTCGATTCCGACCAGCACGGCTCGATCGCGACGCTCAGGAGACACGCTCTGCAAATCCGATCCGCCCCCCCCGCGGCGAAACCGGGCCGCCGCGATCCTAAGCGTACCAAACCCGGAGTAGCGGTCAATTCATACACGCAGAGTTAAAAGTCAGTTGATGGTTGCCTCACACGGTGCTGGTGCAGCAATATGATCGCGACTTGAGAAGGGGCGGCGGATGATGTTTCGAGTCTGCGTAGTGAATTCCCGTAAATGCTTCGGCTGGTTGGGCTTGCTGGGTGCGGGGCTCGTTTTGATGCTCGCCGGATGCGGCGGCAGCAGCGGCGGCTCCAGCTCGCAGCAGAGCAGCTCACGTCCGAACATCGTACTGATCGTCATGGACGATATCGGCATCGACCAGTGGTCGCTGTTCGGGTACGGCGGCAACACTCCCGCATCGATGCCGAACATCAGCACCATCGCGCAAAATGGCGTGAGGTTTCATAACATGTGGTCGATGCCGGCGTGCTCGAACGGACGCGCCGCGTTGTTTACGGGCCGCTATCCGTTTCGCACGCGGGTGTTTACGGCGCTGGGCAACAACGACCTGGCGAACTACATGGTCAATCCGAACGAGGTTTCATTGCCCAAGCTGCTGCAGAGGCGCGGCTACACGAGCGCCCTGTTCGGCAAGTACCACATGGGGATCCAGGAGAATAACCCGTACGGCTACGGCATGGTGCAGTCGATGGGGTTTGACTACTACGATGGCTGGCTCGATGAGACCGGAGACCCGTCCTCGATCGACACGACGGCCGGCGGGGTATCTCCCGCGGGCACCTGGTCATGCGGTTTCGTGCAGGATGCCGCGCACGGAGGTGCGGACTCGGGAGCGTGCTACCAGGGAGATGGCAGTTGCGCGATCGTCACGAAGTCCGGCGCGGAGGCGCCGGGGCGCGTCTGCCGCGACTCGGGCGGCATTTTCGACCCGGGCAAAACCTGCACCAGCCCGGCCCCGGGCTACATCAACTTCTCCACGCTAAGCGGGCATTACGTATCGCCGCTGGTGATCAGCAGCGTGAACACCTCGCCCGTGCAGGTTCCGTCGACTGACCTTCGAGCGCGGACATTTCGCGGCGAGGAAACCGTCGATGCGGCGATCGCGTGGGTCAATCAGCAGCCGGCGAACCAGCCCTGGATGGCAGCGCTGACTTTCGCAACGGCGCATACCCCGGTCATGCAACCGCCCGCTCAATTGCTACCTGCATCGGAACCTGATTCGAGCAATCTCGATTGCGAAGACCTGGTCGCGCAGCGAACCATCACCAATGAAATGGAAGAGGCCCTCGACAACGAAGTCGGACGCTTCCTGACCAGCACCGGAATCGCGACCAGCGGGCCCGGCGGCCAGCTCATCTATCATCCGCGGAAAACCAACACCTGGGTTATCTTCGTCACCGACAATGGCAGTACGGGATCGGTGGTCAAGCTGCCGTTCGACTCCACGCGCGCGAAATCCACTGCTTACCAGACG
>DATJWT010000401.1:0-2722 GCA_035500975.1 Binataceae bacterium (SeqCode)
GCGAGCCCGCGCCCTTCTACGAGGCAAAGCTGGAGCCGCCCGCGGGACGCGTAGTCCACGGCTGGGGCCAGTTTTCATCGGAGTGGGACAAGGACGCGCGCGATGGAGCCGGAGACGCGGCAGACCTCGCCGCTTACGAGCGTGCCGTCAAACCGAATTTGCCCGCGATGCTCTCCTTCTATACCTCGCTGGATGCATCGCTGATGCAGCAATTCGTCGAGCGGTACAACCAAATCGTCGCCCAGCGCGGATTTTTCGTCGCTGAGATCGGATTGAATTTTCAGGACTTCCAGAAGGACGCCTCGCAGGGCATGCGCGACCCGGAAGTCGTGATGATGCTCGATACGGTTCGCGAGGCGCGCAACCCGGTACTGTTGCGAATCGGCTACGAGTTCAACAATCCAGGCTCCCTGTACGACCCCAGCCTCTATATCCAGACGTTCCGCGGGGTCGTCGAGCGGATTCGCGAAGGACACAGCGACAACCTCGCCACCGTATGGAATACGACCGCCGCGGGATTCGACAGCGAGAACTTCATGCGATGGTACCCCGGAGATGACGTTGTGGACTGGTGGGGCATCGACCTGTTCGACCTCAAGGACTTCGATCGGCCGCAGCTTGCCGAATTCCTGGAGAAGGCGCGATCACACCGCAAGCCGGTCGTGATCTGCGAAGCAACGCCCGTGTTCCGGTCATCGACGTCCGGTCACGTACGCGGCCCCAAGTCCGACGCCGAAGCGGCAGCCTGGTTTCAGAGGCTCGTCGATCTGATCAACGCACATCAGGAGATTCAGGCGGTATCGCTGATCTCGGTCGATTGGCGCCGGCTGCATGCGATCCTGCCGGGCTCCGGATGGCCCGATGCACGCATCAACTCGTGGCCGAAGGCCGTGGCGATCTGGAAGAAGGCTCTCGCGGAAAAGCGTTTCATCAACGCATCCGAAGCCGAGGCAGTCCTGCATGTCAGGTGACTAGTGTGAGACTCCATCTCATCGACGGCACGTACGAGCTCTACCGCGCGCACTTTGCGCCGCGCCCAGGGCATCTCGATGCTCGCGGGCGCGATATGAAGGCGACCGTCGGAATCGTGGCATCGTTGCTGGCGCTACTCCATGATTCGAACGAAGCTGTCACCCATATCGCGGTCGCGTTCGACAATCCGATTCGATCGTTCCGCAACGATTTGTACGCCGGTTACAAAAGCGACGATGGCGTTCCACCCGAGCTGCGTTCGCAATTCGATACGGCCGAAGATGCTGTCCGAGCAATCGGCATCGCGGTTTGGTCGATGCGCGAGTATGAAGCGGACGATGGCCTCGCCAGCGGAGCGCGCTGCTTTCGCGACCAGGTCGAGCAGGTGCGGATAATGACGCCAGACAAGGATCTCGGGCAGTGCCTGCGCGGCGATCGCGTCGTGCAGGTCGATCGCCGTCAGCAAAAGGTCATCGATGAGTCCGTCTTTCGCGCCGAGCGCGGCTTCGGACCCGAGAGCATGCCCGACTTTCTTGCGCTTAGCGGCGACAGCGCCGACGGTTTCCCCGGATTGCCCGGCTTTGGAAAAAAAACCGCTTCGCTACTGATCGGGGCGTACGAGCATCTGGAAAACATCCCGAACGATGCGAATCAATGGCGCGTGAAGCTGCGCGGCGCTCCGCAGCTTGCGGCGACGCTGGCAGAACATCGCGCAGACGCCTTGCTCTATCGAAAGCTTGCGACCCTGGTCGACACCGTCGATCTGCGCTGCTCATTGGACGACCTGGAGTTTCGCGGAGTGCCGCCCGATCGCTACGAACGTTGGTGCGACGAACTCGCGGTCGAACGGCTCAAGACTGTCCCGCGACGCTGGCTCAAGGACTAGGAGAATCCGCGTACTTCGCGAAATTCAAGAAAGGCACTGGGAGCGCGAGAGGTCCATGGAAGCCAGCACCGCGAGCATCGCGACCGTTGCCGCGAAAGCGATCCCTATCGACGCGGCGCGACCGCTCATCACCAGCGCCAGGCCCATCGCCCACGGCACTGCCGAACCGCCGAGCGCGGCGCCGCCCGCGACGATCGATGTCATGCTGGCGACTCGCGATGGGAATCGTTCGGCGCCTGCGGCGATCATGTTCGGAAAGATCGGGCCGAAGCCGACACCGACTATCGCAACAATGGGAAATGACAGCATCGGAACGGATCCGGTGAACATCAGCGACAGCAGCCCAGCCGCCGCGATCAGCGATCCGATAGCTGCGAGCCGCAGCGGGGGCACTCGATGCGCGAGCATGCCGCCCAACAATCGCCCGCCGATGAGCCCTGCCCAGTAGATGGAAACTCCGGCCGATGCGACTGAGATGGCAACCGGAACGGCGCCGTGCCGCAGGTAGCTATAGAGCCATGCGCCTACGCCAACTTCGGCGCCGACGTAGAGGAAGAGTACCAGCGCGATCGCCCAAATGAGCCGATGCATCAGCAAAGCGCGCAGATCGTGTTTCTCGCCATCGACTGGCGGCGAAGGCGACTTCATCCGCGGAGTTGCCGCCAGCGTCACCGCCAGCATCGCGATCGCGGCTGCGCCGGCAGTGAACGTCAGCCGGTAGCTGATGCCTCGCGCCATCGCGAGACCATCGATCGCCGGACCCATCGTGGCGCCCACGCCGAACATCATGTGCAGGTAGTTGAGGGCGGCGGCGAGCCGATCGCGGTTCAGTTCGGCGACCAGGGCGTTTACGGCGACGTCGAT
>DATJWT010000402.1:0-7209 GCA_035500975.1 Binataceae bacterium (SeqCode)
GCGCCATCGCGAATTCCCGAGTTCCCAAATTCCGATACCGACCAGGATGAAGAACGGCGCGAAGCTGGAGAGCGCGTAGCGCTCGACGAACAGCGGCCGCATCGCGTAGGACGCGATCACCATCAGCACCGGAGGCCCCCACATCCAGAGCAGGCTGAATGTGACCGCATCGCGCTTGCGCCGCCATCCGCGGATGACGCCCCATGCGGCGACCATCAGCAGAACCGGAAACCCGAAACTGCCGGTTGCCTTGTTGAACAGCGCGACGGGGGCCCAAGGCTCCGGGAGCTTTATCCAACCGATAGCGCCGCGCTCGACGGCGCCGGCCGCGCCGCGCAACGCGGACATCGAGAGCGCCACGAAAACCATCGCGGCGATCGCCAGCGCCACGATCAGCGACCAGGCGCGGCGCGATTCCGCAGCCCGGGGCCGCATTCCCGAACGCGCGAGCAGGTAGAGCAGCCACAGTCCCTCGCTGGCCGGAACCAGCGCCGCGGCGAAATTCGCCGCGATCGCAGCGATCGCGAAAATCGCGGTCCCGCCGTAATTGAGAATTCCGCCGCGCCGACTTGCGCGAATGAAACAGCCGACGTGCAGCAGAATCGCCGTCAGCATCACGGGATACATCCGTGCTTCGCGCGTGTACTTGATGGTCACGAGGTTGACGGCGTACACGGTTGCGCCGAGCGCGGCGATCATCGCGGCATCGTCATCGATACGCGTTACGCAGAGTTCCCAGGCGATCCAGAAGACGATCACGATCGACAAGGTGCCGAGCATCGCGGACAGCGCACGCTGCGCGACGATACCGTCGCCGAATATCGCCATCCATTCGTGCAACGCGAGCTCATGCACGGCCATCTTGCCCGGGTTGAGGCGCGCCTGGGCTGCAATGACATCGGCGATGGTTGGTTGCGCGGCGGCCGCCCATGACGCGCCCTCATCGTCGGACATTTCGAGGCGGCCGAGGTCGACAAAACGGAGAAAGCCGCCGAGCAGAACGGCGGCGACGAGCAAGAGAAGAGGAACGCGCATCGAGGAGAGAGTTTAGCTGATATAGGAAGGTCTCTCCGACTATGCGCGGAGATTCTCTTGACCTTCATCCGGCGCGGCAACGCGCCACCTTCTCCCCTCGGGAGAAGAACTAGAACCGTATGCTCACAACCCTTTCTTCAATTCCGGGGCAGGGCGGAAGCCGATGGTGCGTGCGGCCGGGATGGTCATCGGCGAGTTGGTTCGCGGATTGTATCCCGCACGGGCCTTGCGGCGGCGCACTGTGAAGGTGCCGAACCCCGGCACCCAGAAACGTTTGTCGCGGCGGATGGCGCGCGCGATGTGCTCGAATGCGAGGTCGAGGGTATCTTCCGCCTTTTTCTTCGGCAGGCGCGTGGCCTTGGCTACGACTTCTATGAGTTCTGCCTTGGTCATCGAGGGTTGGCCCTCCTGGTTTGGGGGTCGGGAATTGCTTGCCGTTCACAATGGGGCTGTGGCGCGCTAAGGGCAAGCAGCGGCGCCACGGTTTGTCCACCGTCACTCCGGGGGATACAGCCGGTCGATCTCCCGCCACATCAGCCCCCATCGCACCCCCTGGTCGCTAACCATCACGTCGGCGGCGCTGAATCGTTTCATCACGCGTTCCAGGATGGTCGCGCCGGCGAATATGACGTCGGCCCTGCCCTCGGGCAGGCCCGGGAGCTTCAGCCTGTCCGCCAGCGGCATCGAGCGAATCAGCTTGATGACGCGCTCGATCTCGGCGCGCGGCAGCCGATGGCCATGAACCACGCCGGCTTCATAGGTCCGCAGGCCAAGCGCGACCGCGCACAGGGTGGTGACGGTGCCGGCAATTCCCACCAGGTTCGCCGGACGATAGTTCCATCCGAGTTGATCGAGTGCGCTGTCCACCGTCGACGCGACCGATGCGGCGTCGGAGTCGGATGGCGGGTCGCTGCTTACGCATCGCTCGGTCAGCCGTACCGAGCCGATCTGCAGACTGACCATCGCAAGGTCTTTGCCGGGTTCGGCGCGGATGAGTTCGGTTGAGCCGCCGCCGATATCGACGATTAGCAGCGGAGAAGCCGGATCGATGTTGAGTCCGCGCACGACCGCGAGGTGTGACAGCGCCGCCTCTTCAGAGCCGGGGATGATCTGCAGGGTGAGGCCGGCGCGTTCCTTGACGCGCGCGATAAACTCGGGACCGTCGGATGCATCGCGCAGCGCGGCGGTAGCCGCGGCGACCATGCGTTCGACGCCGAGGTCGCGCGCCTTTCCGGCGAACTCCTCCAATGCCGCAAGTGTCGATGCAGCAGAGTTCGGGTCGAGGCGCTTGTTCTTATCGACGCCGCGGCCCATTCGCGTGATGCGCATAAGCTCGGCGAGCACGCGCGGCCGGCGCTGTTCGTCAACTTCCGCCGCAAGCATCAGGACGGTGTTCGAACCGATATCGAAGGTCGCGATCTTCACAGTTCTCAGGTGAGAGCAGTGGCAGCCGGCGGTGCGGCGCGGGCCGATTCGATTTCATTTGCCGCGATCCATGCCTCGATCGCGCGCAGCGCACGCTCTCCCAGCGCGGTTTTCTTGCTGCGCCCGCGCACGCCGGGCAGCGGAGGCATCAGGCCGTAATTGGCATTCATTGGCTGGAAGTCCCGGCGGCTTGCATCGGTGATGTAGGCCACCATCGATCCCAGGGCCGTCTCAGCCGGAGGAATCACCATCGCGCGCTTTTCGACCAGGTTCGCCGCGTTGATCGCCGCGAGCAGGCCGGCGGCTGCGGATTCGACGTAACCCTCGACTCCTACCATTTGGCCCGCCAGGAAAAGATCGTCGCGGGCGCGGAGCTGCATGGTCGGACGGAGCAGACGCGGCGAATCGATGAAGGTGTTGCGATGGAGAGAGCCCAGGCGGACGAATTCTGCACGCTGGAGCCCGGGAATCATCCGCAGCACGCGGCGCTGCTCGGGATAGGTCATCTTGGTCTGGAAACCGACGATGTTGTAAATGCGCCCGGCGTGATCATCCTGGCGGAGCTGCACCACCGCGAAGGGCCGCTCGCCGCTGCGAGGGTCGGTGAGCCCGACCGGTCGCATCGGTCCGAACGCGAGAGTCATCGGGCCGCGCCGCGCCATCTCCTCGATCGGCATGCATCCCTCGAAGTAGACCGGCTTCTCGAACGGATGCAGCGCGATCTTTTCCGCGGCTACGACCGCCTCGACGAATGCATGATATTCAGCCTCGTTCATCGGGCAGTTGATGTAGTCGTCGCCGCCCTTTGCGTAGCGCGATGCGCGAAAGGCGATCTGCATGTCGATGGATTCGGCGGCAACGATGGGTGCGATCGCGTCGTAGAAATAAAGATTCCGTGGACCGATCAGTTGATTGAGCGATTCGCCGAGGGCGGCGCTGGTGAGCGGACCGGTAGCGATGATTGCGGGACCTGCGGGAATCGCGACGGTTTCCTCGCGCACGATTTCGACCATCGGATGCGCTTCGAGCGACGCGGTGATGAATCCGGAGAAATCTTCCCGGTCCACTGCCAGCGCCGCACCCGCCGGAACGCGCGCGCGGTCTGCCGCGCGCATCACGAGTGAACCGAGCCGTCGCATCTCTTCCTTGAGTACTCCCACCGCGGTTTCTATCGAGGCATTGCGCAGCGAGTTGGAGCAGACCAGCTCGGCAAAATTCGCCGTCTGATGCGCTTCCGTCATCCTGACCGGGCGCATCTCGTGCAGGCGCACGCCCACTCCCCGCCTGGCTAGTTGCCAGGCGGCTTCGCTACCGGCGAGACCGGCTCCAATTACGCTGACGATTGGCTTTTGCACGCGACGAGAGACGAAGATCGTGCCCCGTTTTCCGCGCGGTGTAAACCGTGTCGATTTGCGCCGGTTGGTTCGACTTAAGAGCAGGAAGCAGGAGGACGAACCAATGGATGCGACGATAAAGAGTACCAGTCTTCGGCAATTGCCGATCGTGACCGAACGCGAATGCGGAGCGGCCGTGCGGATCGCGCAATACGCGTGGCTGAACGAGTTGCCGGGACTCTGTTTCGGAGTGATTACGCTGGTCTATATCGCGGCTTCCCTGATTTCGCTGGTCTAAGCGGGTGTCGATCCGGGCGTACCTCGTTCGACTATAGGGCAGAAATTATGAAGTACATGCTCCTCATCTACGAAAGGGAAGCGGACTGGGACGCCCTGACCGCATCAGAGCAGCAGGCCGAGATGGACGAATACGAGCGGTTTACCGACGAGATTCGCGGCACCGGCAACTACCTGGCCGAGGTTCCACCCGCGCCGCTGGCGCCCAGCACCACCGCGACGACAGTGCGTGTGAGGAACGGCCGGACTATGCTCACCGACGGGCCGTTTGCCGAGACCAGGGAGCAGCTCGGCGGCTTCTATATCGTGGAAGCGGACAATGCGGATGACGCGATCGCACTGGCGGCGCGAATTCCGGGCGCCCGGCGCGGCTCGGTCGAGGTCAGGCCTTTCAACCTGGTGCGGGACTAAGGGAGGGACGATGCGATGAAGTACGCAATGTTCGGAGGCGAGCCGCGCGATGAGGGTGGCCGGGTAGGGCAGGAAGAGATGCAACAGCGCATCCGATGCCATCAGAAGGCGCTCAACGATCTGCTTCGCGTGCGCGTCATCAGCGGCAGGAAAGGACTGATTTTCGCATCGATCGGGCTGGGACCGTTTCACGGCGGGCCGAAGACGGCCCTCACGGTCGGCAACCGGGGAGGGCGGCGCTTTCGTACGGATGGGCCATTTCCCGAGACCAAGGAAATTGTGGGCGGCTTCGACATCATCGATTTCGATTCGCGCGAGGAAGCGATCGAATTCGCCAAGATCAAGAACGTGCACGACAGTCACGTCGCTGAAGTTCGGCCATTGCGCGAGTTTTGGTGGATCTCACATACGCCGTCGCTCTCGCCCGGCAACATCTTCATGCTCAGCCTGGTGGAGCCGGACCGCGGAGCCCGTAGCCTTCCTCCGCAAGAGCTGAAGAAAGCGATTCGACAGCATCAGGCCGTTGGCGCCGAGTATGTGAACAGTCGCGCGATGCTCGACGGCAAGGGGGGAGTCTGGATTGGGATGCGGCTTGCGCCATCTACTGAAGCCACGACAGTCCGCCGCTCGGAAGGGACCCCGCGCCTTGTGGACGGACCCTTCGCGGAGACGCGCGAGGTGGTCGGAGGCATCAACCTGGTCGCGTGTGATTCTCTGGAAGAAGCGGCGGGATGGGCGGAGAAGCTTACGGCCAACGACGGCGAAACGATCGAAATTAGACCGGTTGACGGTTTCTGGTGGGTTTACCACGAGTAGACCGAGTCGATCCGGGATGCAGAAGCGACGTCGATTTAAAAAAAGGAGAAACGGAAATGAAGTACATGCTTCTAATCGTGGGTGGAGATCCCAAGTTGCCCCAGCCGGGCGCGGACGAAGGCGCATCGATGCTGGCGCAGTTTCAGAAACTGGGCGCCGAGATGACCGCCCAGGGCAAGCTCGTGCATTCGGCGCGGCTACGCCCCAGCGAAGAAGCCAAGACCGTGAAGATTCGTCCGGACCGCAGCCGCGTAGTCGTGGATGGTCCGTTTACCGAAACGAAGGAAGCGGTCGGCGGCTACTACATGGTCGATTGCGCATCGGAGGCCGAGGCGCTCGAGTGGGCGAAGAAATTTCCTCCTTTCTTTCACATCGAAGTGCACCAGGTCTGGGAGATGTAGTCGCGATGGCGGCGAAGCCTGTCATTACCTACTTCGATGTGCGCGGGCGTTGAAGTGATTCGGTTGATCTTCGAAGAGCTCGGCATCGAGTACCAGGAGCGCCACGTCATCGGAGACGACTGGCAGGCTTTGAAACCGAAAACTCCCTTCGGCGGACTTCCGATTTACCAGGAGGGCGACCTCGTCCTCGTGCAGAGCCGCGCGATTTTTCGATACCTGGCGCGCAAGC
This sequence comes from Binataceae bacterium (SeqCode), assembly GCA_035500975.1. Taxonomy (GTDB): domain Bacteria; phylum Desulfobacterota; class Binatia; order Binatales; family Binataceae; genus JAFAHS01. Next base: position 5,949 of record DATJWT010000402.1, read on the forward strand.
ATGGTCTCTACGGGAGTACCGAGGCGGACCAGGCGCAGTGCGACATCGTGGCGGAAGCCATAGACGACGCGGAGGTATCGCTATGGCGGTGGCTCTGCGACGCGGATCCGGAGGAAAAGCGTGCGGCCTTCGCCGGCGGAGAACTCAGCATGACGCTGGGCCGGCTGCAGAAGTGGTTCCGCCGCAATGGCGACGGCGCTCAATTCTGGGTTGGCGATTCGATGACTTATGCGGACTTCATGGCGTTTGCCTATCTCGACGAGGTGCGCGCTTTTTTTCCGGAGACCCTGGCTCAATTCCCAGCGTTGCATGCATTTTACGATCGCGTTGCCGCGCGGCGGCGAATTGCCGCCTACCTGAAATCGCCGCGCTATCTTCCCGATTTCGGCTACGGGCCGCGCGGCCGCATCAAAGATCCGGCTTTCGCCCCCCACTCCCGATAACCCGGCTCTCGCCATGCTCGAATTGCCTGTGCCGCGGAGGGTGGATTAGCCTCGTGAAAGCACCGCGATGGAAGCACACGAGTTCGACAAGTTTTATCGCGAGGAATTCGGGCGAATCCTGGCGACGGTCATTCGCTCCATCGGCGACTTCGAGCTCGCCGAAGATGCGGTCCAGGAAGCGTTCGCGGCGGCGATCGAGCAATGGCCGCGCGATGGAACTCCGGACAATCCACGCGCCTGGGTGGTCGGAGTGGCGCGCAACAAGGCGATCGATCGAATTCGCCGGCGATCGCGCTTCGCGGAACGCAGCGATGAAGTCCGCCGGATGATCGAAAGCGAGCACGAGGACTCCGTCATCGAAATGTCCGATAGCGCCGTGCCCGACGAACGCCTCAGCCTGATCTTTACCTGCTGCCACCCCTCGCTGGCGCCCGAGGCGCAGATCGCGCTGTCCCTGCGTACCCTATGCGGACTTTCCACCGAAGAGATTGCGCGTGCGTTCCTGGTGCCTTCCGTGACGATGGCGCAGCGGCTGGTGCGCGCCAAGCGCAAGATCGCGGCCGCCAAGATTCCCTACCAGACTCCGCCGCGCGACCGCCTGGCCGAACGGCTCGAGGCGGTCATGAGCGTCATCTACCTGGTCTTCAACGAGGGTTACACTGCCACTGCCGGCAGCGAACTTGTCCGCCGCGACCTTGCGAGCGAAGCGATTCGGCTGGCGCGTATCCTGGTCGAGCTGATGCCGGATGAACCGGAGCCGCGTGGGCTGCTCGCGATGATGTTGCTGCACGATTCGCGGCGCGATGCGCGCGTGGATG
>DATJWT010000403.1:0-11788 GCA_035500975.1 Binataceae bacterium (SeqCode)
GACCTCGCGGCCGGCGTAGTGCTCCGAGGTCAGCGCCGAGATTTCCACGAACGGATGCGCTGACAGGATGCGAACTGCTTCGATCCCGGAATAGCCGGATGCGCCAATTACCGCGACGCGAACCTTGTCATGCGCCATCGATGTTCTTTCACGCTCCCCTGGCTGGGAATACTGCCCCAACTAACACGATTTGCCGTCGTGAGGCCAGTTCACTTGGATTCGAACTCGAAAACCATCTCGCCGGAGACCTGCTCGGGCGAGTTTCTGAGCTTCTCGAGATAGAGGCCGACCACCCCGTCATCGGGATGCGCCGCGCTCATGCGCTCAAATTCGCGGCATGCCTGTTGCGCGTCTCCCTGCTTGATCAGATCCAGCGTGTGCGCGAATTGCTGGTAGAATGCCGGGTCAACACCGTCGTTCGCGTGCGCGACGACTTCGACGATAGGCACCGGTTGAGTCTTGCCCTTGACCTTCACCAGGCCTATGTCGCGCGCGACATAGGCCCCTCCGGCTTGTGTAAAGGTCGCGCTGCTGGTGAGCAGATGTACCTTGAACTGCCGCGTGAGGCCCTCCAGCCGCGCGGCGAGGTTGACCGTGTCGCCGATCACCGAGTAGTCGAAGCGGTTGGCGCCGCCGAAGTTTCCGGCGATCGCCTCACCCGTCGCGATTCCGATTCCGATGTCGATATTGGCGAAGCGCGGGTCGCGTTCGCGCAGCTTGTGCAGCTCTGACAGCATCCCGAGCGCGACTTCGATCGCGGATCGCGCGTGGTTGGGAACTTCCGCGGGTGCACCCCAGAACGCCATGATTCCATCGCCGCGAATCTTGTCCACGACCCCGCCGCTTTCAAGGATCAGGTCGGTCATTTTGGTCATGTAGTCGTTGAGCAAGGCGACAAGCGCGACCGGATCGGTCTTTTCCGAGAGGCCCGTATAGTTGACGATGTCGGCGAAGAGGATGCTCAATACGCGCAGTTCGCCGCCGAGCTTGAGGTTCTGCGGATTGTCGACGACGGACGCGATGATGTCGGGATGCAGGTAGTGCTCGAAGGCGCGCGCGTACCGGTTTCTTACGCGGCCCTCCGTGACATAGCGATAGCCGAGCAGCGTGACCATCGTCCCCCCGATCACGACGAACGGTTGGACAACGCCGAGCATCACGCCCTGCTTCAACAAGAGCAGTTGCGCGAACCCAAGGTAGCTGCCGGCCAGCGCGAGCATCGCGGCAATCGACCACGCCGGCGTGAGCCACGCGGTGACGATGGACACGCCGATTCCCAGCATCATCGTCCAGGTCCGCACCATCACAATCGTTTCGCGCGGCGAGTTCCGAATGAAGTCGCTGCTCAGAACCGTCTCGATCGCATTGGCATGAATCTCGACGCGCGGGAACTCGTATCCGACCGGCGTCACCGCGCGATCGCCCAGTCCTGTCCCGGTTACTCCGACGATCGCGATTTTGCCTTCGAGATTCTCCGGCTTCACGAGATGATTGATCACGTCGGCGGCGGAATACCGCGGAATCGTGCCGGCCGGTCCCTGGTACGTCACCGTCATCCTGCCGATTTCATCCACCGGGATCTTGGTATTTCCGAGCGTAGCGAATTTGATTCCGTCCTGGTCGATCTGCAGCGAACGCTGCGGTTGATCTTCGAAAGCCCACAGCGCCGTGATGAAGAGTGGCGCGTATTCGGTTCCGTTGAAGTTGATCGCGGTCATCTCCCGGCGGAAGAGGCCGTCGTCATCGCTATCCGCATCCACAAACCCGGCCTTCTTGGCGGCCTTGTCGATGATTTCCAGCGGCGGTCGATAGCCTCCCGCGCTCATCAATGCGGGCGCGGCATCCTTGGGATCGCGAAGCACGTTCCAGGACATCGGTCTTGGATCGACCACCTTGGTCAGAAAATAGGGATCCGTGGTGGGCGGGGCGGTACCGATCATGTGGGCCGAAAAGTTGTAGCCGAGGATGGTCCTGCCCTGGGCTTTGAGAGCATCTGCAAACTGCTGATCGTTGGTCGGACCGAGCAGGTTGCGGATTTGTTGGCCGCGTACGCCCAGGGTCCGCAGCTTCACGGCCAACGCCTCGCTTTCGACGTCAACCGGATCGCGCTCGTCGAACAAGATGTCGTAGGCGACCACCTTCACCTTGTAATCGATGAAGGCCATCTCCAGGTTGGCCAGGACGTCGCGCGTCCACGGCCAGCGCCCTATCTGCTGGATGCTCTTGTCGTCGATCGCGACGATCGCGACATCGTTCGAGAACGGCTTGTGTGGCCGGGCGCGTAGCCGGACGTCAGACGCCTTCAACTCCAGCGTGAGTAGCAGCCGCGGATAGAAGGCGAAGAACACCAGGAATCCGGCGGTAACCCCGAGGCCGAGGAAGAATGTGACCCAGTGGAATTTGAGGCCCGGCCGCTTCCTGACCAGGGTATCAGCCATTGCTCTCCACGCTGAGTTGGAACACTAACGCGGCAAGGGCGATTGCGCTATCCGCCCCCCCGGAGAGTCGCGGGCCGTCTACTCGAAAATCGTCAGCTGCTTGTAGATGCTGATCTGGCCGTACTGGTGCGCCGCGCCGTACCCGGCTTGCGTACTGACGCCCAGGTTCCAGGGCCGGTAGTACACGCCCAGATCCGGACCGCCTTGGCCCTCCAGGCCCGGAACGAAACCGCCGGTATAGAAGGCTCCGCCACCGCCCGCGAGAAAGATCCATCGGCGCGTGGATTTCACGATCGCCTGCAGATCGACCGAACTGGAGGTGACGTGGTTCTCATAGTTGCTGTTCACCGAGAACGAGAAGTTGATCGGATGCATGCTGTGCAGGAACAGCCACGATGAGAAATCGCCTTCGATTGTGCTCGCATGGCTGTCGCCCGCATCGCGCCCGCCCAGCACGAACAGATGCGTTCCGGGGTAGAGGATAAAGTCCGCCCCGCCCTGGAATCGTGCAAAGTTGAGCCGCGCCTGGTGACCGGTGCCCGGATTCAGAGGGTTGTCGAATCCTTCGCCTTCCCACAACTGGTATCCGGTGATTCTGCCTACTGCGCCGATGTAGGGAGTCACGCTCTGCTCGAACTGCATGCCTTCCTGCAGGGTGCCGTACTTGTCGCTTACGAAGCCGCCGCCGAACCCTGTCAGGTTCAGGGTAGCGGGCTTCTGTAGCGTGAAGAATCCCGGATAGATGTCGTCAAAGAAACCTTGTGCGCATGCCGGGGTCGCCGCCAACGTCACGGCTGCCAGTATGCTCCCGATCAGGCAGGTAAGCGGGAGCATCAACCTCTGCATCGTACCCCTCAACTAAGTCGCCTCGTCACCGTGGTGGTCCGATTGGAGAGCCGGTCGGACCCGTCGAATTGGACGGGCAAACGGGACACGATGGAGGCGGAACGGTCGCAACTACCGATAGCGCTCCACCACCGCTCGTTATGCCGCCGCTATTGCCCCCGCCATTGCCGTTACCGCCGCCGCCACCGCCTTTGCCTTTGCCGCCGTGGCCGGCGCGTGCCCCGGTCATTCCAAGCGGTCCGGGCGAGGTCGGGCTGTTCGTTCCGGCCGCCGTGGATTCATAACCCGACGGAACATTTACGACAAAACTCACGTTCGCGATGTCCCAAAAATCGACCAAGCCGTCATAGACCGAGACGTCGGTAAAGTTGTGTACGTCGCCGTATGTAGGACGTGTGACATTCGTCATGTAAGAGACGTCGAACAGGGTGCCGCGAGCTGCGGCGACGGCGTTGGGAGTGTGCACTTCGAAGTTCGGTGCGGCCGCACCCACGGTTCGATTGACGAAGGACCTCACGACGCCGGTAGCGAGATCCACCCGCGTCGCCGAACCGGCATGCGCGGTAACCACTATGTTGCTGGAGTCATTGAGTTCCAGCGTGCTCTGGTCGGTCAGCAGCACCACCACGTGTCCGTCGTCGCCGGTGACGATCCGATCGCCGACCTGCACCGGCATACCCTGGGTGACGGGAATCGTGGCGGCGCCGCGCTGAATCTGGACTGTACCCGAAACTTCCGAGACGGTTCCGGCATTGCCGCCGGCTTGTGCAAATGACTCCGTGGGCCGAAGCGCAATCAGCGCCAGGAAAACCATCAGAAGCGAAAGCGCTTGGCGTGCCGGCCTCGGATTATTAAAGGAGGGCATTGTGCTATCCCTTGGGCGTTCAACGCACCCTTCTATTCGGCCCGGTGCCTGCTGTCAATCCAAGCCGCCAAATTGTAGGCCAACAAAAGCTCCCGCTCCCCGCCGGGGCATGCCCAGGAACAGTTTCAGGCCGGAAGCCATCGGCTCCCGGCCTGAATATTCACGACTTGGATGTTGAGCTAAGCGACTAACGCTTGGAGTACTGCGGACGCTTGCGGGCTTTGTGCCTGCCGTACTTCTTGCGTTCTACTTCGCGCGGATCGCGAGTCAGCATCCCGGCCTTGCGCAGTGCCGGGCGCAGGGTTTCCGATGATGCCACCAGCGCGCGCGAGATTCCGTGCCGGACGGCATCCGCCTGCGCAGCCGTGCCGCCCCCTTCGACACTGACCACGATGTCGAACTGTCCCTTCGTTTCCGTGATCTCAAAAGGTTCGAGGATTAGCATGCGCGAGGTGTCGCGCGGAAAGTAATCTTCGAGCGAACGCTCGTTGATCGAGATGTTTCCGCCCCCGGGAAACAGACGGACCCGCGCCACCGCGGTTTTGCGGCGCCCGGTTGCCCAGATGGTGTTCTTCTTCTCAGCCATATAGATGAAGCGTGCCCCCGATTTAGACTTTGACCGGCTCCGGCCGTTGTGCGGTGTGCGGATGCTCCGCGCCGCCATAGACCTTGAGCTTCGTGATCAGCCGGCGCCCGAGCCGGTTCTTCGGCAGCATCCCCCGAATCGCCGTCTCAACCAATCTCTCCGGCCGTGTTTCGCGCAACTTGCCCGCGGTAGTCTTGCGAATGCCGCCGGGGTACTCGGTATGCCGATGGTAGACCTTGTCGGTGGCCTTTGCGCCGGTCAGTTTGACCTTCGCCGCGTTGATCACCACCACGAAGTCTCCCGTATCCTGGTTGGGGGTGAATTCCGGACGATGCTTTCCGCGCAGCAGGCTCGCGGCCCGCGTGGCGACCCGTCCCAGCGGACGATCGTCCGCGTCAATCAGCACCCAGCGTCGGTTGCGCAGCGCATCCTCGTGCGACACGCTTACAGTTTGTTCGGTCAGCTTCACCTTTGATCACCTGCCGCATCGGTTGCGGTCCTGTCGACCGGAACCTGCGGTATGATTTGGCGGGGCCGATGGGATTTGAACCCACGACTTCCGACGTGACAGGCCGGCGTTCTAACCGGGCTGAACTACGACCCCGCCTGAACCATCCTTTGTTACATTTTCGCAAGCGCGGGGCAACCAAGCACCATTCCGCGGACCACTTGGCGAAGCGGGGGCGGCAGCGGAATCGTTCCCCGATAGTGAAAGCGGTGACTTCTCCCCAACCGCCCCGGTATGTCAATCTTTTCGCTTGAGGCGGGGGCTTCCGTAGCTAAGCCGCGAGATTCACGGCAGAGAGGATGTAGCGGATGAAAGTTTCGGAACAGGTCAGGAACCTTCCCATGATCAAGCAGGGTGCCTACAGCGATGGGCATCCGCTCGATACCGTCCACTACGTCGAGTGCAAGCTGATCCTGAAGCCGGATCGTTTCACCGCGCCGCCCACTTTCCAGGAATTCGGCAAGCTGGTTCGCCGCGCTGCCGATGCTCTCGATATCGGATTCTCGACCGGCGACTTCAAGAGCGCCCGGCCCCGCATCCGCGAGGTGGTGTTTCTCGACACCAAGGACTTCACGCTCTACAACAACGCTTTCATCCTGCGCCGCCGGGTCGCTTATCAGGACGGGTTTCCGGTTGGCGACCCCGAGGTGGTCTTCAAATTCCGCCATCCGGATTTGCAGACCGCGGCCGAGATGGACGTGCGGCCGAAAATCACCGGCGACTATCGCATCAAGTTCAAGGCCGAAGCTCTCCCCCTCAAGGAGAAACTCGGCGGAATCCGCCTGCTCTATTCTCATAATGTCGAGTTCTCCCTGCTGCGCGACATGCAATCGGTCTCGATGTCGGACTTGGCCAGCTTCTTCCCCGCGCTCGGGAAGCTGGGCAAGTCCGCCAAGAAAGTAACCCTGGTGAATCACACGATCGTGGAAGAGGTTCTCCAGGACCTCGGGATGCTCGACTTCGGAAAGGGCGTGGTGGCGAAGTCAAACGCCGCGCTGTGGCGCGAGCGCGGCGATCACAAGCTCCTGATCGGCGAGTTCTCGTTCGAGTGCAAGTTCAAGCGCCGGAGCGATATGCATGAAAAGGCGCTGGAGCGATGCAAGCGCTTCTTCGTTGCGCTGCAGGACCTCGCGAGCGATTGGATCTCGCTGGGCACCACCAAAACCGGAATCGTTTACCACCTCAAGGGTAATCCGCCGCAGAGCCACGAGTAAGGCGTTTGCGCCCGCCCGTCGCCTGCATCTCCGTGCGCGTCGAGTCTTTCCAGGAGCAAACTTGCCACGCTGGCGGCCCTGCCTTATTTTGAATAGCGAACCGCTTTTCCCGGCGTAAAGTTCCAACGAGCGCCGCCTCAGGAAGCCTTTCGAGCTTATGTGGATCGTCCGCCTAGCATTGCGCCGTCCGCTGTCTGTCGCGGTCATGGCGCTGCTCATGTTGGTGCTCGGAATCCTTTCGTTCTCGTTGATGAACGTCGATATCTTCCCCGCCATCAACCTGCCGGTCGTGATGGTGGTGTGGAACTATCCGGGGTTGTCCGCGTTCGACGTCGAGCGCCGGATGGTGTTCATCAGCGAGCGCGCCTACTCCACCACCGTCAACGGCATCGAGCACATCGAATCGCAATCCATCAACGGCCTTGGCATCCTCAAGGTCTATTTCCAGCCGGACACCGATGTCGGCGGCGCCATCGCCCAGATCAACGCGGTTTCCGAAACGATTCTGAGCAACCTGCCGCGCGGAATTCAGCCGCCCCAAATCATCTCCTACAACGCATCCAACGTTCCTGTCGCCCAGCTCAACATCTCGAGCGACACCTTGTCCACCGAGCGCCTGTTCGACTACGGCCTCAACTTCATCCGCATCCAGCTCTTTACCATTCCCGGCTTCTCTTCTCCCGCACCGTTGGGCGGCGTCAGCCGCAGCGTGATGGTCAACATCGATCCGAACATCCTCTACGCCAACGGACTGTCCGCCTACGATATCGGCAACTCGCTCGCCGCCAGCAACGTCGTGATACCTTCCGGCGCCGCGAAGATGGGGAACTACCAGTACAACGTCGATATCAACATGAGCTTCCCCAGGGTCAGCGAGTTCAACAACATGCCGGTCAAATATGTCGGCAACTCGCCGGTCTTTTTGGGCGACGTCGCACCCGTGACCGACTCGCATCAGCCACCCACCAACGTCGTGCGGGTCGATGGTCGGCAGGCCACGTACCTGATGGTCATCAAGCACGCGGATGCATCGACGCTTACCGTGGTTGATGCCGTGCGCGCGAAGATCCCGGAAATTCTCGCGACCGCGCCGCAGGGGCTCAAGGCGGCGCTGGCTTTCGATCAATCGAAGTTCGTGCGCGCTGCCCTGTGGGACGTCGTGCAGGAAGCCGTGACCGCCGCCGCGCTGGTCGCGTTGATGGTGTTGCTGTTCCTCGGTTCCCCGCGCAGCATGATCATCGTCATCACCTCGATTCCCCTCTCGATTCTCACCGCGATCGTCGGCCTCAAGCTCACCGGCCAGACCATCAACACGATGACCCTGGGCGGAATTGCGCTCGCCGTCGGTATGCTCGTCGATGACGCGACCGTGGAAATCGAGAACATCCACCGCAACCACGCGATGGACAAGCCGCTGCTGATGGCGATTCTCGACGGCGCCCATCAGATCGCGACTCCGACCCTCGTCGGCACGCTCTCGATTTGTATCGTGTTCTTTCCGGTCGTCCTGCTGACCGGCGTCGCGCGGTTCCTGTTCACTCCGCTGGCGCTGGCCGTCGTCTTCGCGATGCTCACTTCGTACTTGCTGTCGCGAACCCTCGTCCCGACGATGGCGCGTTACCTGCTCGCCGATACCCACGGCGAGAATGTCGGAAGCGGTTCGGGGTTGTGGAGCAAGCTGGTCCGTGCCTTCGAGATGCGTTTCGATCACGTCCGCGACGTCTATCGCGATGCCCTCGGCAAGTTCGTTGCGCGGCGGGCTTTCTCGTTGTCCTGCGTAGCCGTCATCATCCTGGTCTCGATTGGCCTGATGTTCGCGGTAGGGCAGGATTTTTTCCCCGCGGTCGATGCCGGCATGATGCGCCTGCATGTGCGCGCTCCTACTGGAACCCGCATCGAGCACAGCGAGCTGATTGTGGACGACATCGAACGCACCATTCGCACCATCGTGCCGCCCGCCGAACTCGAGAGCATCAGCGACAATATCGGCTTGCCGATTTCGTACGATCTCGCCTTCTACCAGACCGATAGCATCGGGCCCCAGGACACCGATGTTCTCATCCAGCTCAAGCCGAAACATCGCCCGACGGCTGAATACCAGCGCGAGATTCGCCACGCTCTGGAGGCGCAATACCCCAATGTGACCACTTACTTCCAGGCCGCCGACATCGTGGGCCAGGTCCTGAACTTCGGTCTGCCCGCGATGATCGATGCGCAGATCAACGGCAACAGCTTGCAGAAGGATTACGACATCGCCTTGCGCCTCAAGCAGAAGATGGCGCTCATTCCCGGTGTGGTCGATCTCCGAATCGGCGAGCCGCTCGACTATCCCACCTTCAAGGTCGACGTCGATCGCGCCAAGGCTCTCCAGTTCGGCGTTACGCAGAACCAGGTCGCATCGAGCCTGCTGGCTTCCTTGAGCGGCGCGCAACTTCTCCAGCCGAATTTCTGGCTCGACCCCGTGAGCGGTGTGAACTACAACGTCATCGCGCAAGTCCCGCAGCAGGAAATCGCGTCCGTCAGCGACCTCGCCAATACTCCATTCAGCGTGAACCCTCAGACCGCGGTAGCGCAAAAACTGGCTTCGCAGGATTCCTACGATTCCGGCAGCCAGCCGCAGTTGCTGGCGAACCTCGCGACCGTTACCCACGCATGGGATCCGGCGGTCATCGCCCACTACACCGTTCAACGCGTCATCGACGTCGATTGCGCCGTCTCTGGCCGCGACCTGGGCAGCGTAACCGCCGACGTGCAGCACGCAATCGACACCCTTGGGCAACTGCCGCCCGGCACCCACGCGGTCATCCGCGGGCAGAGCGCGGCGATGAGCCAGTCGTTCCGGACCCTGGGCGAGGGCCTCGTGCTCGCGATCATCCTGGTCTACCTGCTGATGGTCGCCAACTTTCAGTCCTGGCTTGAGCCGTTCATCATCATGATGGCGGTCCCGGGCGCGCTCGCCGGCGTTCTCTGGATGCTGGTGATCACGGGCACCACCATCAACGTCGAATCCCTGATGGGCGCGATCATGGCGGTCGGCGTGGGAGTCGCCAACGGCAACCTGCTCATCACCTTCGCCAACGAACTTCGCGAGGACGGCTACACGCCTGTCGCGGCTGCCATCCAGGCGGGTCGCATCAGGTTCCGTCCCATTATCATGACTGCGCTTGCTATGATTCTTGGAATGCTGCCGATGGCGCTCGCACTTGGTTCCGGCTCCGAGCAGAACGCGCCCCTCGGCCGCGCCGTTATCGGCGGGTTGCTGGCCGCCACCGCGATGACTCTTTTTGTCGTGCCCGCCGTCTATTCAATATTCAGCCGCGCGCTCATCGGGAAGCATCAGCGCGACTCGGAGATCGAGGCGATCAGCTTGCCCGGCGCATAAAAGGTCCGATGGAAGAAGATCCGAGAGAGTACCAAACCCGCGCCCCGGGTAGAGTTTTCTTCGCGGGATGGATCGGCGCGATCGCGTTGGTGGTCGTCGCGACCGCCGGGCTGGTGCTCGCACGCGACTACTGGGTCGGTAGGCAGACCTCGGAGCTTGCGCGCCAGGAAGCGATGGGTCCGCATGTGCTGGTCGCGCAGGTGATGCATCGGCCCACCACGCGCGAAGTCAAGTTGCCGGGCACGCTGCGCGGATTCGACGAAACCGACATCTTCGCAAAAATTCCGGGTTACATGACGAAAATCAACGTCGACAAGGGCGATCGAATTCGCCAAGGGCAGGTTCTCGCGATCATCGATTCACCCGAAACCGATCAGCAGGTCGCGAATGCGCGCGCGAACTACAACCTCGCGGTGGTGACCGATCGCCGCGACAAGACCCTGGTCGACAACGGCGTCATCTCGCAGCAGGACTACGATAACCAGCACGCAAACCTGCTCCAGGCCAAAGCCACCCTCCAGCAGGAGCTCGCGCTCCAGAAATATGAAGTCGTGACCGCGCCCTTCGATGGAATCGTGTCGGCGCGCTATGCCGACCCCGGCCATCTCGTGCCGCAAAGTACCAGTGGAGCGTCCACCGACAGCGCGATCCTGCAGGTGGCGCGAATGAGGCCGCTGCGCCTGTTCGCTTACATGCCCCAAAGCAGTGCGCTCTTCATCAGGAACGGCGATCACTCCACCTTCCAGGTCAACGAGTACCCCAAGCGCACCTTCGACGGCACCGTCGCGCGCCATCCCCAGGCCCTGGCCGCCGATTCGCGAACGATGATCGTCGAGGTCGATCTGCCCAACGAAGATCTCGCGCTCTATCCCGGCATGTATGGGTTCGTGACGTTCACGGTCTCCACGCCGCAGAGCTCGCCGATGGTTCCGGACGATGCACTGATCTTCCGCAACAACAAGACCTACGTGCCCGTCGTACGCGACAACCGCCTGCATCTCCAGGAAGTCAAACTCGGCTACGACAACGGTGTTGCGGTCGAGGTCACCAGCGGCGACGTGACCGACACCGACCAGGTCGCGCTCAACGTCGGACAGGCCGCCCGCGACGGCCAGGCGGTCCAGCCCGTGCGACAAAGCAGCGCCGTTCAGTAGCGGCGGGCCGGATCAGATCACTGCGAAGTCGCGATTCTGCGCCGGCCACGATGGTGCCCGGGCGATCGCGTCAAGCACCTGGTCCGGACGTTCGACCACCGTCCACATCTCGCGATGCCGTTCGTCCATGAACCGTTCCGCGATCGATTTCTCGAGCAATTCGATGGCGGGTCGATAGAAATCGTACGTGTTAACGAGCACTATCGGGCCGCCGTAGATCCCCAGCCGTTTCCACGCCATCGCTTCGAACAGTTCCTCGAATGTTCCGCATCCTCCCGGCAGCGCGATGACCGCATCGACTTCCTGGATCATCAAGCGCTTGCGCTCATGCATGTCGCGCGTGAGCACCAGCTCGCTGAGCCCCCGATGAGCCCATTCCAAATCCCACATGAATTGCGGAATGACTCCGATGACCCGGCCGCCGCCCGCCAGCGCCCCGTCCGCCAGGTGTCCCATCGATCCCTTCGCGCCACCGCCGTAGACCAGCGTGATACCCGCCTCGGCGATCAGGCGCCCGAGCTGGTTGGCTCCCCGATGATACGACGCGTCGCAACTGCTGCTCGACGCGCAATAGACGCACACGCGCTTGATCTGCATGCGGCGATGGTAGCGAAGCGGGCGAGGGCGCGCGACCGCCAGCCGCCTCCGTACTTTCCGTCATCCTTGTATGACGCTTCTGGTAAAGAGAGACACGAAGCGGAAGACCGACGTCATTCAAGGCCGTAAAGGCCGTCGTTCAGCAAGGCTCTCCGCTTCGGTTTGAGGAAGGGGTGAGAACCCGAACAGTCGCCTGGG
>DATJWT010000404.1:0-25947 GCA_035500975.1 Binataceae bacterium (SeqCode)
AGCCCCGCGAGACTGACCTCGCTCTCGATATCGCCACCGGAGCCGGCCACACCGCCCTTGCGCTCGCGCCGCACGTCGCCGAGGTGGTCGCCTTCGACCTCACGCAGCAAATGCTCGATGAGACCGCGCGCAATGCGACCAGGCGCGGCCTCACCAACGTCGTCACCCGCCAGGGCGCGGCAGAGAACCTGCCGTTCGCGACCTCAACCTTCGATATCGTCGCTGTGCGCCAGGCCCCCCATCACTATGCCGACATCCGCGCCGCCATCCGCGAGATGGCGCGCGTGGTGAAGCCAAAAGGCCGCGTCGTCGTGATCGACAGCCGCGCCCCCGAAGACGCCGAACTGGATCGCGCGTTCAATTACATCGAAAAGCTCCGCGACCCCTCTCATGTGCGCAACTGGAAGCCGAGCGAATGGCGCGCGATGGTCCAGGAAGCCGGCTTGCGCATCCTCGCCGAACACCTGGATTTCTACACCGAGAACGGCAAGCCAATGGACTTCGATGCATGGACGCAGCGCATGAAGACCCCACCCGCGGCCGTTGAAGAGCTGAAGGGGTTGTTCCGCAGCGCATCGCCTGCTCTCGTCGAAGCGCTTCGAATAGAAATCGATGGCGAAAAGATCGGCTTCTGCGTCCCGCAGATCGCGCTCGCGGCGACTAAGGATTGAAACCAATAAGGCACAAAGGACCAGGTTCTTCTCCCGGAGGGAGAAGGTGGCGCGCCGCGCGCCGGATGAGGGTCAAATGCATCTCAACAAATGTCCTGGCAGTGCCACCGACCCTCACCCGACTCGCTTCGCGAGCCACCCTCTCCCTCCGGGAGAGGAACTTCTTGGTGTCTTGTGCCTTGGTGGGTAAAATTCCCCTTCCTTTGCTCGAAACCAGGACATGACCAATAATAGGCAATTCGCATCAGTTCGGAGGCTCGCTTAGATGGCGGCGCAGACGCTGTTCGAGAAAATCTGGAACGACCACGTGGTCATGGAAAAGCCGGGCGAGCCCGCCCTGCTCTACATCGACCTCCATCTCATTCACGAAGTCACTTCGCCGCAGGCATTCGAGGCGCTGCGCGATTCCGGGCGCAAAGTCCGCGACCTCAAGCGCACCTTCGCGACCCTCGATCACAACATCCCGACCATCGACCAGCTCAAGCCCATCGCCGACCCCGACTCGCGCCTCCAGGTCGAAATGATGCGCAAGAACTGCCGCGACTTCGGCGTGACGCTCTTCGATCTCGGCTCGCGCGAGCAGGGCATCGTCCACGTCATCGGACCCGAGCTCGGCCTCTCGCAGCCCGGGCTGACGATCGTATGCGGTGACAGCCACACCTCGACTCACGGCGCGCTGGGCGCGCTCGCGTTCGGAATCGGCACCAGCGAGGTCGAACACGTGCTCGCCACCCAATGCCTCTGGCAAGCCAGGCCAAAGACTTTCGAGATCCGTGTCGACGGTAAGCCCGGGCTGGGTATGACCGCCAAGGATCTGATCCTGGGCATCATCGGGCGCATCGGCACCGACGGCGCGACCGGATGCGTGGTCGAGTACCGCGGCGAGGCCTTCGAGGCGCTGTCGATCGAAGAGCGGATGACCGTGTGCAACATGTCGATCGAAGCGGGCGCGCGCGCCGGGATGATCGCCGCCGACCAGAAGACGGTGGACTACCTGCGCGGCCGCCGCTACCTGCCCGAGGGCGCGGCCTTCGATGTGCTCGCGAAGCGATGGCTTACGATGCGCACCGACGACGGCGCAAAATTCGACCGCACTCTGTCTTTCCCCGCCGCAAGCTTCGCGCCGCAAGTCACCTGGGGAACCAACCCCGGCATGGTCACCGAAGTGACGGGCAAGGTTCCCAAGCCCGACTCCGCTCGCGATGAGACAGAGCGCGGCACCATCGAACGCGCGCTCGAATACATGGGTCTCAAGGGCGGCACGCCCATCGAGGAAATCAAGATCGACCGCGTGTTTATCGGCTCATGCACTAACTCCAGAATCACCGACCTGCGCGCCGCCGCCGGTATCGTCAAGGGCAAGAAGGTCGCGAGCACAGTGAACGCGATGGTGGTGCCGGGCTCGCAGCAGGTCAAAATCGAAGCGGAAAAGGAAGGCCTCGATCGCGTGTTTCGCGAAGCGGGCTTTGAGTGGCGCGAGGCGGGATGCTCGATGTGCCTCGGCATGAATCCCGACATCCTGCAGCCGGGCGAACGATGCGCCAGCACCTCCAATCGCAATTTCGAGGGCCGCCAGGGCAAAGGCGGCCGCACCCACCTCGTCAGCCCCCAGATGGCCGCAGCCGCCGCAATCGCCGGCCACTTCGTAGACATCCGCGAATGGTCGAAATGAAACCATTCGCTCGGTTCAGTCCCTCTGCTCCTGAGAGCCTTCTCCCCGGGGAGAAGGTGGCGCGTTGCGCGCCGGATGAGGGGGACAGCATTCAGCGCGAAGCGAAGCTCGCGCGATTCCAGATTCTTCTTCCTATTCGCTAACGCAGGAGACCCAGATGCAACCATTCAAGAGCTTCACCGGACTGGCGGCGCCGCTCGATCGCGCCAATGTCGATACCGACCAGATCATCCCCAAGCAGTTTCTCAAAGCCGTCGTGCGCAGCGGTCTCGGCAAAGGGCTCTTCTTCGACTGGCGCTTCAACCCCGATGGTTCCGAGAACCCGGACTTCATCCTGAACAAACCGCGTTACAAGAGCGGCTCAGTGCTGGTCGCGCGCCAGAACTTCGGCTCCGGCAGCTCGCGCGAGCACGCCGTCTGGGCGCTGATGGATTTCGGCATCAAGGCCGTCATCGCGCCGTCGTTCGCCGACATCTTCCGCAACAACAGCATGAAGAACGGCCTGCTCCCGATCATCCTCAAGCCCGACGAAGTCGAAGCCCTGCTGCGCGCGATTTCAAAGTACGAGGGCTATCATCTGAAGATCGATCTCGAAGGCCAGACGGTCACCGATGACTTCGGCTGGTCAGCAAAGTTCGAAATCGATCCCTTCCAGAAAAAGTGCCTCCTCGAAGGCCTCGACGATATCGCGCTAACTCTCGTGCACGAAAAGGACATCTCGTCTTACGAGGCAAAGCATCCACTTCCCTACCGCGCCTGAGCCAATTTCCCTGTGGGGAGAACGCGCGATGTCGCGCTCCCGCGAATCGGTCGGGGCCGCCCGACACCGTACGAAACAGGGAAGCTCGGTGCCCTGTGGACAGAAAATTTGACTACAAAATGCCGCGCGCGCATCTTCAGCCGATGCGCCAAAGCCGCGACAGCATTGTCTTGCCCACGTCTCCCAGGAGATTCTCGGGCGGGAAGCTGCTCAATCCAAAAATGTTAACAAATGTTACTATCGCCGCGAGAAAGTCCCCGTTCTGCCTCAACAATTTCGAAATCGACCTTAATCGAAATGCTGCCCAACCTGCTCCGATCCGCATCAATCTTGCGCTGAGCGCGCATCTCCCGTGAAGGAATCCGATGCCATGATCGGGTCTGCCGTCATCACTGCCGACGCCGAGCAGGCCGGGATGCGGCTTGACGTGTTCGTCTCGGCACATCTCTCGCCCGAGTACTCGCGCTCGCAGGTGGCCCGGATGATCAAGGCCGGCTTCGTGACCGTCAACGGCGCTGCCGCGAAAGCATCGAGCGGCGTCAGCGCAGGCGATCAAATCGAGATTGCGCCGCCGTCTGCCCCCATGACGCCGCAATCGACCGGCGATGCGCCTTCGATTGACGTCATTGCCGAGGACCCCGAGTTCATCGTGGTGAACAAGGCCGCCGGGATGACCGTGCATCCCGCGCCCGGGCATCCCGATGCGACCCTGGTCGATGCGCTCCTGGCGCGCTTCCCGGAGCTCGCGCGGATGGCCGAACCGGACGGCGTGCTGCGCCCCGGTATCGTGCATCGCCTCGACAAGGATACGTCGGGCGTGATGGTGGTGGCGCGCACGCCGTTCGCGCGCACCGCGCTTGCGAAGCAGTTCAAGGATCGCGTGGTCGAGAAGATCTATCTCGCGATCGTCCGCGGCATCGTGGCGCGCGACCGGACCACGATCGAGCGTCCGATCGGCCGGCATCCGACCGAGCGCAAGCGGATGTCCACCGTATCGCACACGCCACGCGATGCGGTCAGTCACGTCACGGTGCTCGCACGATTCCCCGGAGCGTCACGCGACGATCGCGGCGCCACCCTGGTGCAAATTCGTCCTGAAACCGGCCGGACCCATCAGATTCGCGTGCATCTCGCGTCGATAGGGCATCCTTGCCTGGGCGACCATCTATATGGCCGCGGCCAAGGCGATGTCGTCGAATTCAAGCGGCATGCGCTCCACGCACTCGCGCTAAGCATCGAGCATCCGCGTTCAGGCGAGCGTTTGAAGTTCATCGCACCGTTGCCGGAAGACTTTGCTCAGTTCCTGTCTTCGCGGGAGTTCAAGGTCAGTGCCAAGACCGTAGACGAATGGATCGACATGAAGTGATGCCGCCTTCCTTCTCTGGGTGGAAATCTGCTCGTTGCAAAATGAAACACCGATTGACAGAACCCTACTCCTTGGTTAGCTTCATCCTAGCTTCCGCACCAAGGACGCTGTGGCGGGGTTGAGGGATGCAGAGTTCCCCGTCCTCAAGCGGCCCGAAGTTCCGAACTCAAGGCGTTTTCGTTCCGAATCCAGTCCGCTTGGGGCAAGTGACCGCACCGGAATTTCCTGTTCTTGCGGCTCCTTTTCGAAAAAAGGTCTCTAACCTGCGCGCGGCATTCAGCGCGGCAGAAATCATGGAAAAAGTGAGAAATTAGTTTGCGGGGAAGGCATATGGCTAAAGGCAGAGGCGCCGCACGCGAGAACCGCGATCTCGAAATCGCGCCGCCGCGGCAGGTCCAAGTCACGACCGAGCCACTCATCATCATCAACGAGCAGGGCGACCTCAACCTGAAGGCGCTCAAACGCTCCAAGATCACCGAGCTCGCCCAGTTGGCGCGCGACTTCAATGTCGACAACGCCACCAATATGCGCAAGCAGGAGATGATCCTGGCCATCCTGCAGGCGCAGGCCGCCCGCAACGGCTCGATCTTCGGCGAAGGCGTGCTGGAAATCCTGCCCGATGGTTTCGGCTTCCTGCGCGCTCCCGACTACAACTACCTGCCCGGCCCCGACGACATCTACATCTCTCCGAGCCAGATTCGGAAGTTCAACCTGCGCACCGGCGATATCGTCTCCGGCCTGATTCGCCCGCCAAAGGAAGGCGAGCGCTACTTCGCGCTGCTCAAGGTCGAATCGATCAACTTCGAAGATCCGGAAAAAGCCCGCGACAAGATCCTGTTCGACAACTTGACGCCGCTCTACCCGCAAGAGCGCCTCAAGATGGAGTACGATCACGAAGACCTGACCACCCGCATCATCGACCTGGTCGCGCCCATCGGCAAAGGCCAGCGCGGCCTGGTGGTCGCGGCCCCGTTCACCGGCAAGACCATGATGCTCCAGGCGATCGCCAAGGCGATCTCGCATAACCATCCGGAAATCGTCCTGATCGTCCTGCTCGTCGATGAGCGCCCGGAAGAAGTCACCGACATGCTGCGCTCGGTGCAGGGCGAGGTGGTCAGCTCCACCTTCGATGAGCCTGCGACGCGCCACGTGCAGGTCGCCGAGATGGTCATCGAGAAGGCCAAGCGCCTGGTCGAGCACGGCCGCGACGTCGTGATCCTGCTCGATTCGATCACGCGCCTGGCGCGCGCCTACAACACCGTCGTGCCGCCCTCCGGCAAAATCCTCTCCGGCGGCGTCGACTCCAACGCGCTGCACAAGCCCAAGAAGTTTTTCGGCGCCGCGCGCAATACGGAAGATGGCGGCAGCCTGACCATTATCGCGACCGCGCTGGTCGACACCGGCAGCAGGATGGACGAGGTCATCTTCGAGGAATTCAAGGGGACCGGTAACCAGCAGCTTTCGCTGGATCGCCGGCTGCTGGAAAAGCGCATCTTCCCGACCATCGATATCCAGCGCTCGACCACCCGTAAGGAAGAGCTGCTGCTTCCGCGCAGCACGCTGAACCGGGTGTGGATCCTGCGCAAGCTGCTCTCGCAGCTCAACGCGGTCGAGGCGATGGAATTTCTCATCGACAAGATGCAGGGGACCAAGACCAACGAGGAGTTCCTGGAGTCGATGAACGCGTAAGATCGGGCGCTTTCGCGGCATTTTGACCGAGCCGCGCGTCTTGATAATAATGGGCGGTTAACCAAAGCCGCTATAAGAGGTTGCAAGACACTAAATGACCGAGATCAGCATGAAGCAGCTCCTGGAGGCCGGGGTCCATTTCGGCCACCAGACCAGCCGCTGGAACCCGAAGATGAAGCAGTACATCTTCGGAGCCCGCAACGGAATCTACATCATCGACCTTCAGCAGACCGTCAAGATGTTCCGCGACGTGTTCGACTTCGTGCGCGACCTGTCGGCGCAGGGCGGAACCATCATGTTCGTCGGCACCAAGAAGCAGGCCCAGGATATCGTCAGGGAAGAGGCCGAACGCTGCGGGATGTTTTGGGTGAACAACCGATGGCTGGGCGGGATGCTGACGAACTTCCAGACTATCCGCGCCTCCATCGATCGCCTGAAGAAGCTCGAAGAGATCATGGCCGACCCCGAGATGATTCGCGCGCTCACCAAGAAGGAGATGAGCGAGAACGAGCGCGAGCACGGCAAGCTGATGGCGACGCTGGCCGGGATCAAGAACATGCGCAAGCTGCCCGACGCGCTCTGGGTAATCGACACCAAGAAGGAAGACATCGCGGTCGCCGAAGCGAACCGCCTGGGTATCCCGGTCGCGGCAGTCGTCGATACCAACTGCGATCCGGACCTGATCTCGTTCCGAATCCCCGGCAACGACGACGCCATCCGCGCCATCAAGCTGTTTACCGCGGCGGTTGCCGATGCGGTGTTGGAGGGCAAGCAGCTCGCCGAGGAACGGCAGAAGGGCCAGGACGATGGTGGCTCGGCGCCGTCAGGTGGTGGCCAGGGTCCGGCCGAATCTCCGAGCGCGGTCTGATCATAGAACGCTTCATGATTCATTTTTCGCCGGCCGCACGGCATCGACAGGCGCGGCCGGCTGATGCGCCCGACAACGGCGCATCCACCAGGAACACTGACACATGGAAATAGATGCGAAGGTTATCAAGGATCTGCGCGAGAAGACCGGCGCAGGCGTGATGGATTGCAAGAAGGCGCTCGGCGAGTCCGGCGGCAATCTCGAGAAGGCGGTAGTGTGGCTTCGCGAGAAGGGCATCGCGTCCGCGGCGAAGCGCGCCAGCCGGGTCGCATCCGAAGGCACCATCGGTTCGTATATCCACCTGGGCGGGAAGCTGGGAGTGCTGGTGGAAGTCAATTGCGAAACCGATTTCGCGGCCAAGGGCGCTGACTTCCAGACCCTGGTGAAGGAAATCGCCATGCAGATCGCGGCCACCAATCCGCGCTGCGTTCGCCGCGAGGAACTGGCCCCGGAGATCATCGAGCAGGAGCGCCAGATCTACGCGCAACAGTCCGAGGGCAAGCCGGCCAACGTCGTGAACAAGATCGTCGAGGGCAAGCTGGAGAAATTCTACAAGGAAGTTTGCCTGCTCGAGCAGCCCTGGGTGAAGGACTCCAACCTCTCCATCACCGACTTGATCGGCGAATACACCGCCAAGATCAACGAAAAGCTCGAGGTGCGCCGCTTCGCCCGCTTTCAGCTCGGCGAGGCGACCGACCAGAAGAACGCGACCGAGGCGGGGTAAGCCCCGCCACGCGGGAGCAGCATCCGGCGGGGTTTTTCTGCATACTGCCGGGAGAGACCCGAACTGACGCGAATCGGGGAGACGACCAAAAATGGGTGAGATTGAGAGCGTTCCGGGAACCAAACCCCGCTTCAATCGAGTCCTGCTAAAGCTCTCCGGCGAGGCGCTCGCCCCCGCCAATCAAAAGAGCGGCGTCGATCTCGATGCGCTCGCCAACATCGCTCTCGAAATCAAGGAAATCGGCGCGCTCGGGGTCGAGCTGGCGATCGTAATCGGCGCGGGCAACTTTATCCGTGGCAGCGAGTACGAAGCCCGCGGGATGGACCGTTCGACGGCGGACCAGATGGGCATGCTCGCCACGGTCATCAATGCGCTCGCGCTTCAGAATGCCCTGGAGCATGCGGGAGTCAGCACGCGCGTGTTGTCCGCGGTTGCGATGCAGGCGATGTGCGAGCCGTACATTCTGCGCCGTGCCATGCGGCATCTCGAGAAAGGCCGGGTGATCATTTTCGCGGCAGGCACGGGGAACCCCTACTTCACGACCGACACCGCCGCCAGCTTGCGCGCCCTGGAAATCGGCGCGGAAGTAATCCTGAAGGCCAGTCATCATGTGGACGGCGTGTACGACCGCGACCCCATGAAGGAACCCAACGCGCGGAAATTCGACCGCCTCACCTATATCGAGGTTCTTCAGAAGAACCTGCGGGTGATGGATGCGACCGCTATATCGATGTGCATGGAAAACCAGCTTCCCATCATTGTGTTCAATCTGCGCAAAGCGGGTAATATAAGAAGGGCTGTGACAGGCGAGCCAATCGGGACCTGGGTGGAGAGCGCACCGTCATGACCGGCGAAGTAATCGAACTGGCGCGCAAGGAAATGGAGAAGGCCGTCGAGGCTTTCAAACACGAGCTTGCGCGCGTGCGCACCGGGCGCGCCTCGACCGCGCTCATCGAAAATCTCCAGGTAAATTACTACGGCGCCAAGACTCCCCTGCGATCGCTGGCCGGACTGGCCGCACCGGAAGCGCGCCTGCTGGTGATCACCCCCTACGACAAGTCCTCCCTCCACGACATCGAGAAGGCGATCCAGACCTCCGACCTCGGGCTCAATCCGATGAACGATGGCAAGCTGATTCGCATCGCGATTCCCGAGCTGACCGAAGAGCGCCGCAAGGAATTGGTGAAGCACGTACGCAAAGTTGCGGAGGAATTTCGCGTCGGCGTGCGCAATCATCGTCGTGACGCCAACGACATGCTCAAGGATCTGCACAAGGAAAAACAGGTCAACGACGATGACCTGCGCGCGGGTGAGGCGAAGATCCAGCAGTTCACGACCGAGTTCACCGAAAAAATCGACAAGGTGCTGGCGGGCAAGGAAGCCGAGATCATGGAGGTCTGAGCAGCCCCGGCGATTCGCCCCCATCGCCCGCCGCCGATCGTCAAGCCACGTGGCCATTACGCTTCCACTCAACGATTTCCCGGAGCTCTCGCTCGACCCTTCGCGCCTGCCGCGTCACGTCGCAATCGTGATGGATGGCAACGGGCGATGGGCGCGGCGCCGCGGACTCGGCCGCAACGAGGGCCATCGCCGCGGCAAGGATTCCGTTCGTGCAGTGGTCGAAGCGGCGCGCGAGCTGGGAATTCCGTACCTGACGCTGTTCGCATTCTCGGCGGAGAACTGGCAGCGGCCCTCTACCGAAGTGAACTTCCTCATGCAGCTCTTCCATCGCTACCTGGTCACTGAGACCAAGCGGCTGATGAAACGCGGCATCCGCATCCTCGCGCTGGGCGACACCGAGCGCTTGCCGCCGCGCCTGCGCCAGGTGCTTGCGGAGACTGTCGTGGCCACGCAGGGCAACGATGCGATGACGGTTGCGCTGGCGCTCTCCTACGGCGGCCGCCAGGACGTAGTCAGCGCGACGCGCAAGATCGCGCGCGCGGTGGCCGCGGGAGAGCTGAACCCCGACGATATCGAAGAAGCCACGATACAGCGCGCGCTGACCACCGGAAGCATGCCGGATCCCGACCTGCTCATTCGCACCTCCGGCGAGTTGCGCGTTTCCAATTTCTTCCTGTTTCAGTTGGCTTACACCGAACTATATTTCACCGACACCCTCTGGCCCGATTTCCGCGAGCGCGAGTTGCTGAGCGCATTGGCTGCTTACCAATCCCGCGATCGGCGCTTCGGCGCCTTGAGCCCCGGCTGATTCCCGCGTGCTGCGCGCTAGAGTCTGGACGGCGGCCATCGCCCTTCCCGTCGTTCTGGGCGCGATCATTTTCCTTCCCAACTTCGGGTTTTCGATATTCATCGCGATCGTCGGGGCGTGGGGCCTGTACGAAGTCGCCGGTATCACCGCGGCCGAAGGATTGCCGGCGATGCTGTTGATCGTGGTAGCCGGAGGCGGACCGCTGCTCGCGATGATTGAGGGTGGTGACCGTGGCGAGTGGTTTTTCCCGCTCGCGGTTATCCTGCTGATGATGGGGCTGGTGGCGCGAGTCGGCACGGCGGGCGCGGAGAATGCCCCCAAAGGCTGGGTCCTTCAGACCCTCGGCGCGCTTTGGGTCGGGGTGCTCTTCCCTTACTTCGCGATGCTGCGAAATCTGCCTCACGGCGTGGGGTATCTCATCGCGATGCTGCTGGTGGTTATCGCCAGCGACACCGGCGGATATTTCGGCGGGCGCGCGTTCGGCACGCACAAGCTCGCTCCGCGCGTAAGCCCCAACAAAACCGTCGAGGGCGCGATCGCGGGCCTGCTGGCATCGATCGTGGGCGGCCTGATTTTGCATCCGTGGCTGATGCCGGCATTGTCGGCCGGCGAAGTTGCGGCAATCTCCGCGGCTATCGCGGTTCTTGCGCAGCTTGGCGATTTGGCAGGCTCGGCGTTCAAGCGCTCGGCCGGAGTCAAGGATTCCGGCTGGATTTTTCCGGGTCACGGCGGCCTTCTCGACCGCACTTGTTCCCTAGTGTTCGCGGCGGTGTTTTCCTATTATTGTTTCAGGTGATGCGGCTTAAGGGGCCGCATTGCTTTCTCTGCCGCTCCTGCTGGAGATTTGATGCTGACATCGATCGTTTCCGCCGTTGTCATTCTCGGTCTGCTAATCATCGTTCACGAGTCCGGTCACTTCTTCGTAGCCAAGAAGCTCGGCGTGCGCGTGCTCCGCTTCTCGATCGGCTACCCACCGCGTATCGCGGGAATCCGCCGCGGGGAGACCGAGTATGTCATCGGGGCAACCCCCTTTGGCGGCTACGTGCGGATGCTCGGCGAAGAAATCGGCGATGAGCCTCGTTCCGAAGAGTTGAACAATTTCCTGGTCGAAATCGGGCACGACATCACCCAGATTGCGACAGCTTCTGATTCGCGAGGCGCGCAAGCGGGAAAATCGGAACCCGATGCCGCGCTCGAGCAGCTCGCGTTCCATCCCGATGCAGTCAGCTTCTCCCGGCGCCTGAGACCCGAAGAGACCCTGCTGCTCAACCGCATCCGCATTTCAGATTCTGCCGCCAAGGCGCGCGATTCCCTTCAGGAAAATCCCCCTGACGATCTGATGGCTGCGTTTCGAGCGCGCGCGTTTCCCAACCAGCCTTTGTGGAAACGCTTTGCGATCGTCCTGGCCGGCCCTGCGGCGAACCTCCTGTTCGCGCCGATTCTGCTGGCCCTCCTGTTCATGTACGGCATGCCCACGCCGCTGCCGATCGTCGGCGAATTGAAAGCGGGCATGCCCGCGATCCAGGCGGGCCTGAAGCCGGGCGACAAGATTGTCTCCGTCAACGGCAAGCTGACTCCGACCTGGGGCGAATTCTCCGATGTGGTTCGGGGCAGCAAAGGCGCCCCGCTCTCGCTCGACGTCGACCGGCCGGAAGGCGCGACCGTCATCAGAATTCACGTGACCGTCACTCCCCGGCGCGAAGAGCAAAAGACCATCTACGGCACCACGACCAGCGAGTGGATTATCGGCGTGATGCCGCGGGGCGACGCGGAAATTCACCGGATGAATCCGATCAGCGCCGGCTATCATGCAGTTATCGGGACCGCGTCGCTCACCGCACAGCTCGTCATGGGACTCGCGAAGATCGTCACGGGCGGGATGCCGGTGCGCGAGGCGCTCGGCGGTCCGATCGCGATCGCACGGATGGCAGGACAGGAAGCGCGCCAGGGACTGGCGAGCGTCGCGATGTTCACCGTCATGCTAAGCCTCAACCTCGGGCTCCTGAACCTGCTGCCGGTACCATTGCTCGACGGCGGCCATCTCGCGTTTTTCGTTTACGAAGGCGTGCGCGGCAAACCGCTCGCGATGCGCCATCGGGAGATCGCCCTGCAGGTGGGATTGTTCCTGCTCGTGGCATTGATGGCATTCGCTATTTTCAATGACATCTCGCGGATTGTTCAGGGCTGACCGACTGCTGGCCGAAGCCAGCTCAACCGGCCCCGTCCTGGGGCTCGATACCGGATCAACCATCGCCAGCATCGCGCTGGCCGTCGATGGCCGCATCGTGGGCCAGGCCGTACGCCCGGTGACGTCGCATGGCGCCGCCCTGCCGGGCGCGGTCGCACAATTGTTGGACGAGGCAAAACTTCGCCCGGCGGACCTGGCGGCTATCGCGGTAGGAACCGGACCCGGATCGTTCACGGGGCTTCGAATCGGTCTCAGCTATGCCAAGGGGCTGGTGTTCGCTTCCAGGGCCAAAATCGTGGGGGTGCCGAGCCTCGATGCGCTCGCGATCGCGGCCCTCGAATGTCCCGCCGCACGGCCCGAAATGCGGGTTTGCGCGCTGACCGATGCGCGCAAGAACGAGGTGTACGCAGCCCTTTACGAAATCGTTGCTGATGGGTTAGAGAAGATATCTCAGGATGTGGTTATGCCGCTGGTGCAAGTGATATCACATCTCGATCGTCACACGATTCTCGCCGGCGACTATCAAGCAAACGATGCGGCGGCCCTTGCAGGGGAAAAGGGCCTGGAAACGACGGTTCTGGAGCTTTCGGCAATCGAATCGAGAGGGCGCTATATCGCCGCGCTGGGCGCGGCGGCCATTGCCCGCGGGAAGAGCGATTCGGCCGACACCCTGGAGCCGCTTTACGTACGGCCACCGGATGCCATCGCCGCACCCGGCCAGCCCAAGCTAACGGAGGGCGTATGGAGCGCAGAGAGGAAGAACTCATTCAGCAGCATCTGAACCACGACGACGAGCTGAAGTCGGTGTACGAGGAACATCTGCAGCTCAAGAATCGGCTCCTGGAATTCCGCAGCAAGCACTTTCTGAGCGTCGAAGAGGAAATGGAGGAAAAGCGTATCCACAAGCTGAAACTGGCCTCGAAAGACCGTATGATGGCCATCCTGGAGCGTTACCAGGGCCGGGCTTCGATGGCAGGTGCCGCGAAGTAAACAGCTTGAGGCTCCGCCGATGCGTACGCGCGCGCGAACGGCATGCCTAGTCACACGATATCCGTACTGGTTGAAAACGAATTCGGCGTGCTCGCGCGCGTCGCAGGCCTCTTCTCGAGCCGCGGCTACAATATCGAGTCGCTGACGGTCGCCGCGGATCCGCTCGATCCGACCGTCTCGCGCATCGTGCTCGTCACCAGTGGTGACGAGCAGGTGCTCGAGCAGATCAACAAGCAGCTCAACAAGCTCGTATCCGTGATCAAGGTCACGGACTTCCAGGACGTCGACACGATCGATCGCGAGATGGTCATCGTGAAGGTTGCGGTCGAAGAGCGCACGCGGTCCGAGCTCGATTCCATCGTGCAAGCCTTTCGCGCCCACGTGGTCGACATCGGGCCCAACTCTACCGCGGTCGAAATTACCGGCGATTCCGACAAGATTAAGGCGTTTGTCGCCCTGGTGCGTCCGCTCGGCATCAAGGAGATAATACGTTCCGGCAAGATTACGATGGCGCGATCGGTTCAGCTCAACACCAACGGCCATCGCCATCAGCGCTAATTTGGAATTTCCAGGAGAGGCAATCGAATGAAGGTCTATTACGACCGCGATGCGGACTTGAGCGCATTACGCGGCAGGAAAATCGCGGTTATCGGTTTCGGCAGCCAGGGGCATGCGCACGCGCTGAACCTGCGCGACAGCGGGATGGACGTGTGCGTGGGGCTCGACCCCAAGAGTGCGTCGCGCGAGAAGGCGACCAAGCAGGGATTGCCGGTCTTCGATACCGCCGAGGCCGCGCGCCGCGCCGACGTGATCATGATGCTGGTGCCGGACGAGGCCGCGTCGGATATCTACCGCGAGCATATCGAGCCGCATCTGAAGAAGGGCAAGTACCTCGCGTTTGGACACGGCTTCAACATTCATTTCAAATTCATCCAGCCTCCGCCCGATGTGAACGTGTTCATGGTCGCGCCCAAGGGTCCCGGGCACCTGGTGCGTTCGGAATACACCAAGGGCCGCGGCGTGCCCTGCCTGCTGGCGATTCAGCAGGATCCTTCGGGCGACACGCGCGCGGTGGGCCTCGCGTGGGCATCGGGAATCGGCGGCGGCCGCGCGGCAATTATCGAAACGACTTTCAAGGACGAGACCGAGACCGACCTGTTCGGCGAGCAGAGCGTCCTCTGCGGCGGACTGACCGAGCTGATTCGCGCCGGCTACGAAACGCTGGTCAACGCGGGATACCCTCCCGAGATGGCCTACTTCGAATGCGTTCACGAAGTGAAGCTGATCGTGGATCTCATTTACGAGGGCGGCATCTCCAACATGCGCTACTCGATCAGCAACACGGCTGAGTACGGCGACATGACGCGCGGCAAAAAAGTGATCGGGAAGGACACCCGCGAATCGATGAAGAAGATTCTCGCCGATATCCAGTCCGGCAAGTTCGCGAAGGAATGGATCGATGAGTATCGCGCCGGTCTTCCGCACTTCCGCGAACTACGCAAGGAAGGCGAGAAGCACCAGATCGAAGATGTCGGCCGCGAGCTGCGCGCCTTCATGCCGTGGCTGGCCAGCGATCGCCTGGTCGATCGATCCAAGAACTAAAGCGGCGATGGCCGGAATCGCGAGCGCGATCGGAATCGCGGCGGAGGGCCTCGGCATCTCGCTCTCCGTCTTCGCGCTCGCGCTCGCGCTGATCGCCATAGGCCTGCACAAGATCGGCGCGGTCGTGATGCTCGCGGCAGCGGCCGTAGCGTCCTTCTTTCGCGACCCGGAAAGATTTCCCGCGCGAACCGACGGCGTGGTGATCTCGGGCGCCGACGGCAAGGTCACCGACGTCTCCGAAGTCGAGATGCCGGGAGCGCCCGGCACGAAATGTCATCGCGTCTCGGTATTCATGTCTCCGCTCAACGTGCACGTAAATCGGGCTCCCGTCGCAGGCGAGGTCACGCGCGTGCAGCATACGGCGGGCGAGTTCAGGGCGGCGTTTCGCGACGAAGCCAGTGAGCACAACGAGCGAAACCTGATTGTTTTCAAAGACTTGAACGCAAGGGCGTTCGGCATGATGCAGGTGGCGGGATACCTGGCCCGGCGGATCGTATGCAAACTGCGCGTACATGATAGAATCGAGAGTGGCCAGAGGATTGGCCTGATCATGTTCGGAAGCAGGGTCGATCACTTTATCCCGGCGGAGTTTCGCGTCACGGTCGCGGTCGGCGACCGCGTGCGCGCGGGACTCTCTGTCCTGGCAGAACTCAACGCATGAGACCACGACGACACTTCACTCGGCCGGAGCGGCCGGGTGTGCGCATTATCTCGGGCCGAATCAAGGAGCAACGCGACAAGGTGGCAGCACCGCTCAAGCGTGGAGTGTTCCTGGCGCCCGCAACCATCACTTCGATCGGGTTGCTGTCGGGATTCTACTCGGCAATCTCTTCGATCGCCGGGCACTTCGAGCTCGCGGCCCTGATGATCATGGTGGCGTTTATCTGCGACGGCCTCGACGGCCGTGTGGCGCGGCTCTCACGCACCTCCAGCCAGTTCGGCATCGAGTACGACAGCCTTTCCGACGTGGTCGCATTCGGGATGGCGCCCGCTATCCTCGCATACACCTGGGCGCTTCAACCGATCGGCGGGCTGGGCGTTGCGATCTCGGGGCTGTTCGTGGTCTGCGCAGCGTTGCGCCTGGCGCGATTCAACGTTCAGACGGCATCGATAGACAAGCGCCGCTTCGTCGGCCTGCCGGTCCCGGGCGCGGCGGCACTCATCGCCGGCATCGCACTGGCATACAGCTATTTCGAATTCAGCTCGCCGAAGACGTTGTGCTCTGCGATGGCGCCGATCACGCTGGCGCTCGCAGGCCTGATGATCTCGCGCGTGCCCTATCCCAGCTTCAAGGGCCTCAACCTGGAGAAGCGCGCGCAGATCGAATTGATGATCGCGGTGATCATCACGGCGGCGTTCCTGGTTGCGATGCCGCAATTGACGGTCTTCGTACTCGCTTGCGCGTTCGTGTTGTCGGGACCGTACCTGATGGTGATCAAAGGGGAGCGGACGCCGACCAAGGCTGCGGGGCTTCATCCGGTGGCGGGCGAGCCCAAGCCGGTTGAGACAGACGCGCGTCGCATTCCCGATGCGCCTGAAGCGCACTGACGATTACTTGAGCCCCAGTCTTACGAACTGATCGGACGGAGCCTCCATCTCGACTAGCGCCGCACGCAGAGCGTCGGCAGCGTCGGTTTCGCCGCGATTTCCTGCGAGGTTTCGATCTTCGCCAGGGTCGTTCACCAGGTCGTACAGATGATTCCCGCTGAATTTGCCGTTCGCCCAGAATGGCAAACGCTCACCTGCGCCAAATGGCTGCCGAATGACGGGAACCTTCGATCCCGGCATCCGATCGAGTACCGCGCGATCGTCAGGTAACGGGAGCTTCAACTCGGGATGGCCGATGGCCGGCATCGTGGACCATCGGTTTGACCAGACACTGAGCGGCGCGTTGTCGCCCTGCGGAGCGCGCGCATACTTGCGGGCGCCATCGATCAGATGAACCTCGCGCCCCCACACGCCCGACAGCGCCCAATCGCGGATGCTGTGCTGCTCGCCGGTTATCAGGGGAACGACAGAACGCCCGTGAGTACGATGCTTCATCGTCACGCCAAAGAGGTTGCAGATCGTCGCATGCAAATCGACGTTGGTAGTGAGCGCACCGACGGTGCGAGAGGCGATACCTGGCCACGCGATCATCATCGGGATGTGGCCGAGCGTTTCGTAGACCGGCACCGCCGGCTTGCCCCAGGTATCTTTTTCGCCGAGATAGTGCCCGTGGTCCGTGCCCACGATGACGGCGGTGTTGGCAAAGAACCCGCCCCGCTCGATTGAATCCACAAGTTTGCCGAACCATTTGTCGATCATCGTCAACTTGGCGCCGTAGGATGCCCGCACCTGATACGCTTGCGCGGGCGACAGGACACCGCGCTCGATCGCACCGCGCATGTATGGAGGCCAGATGAGATGCGGCCCCTGCCAGCCTGGATCGTACATGGATGCGTATGGCTCGGGCGTATCGAACGGTTCGTGGGGATCGAACTCGTCGATAAACAGCATGAAGCGATCGTGCGCGGGCGCTTCCGTGTCGAGCCATCGCGCCGCCGCCGAGAGAGTTCGCGGACCCGGAAAATCTTCCTCGCCGCGAAAATGTCCGCGCGAGCTGTCGTAAGGCATCCAGCCGCGGCCGAACGACGGTGCACCTATCCAGCTCGGATCGGGGCGTGTCTTCCACGCATCGCTTTCGTGCCCGCGCTGGTAGTCCCACGCATCGAAGTCGCAGTGGTAGTTCTCGCCGCCGACTTCGAACAGATGCGGATGGTCGGAAACCAGCTTCGTGGTGACCTTCGCGGCCCGCAGCGCTGCCGTTACCGGCTCTTCCCAGATCTCGATCGACCCCCACGGCCGCCACAGGAAGTCCATCGCGCCGCACAGGATGTCGTGACGGGCCGGCATGCAGGGCAGCGAGCCGGTGTAGTGCTTGTCGAAACGCACCGCGCGCCGCGCAAACTTATCGAGGTTCGGCGTCGCGAACTCGCGACTGCCATATGCGCCGAGCAAATGGCGATTGAGACTGTCGAGGAGAACGACGATCGCGTTTTTGGGCGGGTTAGCCGGAGCGCTCATGATCGAAATCTAGCGTTTAGGGACGGCCTCCCTCCAGCGGCTTGCCGGCCTCACACAATGGGCACGAAGCCGGCTCCCAGAGATTGCTGACTTCCAAAGTGGAGAGGTTCTCGAGCGGTACTTTCTCGGACAGCGCGAGATCTGAAGCGCGTGCACCAAGCGCGAGCAAAGCACCGATCGCTGCCAGGCGTGCCCTACAACCCTTCAACTCCTCGATTGCGCCACGAACCGCAGAACCCGCGTTGATAACGTCATCGACTACCGCGATTCGCTTTCCCGCTATTCGCGCGCCAAGCGCATCCGGAATGCGATAGCCCATCGGGAACAATCCATCGACAGTCGATCGCGCGAATTGTTCCGCAAAGCAGAACTCCACCGCCAACTCTTCCGCCACCATCTGTGCGAGGAACGCTCCTTCCACCAGTGGGCCGCAGACAACCTCGACTCGATGAGCCGAAAGCAGGTGCGCCAGTTTCCTCGCATAGGGACGAATCCGGACGGGCTCCACGAATGTCAGTGGAACGTCGAGCCATAAGTCGCCGTGATGGCCGGATTCAAAGCGAAAATGCCCTTTTCTCGCCGCAAACAGGTTGAGAATCTCTTTCTGCATGGTGATTGACACTCACCACTGTCGTCTCGTGGCGGCGGCTTGACTAGTCTTTCGGCGTCCGCCTACAATCCGAGCGTTATGTTCCGCAATCTGCTACCCGGACTGCTTCTTAGCCTGGCCCTTACAAGGGCCCACGCCGGGTGCGTCGCGGAACGGGCCTGACCGGCCCCTCAAAACCGAGACGAACGCCCCGGGCGGTGGGCCGAAGAAGCCGCCCGGGGCGTTTCCTTTTTCTGCCTACGGCTTCTTCGGGACCTTCCGGGAATTTAAGGAGATGACCGATGGCCGAGATCAACGCTAACCAAGCCGAAGACTACGTACGGATCTTCGACACCACGCTGCGCGACGGCGAGCAATCGCCCGGCTGCACGATGAACGTCGAAGAGAAGATCGCGATTGCGCGCCAGCTCGACCGCCTTAACGTCGATATCATCGAGGCCGGCTTTGCCGCTTCCTCTCCCGGAGATTTCGAATCCGTCCGCCGCGTGGCCGATGCGGTCAAAGGTCCGACCGTGCTGAGCCTGTCACGGACCCGCGAGGAGGATGTCGACCAGGCGCTGCGCGCGGTGGACAAGTCCACTCGCCCTGGCATCCACATCTTCATCGCCACCTCCGAAATCCACATGAAGTACAAGCTCAACATGACGCGCGAGGACGTGCTCAACGCGGCCACCTGGGCGGTCACGCGCGCGAAGAAAAATCTCGACTACATCGAGTTCTCCTGCGAAGACGCATCGCGCTCGGACTGGGACTTCATGGCCAAAGTTTGCGGCGAGGTGATTCGCGCAGGAGCGACGGTTATCAACCTGCCCGACACGACCGGTCACGCCATTCCGGAGGAGTTCGGCCGGATGTTCGCATACATGCGCGAGCACGTGCCTGGCGCCGACAAGGTCATCTGGAGCGCGCACTGCCATAACGACCTGGGGCTGGCGGTAGCGAACTCGCTGGCGGCGGTGAAGAACGGCGCGCGCCAGGTTGAATGCACGATCAACGGAATCGGTGAGCGCGCGGGCAACTGCTCGATGGAAGAAGTCGTGATGGCATTGAAGACGCGACACGACCTGATGGGCGTGCAATCGCGCATCGACACCCGCCAGATCTACCCGGCATCGCGGCTGCTCTCGCAGGTAATCGGGCAGCCCGTCCCGGCCAACAAGCCGATCGTCGGCGACAATGCGTTCGCGCACGAGGCCGGCATCCACCAGGACGGCGTACTCAAGTACAAGCTGACCTACGAGATCATGAAGCCCGAGGACATCGGCATCCCATCAAACAAGCTGGTGCTCGGCAAGCATTCGGGGCGGCATGCTTTCGCCGATCGCTTGAGGCATCTGGGCGTCGATACCGCATCGATCGATCTCAACAAGGCCTTCGCCGAGTTCAAGGCGCTGTGCGACAAGAAGAAGGTCGTCTATGACGACGACATTCTGGCGCTGGTAACCGAAGAAGCGCGGCGCACCACCGATCACTACGAACTAATCGACCTCCAGGTCAGTTCAACCTCCAAGTCTCTCCCGCACGCGCAAGTTGCGTTGCGAGTGGACGGTGAGGAGAAGAGTGCCCATGCGGAAGGCGACGGGATGGTCGATGCCTGCTACAAGGCCATCTACAAAATCGTCGGAATCCAGCCCACGCTCGAGCGCTACGCAGTCAAGGCGATCACCGGCGGTACCGATGCGCTCGGGGAAGTGAGCTGCATGGTGCGTGAAAATGGGATGACGGTGGCGGGTGCGGGGGCGCATAGCGATATCGTGATGGCGAGCGCGCTGGCGCTGGTCAACGCGCTCAACCGTCTGAAGGGCCGGAAGGGCATGCCCCTCAAGCCCACGATGGACGTGCCGTAGATGACCCCGGATGGCTGCTTTTTGCGGCAAAGGTTTTCGGGGGCTTGCCGTGAAAGCTGACTTCGGCTAGTGCTAGCCACCTGAAACGTGATTTCGACGCATTCGCCGGCAGCCTCCCATCGCCTCGCGCAGCGAATAGTCGCGGATTGAATCTAAACCAACGACGGCAACATCCCCACCACTGGTCTGCAACTGCCCTAAAAATCGTTCTCCGGCTCGTAAATGGCCTACAAGATTCTAGTTCTTAAGGGTGACGGCATTGGCCCCGAGGTCGTCGGCGAGGCCCAGCAGGTTCTCAAAACCGTGGCCCGCCAGTCGGCAATCGATCTTGAGTTCAAGGAAGGCATAATCGGTGGCCACGCGATCGACGCCTTCGGCACTCCGCTGCCCGACGACGTGCTCAAGAACGCGCAGGATACCGACGCGATCCTGCTCGGCGCCGTAGGCGGACCCAAGTGGGACAATCCCAATGCTGACAAGCGACCCGAGCAGGCGTTGCTCGGACTGCGCAAGGCGCTCGGGTTGTTCGCCAACTTGCGGCCGGTGCGCGCGGTCAAAGAATTGCTGGCGTCGTCGCCGCTCAAACCCGACATCATCAACGGCGTCGATCTCGTCGTCATCCGCGAACTGACCGGCGGTATCTATTACGGGAAGCCGAGCGAGAAGCGCCAGGGCAAGGAAGGACGCGAAGCCGTCGATACCTGTTTCTACAATGAGCAGGAAATCGCGCGCGTGCTGCGTTTCGGTTTTGAGCTTGCACGCGAGCGCCGCAAGAAACTGACCTCGGTAGACAAGGCCAACGTGATGTCCTCATCACGCTTGTGGCGTGAGGTAGCAGTCGAGCTGAGCAAGGAGTACAAGGACGTTGCCTTCGAGAGCCAGCTCGTTGACTCGATGGCGATGCATCTCATTCGCCGCCCACGCGACTTCGACGTAGTCGTGACCGAGAACATGTTCGGCGACATCCTGACCGATGAGGCTTCGGTGCTCGCGGGCTCGATGGGCTTGCTGCCGTCCG
This sequence comes from Binataceae bacterium (SeqCode), assembly GCA_035500975.1. Lineage (GTDB taxonomy): Bacteria > Desulfobacterota > Binatia > Binatales > Binataceae > JAFAHS01. Next base: position 21,281 of record DATJWT010000404.1, read on the forward strand.
CATCGCTCGGTGAGGAGGTCAACAGCGCTGGATTTCGCGTCGGGCTGTTCGAACCGATTCACGGCAGCGCCCCCGACATCGCGGGCCGCGACGAAGCGAACCCCCTCGCCGCGATTCTTTCCGCCGCGATGCTGCTGGAGCATTCGCTGGGTCTGCGCGCCGAAGCTGAGTTGATCACTCAAGCCGTCGACACGGTCATCAAGGAAGGCCATCGCACCAGGGATCTCGGTGCACCCGGAACCAAGTTCATCGGATGCAAGGCGATGGGCCGGCTGGTCAGGGAAAAGCTGGAGGCCTCGGAGACCTGATGTCTTCGCCCCGCGAGCCGAGAGTGGCGGTTGTGGGAGCCACCGGCGCGGTGGGCAATGAGATTGTCGAGCTTCTGGCAGGACGAGGATTCCCGCATTCGCGGCTGACCCTTTTCGCAAGCCAGAGCGGCGCGGCCGGCACGGTAGAAACCGCAGAAGACGAATATCTGGTCGAGGCTCTGCGCGATCCCGAGGATCTCGCGGAATTTGACCTGGCCTTTCTTGCCATTCCCGAAAATGCCGCGACTGAAATCATCAATGCCGTTCCGGGACCAGTCCTGATCGATCTGAGCGGCGCCACACGAAATCCGTCTGATCTCATTCCGATGGTTGCGCCCGGAGTAACTTCGCGTGCCCGCATCGCGGAATTGAGTGGGCGGCGGCTCTTTACGATCCCCCATCCCGCCGCACACGTTCTGACGTTGTGCCTGGATGCACTAAAGCCGGCGGCGGCGACCGCGACGGTGCTGTCAGGCGCATCGGCGGGTGGCCGTGGATCGATTGCGCGGCTGGTCGATCAAACAACCGACCTGTTGAGCGCACGTCTCGATCTCGAAGACGACGAAACGCAGCGTTCATTCAACGCATTCGTGCGGGAGAGCGAGCGTGCGACCGCCGATCGGATCGCAGCCCAGGTCGCGGCGCTGGCGACCGCCCGGGTCCCGGCGCTGAACGTACAGATTGTCTCCGTCCCCGTCCTGCACGGCACCGGATTGACTATCGCCGCGCGCCTCGAATCGGACGGTGACGAGTGGCTGGAGAGCCTGCGCGCCACACCCGGAGTGCTGCTGATGGAAGAGGGCCAGGCGCTTTCGATCGTCGATGCGGTTGGGCAAGAAGCGATTGAGATCAGTGCGGAACGCAGCGGTGAAACGGCTACGCTGTGGTGCGTGTTCGATAACACCCGCCTGGCTGCGCTGGCGGCAGTCTGGACGGCGGAAACTTTTGCGATCGGGACCCCGGCCGCAAACTGATGCGCATAAAACTGACGCTCGAGTACGACGGAACGGCATACTTCGGCTGGCAGTTACAGGCGGGCCAGGATTCGATCCAGGGGCGTCTCGAAGCCGCGCTTACGCAGATTTTCAGCACATCGATTCGGGTGCACGGTTCCGGCCGCACCGACGCTGGCGTTCACGCTCGCGGCCAGGTCGCATCGGCGTTGCTGCCGCGCGAGTTCGACTTGGCTGATTTGAAGCGCGCCTTGAACGCACTCCTGCCTGCGGACATCGGGGTGATCGCGGTCGAACGCGCGCCCGATGACTTCGATCCGAGGCGCGATGCGCGTTCTCGCGTGTACGAATACCGCGTGCTCAACCGTGAATCGCGGTCGGCATTCGAATTTCGATACTCGTGGCTGGTGCGCGAAACGCTCGATCTCGATGCGATGCGCGCTGCGGCGCACGCATTTATCGGCGAACACGACTTTGCAACGTTCCGGACGCTCGGGTCCGAGGAAAAGACGACGATGCGCCGCGTCATCGCGAGCGACTGGACTCACGCGGACGACTTGCTGATCTATCGGGTTGAGGCGACCAGCTTCCTGCGGCACATGGTGCGCACGATGGTCGCGGCAATGGTCGACGCGGGGCGCAGAAAAATCGCCGCGAACGATGTCGCCGCGATGATTGCGTCGCGCGATCGCGCGACCGCGCCCGCACCGGCACCCGCATCGGGTCTCTACCTGGTGGAAGTCCGCTACTAGACCGAGGCGATCGCGATGCCTCGAAAACGCCGCAATTTGCAGCGTTTCTGTCGCTGTCTGACTCAAAAGTCCCTGCCTGCGTGTTGAAAACGTGGCAGCCTGTTCAAAAACTTGCTCGATTCCTAAGAAATATGCACTGATCCGCGCTTGACGTACTTGAAAAAGGCCCGTCACTTCGTCACCCTGACTCCCGTGCCCGCGAAGCGGGCCGTACAAGGAGGAGGATGATGACGCAGTCGCAGGTAGCAGCCCATCTCGCCGACAAGGTCGGAGTAACCAAGAAGCAAGCGAAGACCGCGCTTGAGGAGTTGACCAATCTCGTCGTGCGGGAACTGAAGAAAGAAGGGTCCCTGCGCCTCGCGGGACTCGGAATCTTTCGCAAGCGCCAGTCCAAGGCACGGATGGGACGCAACCCGGCCACCGGTGAAGCGATCAAGATCCCGGCGCGCACCAGGTTGCGGTTCACCGCCGCAAAGGCGCTCAAAGACTCGGTCCTGGGTGCCAAGAAGAAATAATCCCTGAACGCTTGAGCGCGCAAGTCGCGCGCGTTCGAGGTCGGCAAGCCGCACGGATGAAGCGAACGCTTCGTTCGTGCGGTTTCTGATTTTGCGCGGCGAAGTTCCACGCCGCACCAGGGTCGAATCAGTCCTGTCGTCCCGACGGCTTGCTGGTTCTGGGTGTCTGCCTGGCGCGGGCTTCCCGAGCGCGCGCCAGCCATTCACGAATCCTGATTTCGTAACCGCGATCTGACGGCTGATAGTAGGTTCGTCCCGACAGCTGCTCCGGAAGATAGTTCTGCTCGTTGATCGCACCCGGATCGTCGTGCGGGTAGCGATAATCCTTCCCGTAGCCGAGACCCTTCATTAAACCGGTCGGTGCGTTGCGCAAGTGCAATGGCACCGGCAGAGCTTCTGCGGCCGCATCCTGTCGCGCCTTGTTCATCGCAATGTATGACGCGTTGGATTTTGGCGCGCTCGCCAGGTATGTCACGCCTTGCGCCAGGGGGATGACGCCCTCGGGCAATCCCACAAAATCGACCGCTTCCTTTACGGCAATCGCGATCTGCAGCCCGCGCGGGTCGGCATTGCCGACGTCTTCGGAGGCGAAGATCACCATCCGCCGCGCGATGAACAACGGATCCTCGCCTGCCTCGATCATCCGCATCATCCAGTACAGCGCCGCATCGGGATCGCTGCCGCGCATGCTCTTGATGAACGCGGAGATGACGTTGTAGTGCTCCTCGCCCGCGCGATCGTAAAGAAGCGCCTTGTGCTGCGCCGCTTCGCGCACACTTTCCGCACTGATGGTCTTTGTGCCGGTGTTTTGCGCCAGCTCGGCGGCGATCTCGAGCGTGTTCAACGCGCGTCGCGCGTCGCCACCGGCAAACCTGAGCAGCTCATCCATCGCTTGCGCGCCCAGCTCCAGGCCGCTTGCGCCAAGTCCTCGCTCGGAATCGGCAAGTGCTCGCTCGATGATGCTACGAATCGCGTCTTCGGACAGCGCGTTGAGTACGATCACGCGTGCGCGTGACAGCAAAGGCGAGATGACTTCAAAGGATGGATTCTCGGTGGTCGCGCCAATCAACGTGATGAGCCCGCTCTCGACGTGGGGCAGAAACGCATCCTGCTGCGCGCGGTTCCATCGATGGATCTCATCGATGAACAGCACCGTTCGCTTGCCGGCATCGAGATCATGCCGCGCCTGTTCGACCGCGGCGCGCAGATCCGCGATGCCCGCGGTCACCGCGGACATTTGCCTGAACACCGCTCCAGACTGGCGCGCGAGCAGAATCGCCAGCGTGGTCTTGCCCGCGCCTGGAGGCCCCCAAAGCACCATCGAATGGAGCCGATGTGCCGCAACCATCTGGCTGAGTAGCTTGCCGGGGCCAAGTAAATGGTCCTGGCCAACCACCTCTTCCAGCTTCGCAGGACGCATCCTGTCCGCAAGGGGTTGATCCAGCGGCGTTTTGGGCTGAAAAAGCTCGCCCGACGGCGATGGTTTCCGGCGTGCCATGGGACCGCTTAGCATAGTGCCCCGACTGCGGGGCGGGATACCACTCCGTTGCGCATTCGATGCCCCTGATCTAGCCTCTGGGCGGGCTGGACAGGAGCCGGCACCACATATGATCGTTGGCATCGACATCGGCGGTTCGACCACCGACGCCGTAATTCTGGAAAACGGTAGCATCCACGTAGTAACCATCGAGGCGAACGACCCGATTGCGGCGGCGGCTGGCGCCCTTGGCAAGCTCGCTGCTGACTTCGGGTTACAGCTCGAGCAGATCGAGCGGGTCGCCGCAACGGGCGCAGGTTCTCGCGCCCTTGGTGACACACTGTTCGGGCGACCAGTCGTCAAGGTCAACGAGTTCACGGCCATCGGCGTGGGCGGAACTTCGTTGGCCGAGAAAGACAACGCCCTGGTGGTCTCGCTCGGGACCGGCACAGCAATGGTCTCCGTCACCCCCGAAAAGATAATGCACGTTAGCGGGACCGGCGTGGGCGGCGGCACGCTGCTGGGCCTTGCCAAGCACATGCTCGGAGTGGTGACGATCGAACGCCTCGAGGAGCTGGCGCGACAGGGAAACCTGCGCCACGTCGATCTCACGGTGCGCGATATCGCGGGCGGTCCGATCGGCGACCTTGACCCCGCCACCA
>DATJWT010000405.1:0-9821 GCA_035500975.1 Binataceae bacterium (SeqCode)
TACCACCATGAGACAGACAAAAACTTCACCGATGCATCGGGCCTCCACGTACGCGAAGAATGGCGGCTTTTTGCCAAGGACGATGAATCGAGACAGTGGTGCCGTTTAGTCTGTTCCGACAGCTGCAGCCGAAGCATTCACCGAGGTCCCTCGGCTCCGCATCAGAATGCTCCGCTCGGGATGACGTTCGGGCGTTGGGCGGGAGTGATTGAGGACGGCGGTTGGACGGCAATTTTTCACAAACTCTCGGGATGACGGGTTGGGGTGAGGGTGGTGAAATTGGAGCTTTTTCGGAAGTTGCTCCGAGAGGACTCATTGCGATTCTTCCAACGCGCGCTCAAGGATGCTGATGCCCTCTTCGGCCAGTTCCAGCGACGCGGTAAGAGGCACCAGCACTCGCAGCACGTTGGAGTAAAGGCCGCAGGCGAGAATTACCAGTCCCAGGTCGGCGGCCTTGAGGACGGTCTTGCGCGCGAGATCGCTCGCCGGCTCGCGCGTATGGCGATCGCGGACCAGCTCGATCGCGAGCATCGCACCCAACCCGCGCACATCGCCGATACAGGCGAAGCGCGGATCGCGCGACATCGAAAGCAGGCGCTCGCGAACCCGCGCACCGAGCTTTTCCGCGCGCCCGAGGATGTCTTCATCGCGCATCACATCGAGGACCGCGAGGGCGGCGGCGCACGCGACCGGGTTGCCGGCGTAAGTACCGCCGAGGCCGCCCGGTCCGACACTGTCCATCACGTCGGCGCGTCCGGTCACGGCGGAGAGCGGAAATCCACCCGCCAGGCTTTTCGCGGTGACGATCATGTCGGGAACCACGCCCGAGTGTTCGATTCCGAACATGCGGCCGGTACGACCGAACCCGCTCTGGATTTCGTCGGCGATGAAAAGAATTCCGTGTTTGTCGCAGAGGACGCGGAGCTCGCGAAAGAAATCGGGGGGAACGACGTTGAAACCGCCCTCACCCTGTACCGGTTCGATAATGACGGCGGCAACCTGGTCGGGTGTGATCGACGAATGGAACAGCTCTTCAATCGCGGCGAGGCTCTCGGCGCTGCTGCCGCCGCGGTATCCGCCCGGAAATGGCACGTGATAGACGTCGGCCGGGAAGGGACCGAAGCCGGCCTTGTAAGGATTCATTTTGCCGGTCAGCGCCAATGCCATCATGGTGCGGCCATGGAATGCGCCGCCGAATGCGATCAGCGCGCGACGTGCAGTGGCGTGACGCGCGATCTTGACGGCATTTTCGACCGCCTCGGCCCCGGTGGTCAGGAAGATAGTCTTCTTCGGCGCGCTGCCGGGCGCGAGTTCATTGAGACGCTCTGCGAGGCGGACGTAGGGTTCGTAGGGAGTGACCTGAAAACAGGCATGGGTGACGGCGCGGAGTTGCTGTTCGACGGCCGCGATCACGCGCGGATGGCGATGGCCGATATTGAGAACGCCGATACCGCCGGCGAAGTCGATGTAGCGACGCCCTTCGACATCGCGAATCTCGGCGTTCTCCGCAGAGGCGGCGAACACCGGAAGCGAAACGCTCACGCCGCGTGGAACCGCGGACTGAAGTCGGCTCCAAAGAGCTTTGTTGGAATCCATCCGGATCAGAATCCTCCCTCGGGGAATCTTCCATCCATTGATCGACGGTACAATGGGCAGAATTGACCGTCTATGCATCTACTGGTACTCGGAATGGCGAAGTTTACGCTAATCTCTGACGAATTCAGCATATCGGGACGATTTTCTTGACCTATGGAAATGCCAACAGCTTCAGACGCCGCCGGTAGCGCGGCGGCCAAAACACCGGTCGGCCTCCATGAAATCTTCAGGGTCTTCTTCATGGCCGGCGCGATCAGCTTCGGCGGCGGCGTGGTCGCTTACCTGCGGGAATACCTGGTGAGGGCTTCGCGCTGGCTGAGCGACGAGGAGTTCATGAGCGCGCTGGAAATCAGCGAGACGCTGCCGGGACTCAATTCGGTCAATATCGCGGTGATTGCGGGCGATGACCTGCGCGGAGTCGCGGGCGCATCGGTCGCGGTCGCGGGACTGATGCTACCGGGGGCGGTGTTCGTGATGGTCCTGGGCATCCTGTGGAGTGAGAGTCGCAAGAATCCGATTGTGAGCCACTTCCTGCTCGGAATCGCGGCTGCCGCCGCCGGCCTCTTATTGGTGGTTTCGCTGCAACTGGGGAAACAGCAGTTGCTGAAGATGCCCGACCTGATGGTGGTGGTCGCGACCTTCGTGGCGGTGAGCATTTTCAAATTGCCGCTGGCGGTGGTTCTTCTCGTAATCGGCACCGTCTCGATCTGGCTCTATCGCCCTCGTCCCGAACGACCCGAGCATGTGCCCTTCTATCGTCGAACCCGGCACGACCATTACCGGCGCTGACGGGGAATCGCGATGAATTGGCAGCTGGTAAAGCTCGGATTGGTGTTCATGATGCTCTCGGTACTGGCCGTCGGGGGAGGCACGGCAGTACTGCCCGAGATGCAGCACGCGACGGTGCACTGGTTCAATCTCACCGACAAGCAATTCCGCGACATCTACAGTATCGGGCAGGTCGCGCCGGGACCGAACATGCTGATGGTCCTGCTGATCGGCTATCGGCTGGCGGGAGCGCTGGGGGCCCTGGTGGTGGGGGTCGCGTTTTTTCTGCCGGATTGCGCGCTGACGCTGGCGGCGAATCGACTCTGGATCCATTTCGCGGGTTCTCCGTGGCGACAATCGGTACAGCAGGGGATGGCGCCGGTGGCGATTGGCCTGATGTTCGCGGGCACCTACGCCATCGCGAGATTGAGCCTGGTGCACGTCACCGACGGAACGCCGGACTTCGTGGCGATCGGAATTGCGGCAGTGGTCACAGCGATCCTGCTCTGGCGGCACGTCAACCCGGGCATCCTGGTGCTGGTAGGCGGCACGGTCTACGTCTTGCTGACGCGCTAGGCGCGCTACAATCGCGGTCGTTGCGGTAAGGGCTTGAACCGGCCCACCCTTTCGTCACATCATTAACCGATCGTTCAGGAGAGAGTTTCGGAGATGGTTCTCGAGACCGAGAAGGTCGCGTCGACCGTGGAACGCGACGGTATCGCGCTGGTCCGCGACTTCATGTCGCCGGAGCTGCTCGCGCGAATTCGCGGCCGGCTCGACGAGCTGAACCGATCGGAGCGCGCGGCGGGCACGGCATTCCTTGAATCGGAAGGCGTCAACCAGCGGGTGTTCAACCTGGTCAACAAGGGCGAGATCTTCGAGGAAATCGTCCAGCATCCCGAAGTAATGAAAATAATGGCGCGGCTACTGGGAGGCGATTGCATCCTCTCCGGCTTCTCATCGAACACAACGGGGCCGGGCGGCGAACCGATGCTGCTTCATTCCGATAGCGGCTACGTGCCCGCGCCGCATCCGGAATATCTTCTGTCGGCAAATGCGATCTGGCTCCTGGACGACTTCACCCTTGAAAACGGCGGCACCGAGTACGTTCCGGGATCGCACCTGCTGCGCGCCAATCCCGAACCGGGTCGCGACTACACCTGCGTGCCGGTGGTGGCGCCGGCCGGGACGCTGGCGATCCTGCACGGCTACACGTGGCATCGTACCGGCGCGAACATCAGCCGGAATTCCTGCCGACGGGCGCTGTTTGGGTACTACGTTCGCCCATTCCTGCGCGTGCAGGAAAACCATCTCGTATCGGTGCGCGAAGAAGTGTGGCATCGCGCCACGCCGACATTGCGTCATCTGCTCGGCGGCGATCTCTACCTGAACTCGATTGGATTCATGGATGGACCGCCGGCCGAGATGCGCAAGCTGGCGTTCGAGCGCCGCAAGCGCGGGGGGCTTGGCTGAAACGCGACGAGATGCGGACTATTGGCACATTGCACCAGCAAGTGCGTAGCGTACTGCCGCGCATTAGCACATTGTTCACCGATGTGTTGCCACGTGGAGCGTAGGCTGCCGGGAGAGGCGATGCTGGACGAGCGTTCAACCGAAGGTGACCGCAAAAATGACGATCAGCTATTGCGCATCGGCCAAAAAAGTGACTAATAGTGAGACGGCGCCGGTGCAGCGCCAGCCAATCAACCCCGCGAGGGCCGTCATCGATCGAGAGATATGCGAAAAAAGAATTCAAGCGACGTAACGTTCGGATCTTCCATCAAGGGTCAGCGCGGCGCCCTCGGCTTGACGCAACGCGAGCTCGCCAGCGAACTGGGAGTAAAAGCCTCCTACATCAGCTATCTCGAAAAAGATCAGCGCCGCCCTTCTATCACGGTGCTGAACCGACTCGGCGAGGTGCTGGGCCTGGAACGCGCGGAGCTGCTGATGTTGGCCTACCCGGAGACGCGGGCGATGGTCGACGGCGGCAAGGAGAAAGCGGCCGCGCAGCGTCGCGATGCGTGGAAGCTGTTTTCCGAGAATCGCGCCCTGCTTCGTCAATATCGCGTCAACCGCGAAGAGCTCAACACGCTGCGGCGCGTGAACATGATGGGCAAGGTCGGGAGTCCGCGTGACTTCTTGTTCGTTTTGATGGCGATTCGGCAGGCGCTGGCCAAGGAAGGCCGCTAGCAGAACGCGCGCGCTGCTCTTGCCCGGTGGGCCGGGCGGCATGCGCGATAGCGACCCGGCGGCACTCCGAACTGAGCCCGAAAGCTCCGGATAAAATTCGACAGGTCTTCGAAACCGACGTCGAACGCGATGTCGGTGATGGCCTGCTCGCTGGTTGCGAGGCGCTGCGCGGCCCGGCACAGGCGCGCCCGAATCAACCATTGGTGAGGCGTGACTCCGGTCACGGCCTTGAAGGTTCGCAGAAAATGGCAGGGGCTGAGGCCGACGAGCGCGGCCAGGTCCACCAATCGAAGTGGACGCGCGGCGTTGCGCTCGAGATGGTGCAACACCTCCACGATCCGGGATCGATCGTGAGCAGCAACCGTCACGTCCCTGCTACGCAGGTCTCCGGCGATGCGGAGCATGCCGGCGGCGATTTCGAAAGCTACTTCCTCAAACGAGCCGTCGCCGTGCAGGGCTGAAATCGCGCGCGCGGCCAAAGGCGTGATTGCGCGTAGCGGAGGTACGCGACTCGAGCGAAACAGGGGGGTCGAAACGCCGGCGTCGCGAGCAATGCGGTCGAACAGCGCGGGATCGAACTGAAACGACAAGCAGCGATCTCCCTGCCCGTGCTCATGCGAGCACTCGTAGGTTCCTCCGAGGTTACCAAGCAGCCAGGCGCCCGGGGACATAAGCACGGAACCAAGCGAGGTTCGATATACGAAGGCACCGGAGAGGACGAGAGAAACGGCGACCGACCAGTAGCGCTCCTCGAAGGGACGATCCGCGGGACCGCAGGTGCAAAGCACATCGACCACGCGCCATCCTTCGCCGCTGACCAGTGTTCCGCCCTCCGCTGTGCCCGGGGATCCCTCGCGTTCCTTTCTTTCCAGGACGACCGAAAGAGGATGCTTGTTTTTCAACTCGCTGTGCAGCGTAATTCTCCGGACCCGGAGGGCTTCGCGATCTTTTCACACGAGACTTAGATGAAGCCAGACGGGGTGCCGAGGAGAGCGGTACACGACCAGGCCATTTCCGGATAGATTGACGCAGCATGGCGGCCCGAACCCATCAGTTCTACGCGATCGCATTCGTTGAAAATCTCTCGTTGAAGGAATTGGCGCCCCACTATCCGGAAGCGCGGGTGTCCATGCATGAGCTGTACTTTCCGGTCGATTCGGGGGCCGGGGTGTACATCTACCCTTTCGGCGCGATGGTATTTCACAATGCTCCGCAGTTGCGGCGCGACCTGGAGTTGATGCGGCTGGAGCGGGCCCATCCGGGCCTCCGCACGCAGATCGTTCGCGAGGACTATTCCCTGATCGAGGATCCCGATTCCAGCGTCGGCTTGACCGACGGCAGCTTGCGCGTCGACAAGCTCACCCCGGCCCGCGCCGGGGTCGTCGCGCTGACGGTCGCCCAGAGCGCGGCGATGGAATACTACGAGCGGGTGGTAGATTCGCTGTTCGCACGCACGGGGAGGATGGTCGAACGAATGGAGACGCGCGGAACGGTTCCGGTTCGCACCAAGCCACTGGTTCGGTTTATCGGCGAGGCGATTACGAACCGCAACGAAGTGCTCTCGGTGCTGCATCTCCTCGACAAGCCCGATGCGACGTGGGAAGACGCCGCGATGGACAGGATCTACGACGATCTGCGCACCGAGTTCGACCTCGCGGACCGCTATGCCGCGCTGGAGTTAAAGCTCAGAAGCGTACAAGAAGCGCTCGAACTGGTCGTCGATGTGGCGCGCGACCGCAGGCTCCTGCTGCTCGAAGTAGCGGTCGCGCTGCTGATTCTCACGGAGATCCTGCTGCCCTTATTTCACGTAATGAGATAAGCGATTCGCTGGCTTCCTGATGCCGCAATTTCCGCTCGACACTTTTCGCCGGCGCCTGGTGGCGGCAGTGCTGTCCGGCGCGCTGATCTCGATCGCCGAGAGCCTCCATCCGTGGTGGCCGGCCGCGTGGCTCGCTCCTGTTCCGCTGCTTGCGGCGGCGTTTGTCGCGCCGCGCTACGAAGCGAGCTGGCTGGCGATCGTCGCGGGCCTGATCGGATGCACGAGTACCGGTCTGTATTACGTGACGGTGGCGAGCCCGATCGTGGCAATTCTGATCGCGGCCGGGCGCGCGTTGAGCCTGGCGGTTCTAATCAACATCGCGCGAATGCTCGTGGCGCGGTGGCGTCATTGGCTCTCGATCTTTGCGTACCCTACCCTGACGGCCGGGCTGGATACTTTAATCGGGGCATTTTCGCGCCATGGATCGGCGGGCAGCCTCGCGTACAGCCAGATGAACGCGCTGCCGATACTCCAGGTAGCGTCGCTGGCGGGAACCAGCGGTATCGTGTTCGTCATCAATCTTTTCGCATCCGCTGTCGCGGTGGCCTGGTACCATCGTGGGCAGCAAAAGCACTATCGAATCGGCTACATCCTGGCTGCCGGCATCGTCGTGCTCGCCGTGGGCTTCGGGAGCGCGCGGCTGATCAGTGCTCCCAGTGAGCCGGAAGTGAAGGTCGGCCTGATCGTCGTGGACACCGCGCCGGGCGCCAAAGCGCCCTCACCCGAGGTGCCACCGTGGACATATTACTGGAGCGCGATCGCGCAGGCATCGCGCGAGGGTGCAAGGATCGTGGTGCTGCCCGAGAAGATCGCCGCGTTCACATCCGAACAGATCGCGCCGATCCGCGATGCGCTTGCTCGCGCCGCGGAGAGCAACAAGGTGTTCCTGGTAGCAGGAGTCACGGTGGTGCTGACGGATCATAAGGAGAATCGCGCCTGGATGTTCGATCCATCCGGCGCGATGGTGGCGGACTATTCGAAACGACACCTGGTCCCGGGATTTGAGGATGCCTTTGTGGCGGGCGGCAACGAGATGGTGAGAATCATCGATGGGAACCTGACCGGAATCGCGATCTGCAAGGACATGGACTTCCCGCGGCTGGGCCGCGACTACGCCGAACAGGATGTAACCATGATGCTGGTTCCGGCGTGGGACTTCGGCGGCGATGCGTGGCTGCATTCGCGGATGGCGGTCCTGCGTGGCGTCGAGGGTGGATACACGATAGTCCGCGCCGCGCGCGAAGGAGTTCTCACCATCAGCGACCGCTACGGAAGAGTCCTCGACGAGGTGGCGAGCTCCGGGACGCCATACAGCAGCCTGGTCGCGATGGCGCCGCTCGCCACGGAAAGAGAGACCCTCTATGGGGTGCTAGGCAATACTTTTGGGTGGCTCGCGCTGGCGTTCGGCATCGCGATCTCGATACGGGCGGCAGTAACCGTAAACCTCTGGAACTGGTTGCGCGCCGGGAGCCGCTAGGGTCTGTCGCGCGAGCGTGGGCACGCGTAGCGTCGATCAACTGACGGCGTGTGGCTCTGCATGGAGGCGCCGCTGCAGGATTCGTTTGGCCTTCTCCAATTCCTTCTTTCGAGAAGGGCTCAGATTCCTGCCCCCGCGGTTGATGAACATCTGAACCATCCGGATGGCCGAGCCGATCCCGCCGGGTGACACACGCTTGCGGGCCATGATGCGAGCCACTTCGGCAGCGGGTTTCGTGAAGGTGCCGGGCGGTGGAAAGGTAGACTCGGTCTTGATCCTGGCTGCCCAGCGGCGTTTTCGAGGTACACGAGATTTTGCCATCGGCTTCCGAGCCCGGGTTCAGCGCCTTAGCGTCGATGCCGACGCCGCGCCCTGGTCCGCGCCGCTTTCCTGGCCGCAATACTGCGGGACGCTCGAGTACGGCGGCGCGCGGAAGAACGCGCCTGTCGAGCGAGCGCTTCAGGCGAAGCAGCCTTGCGGCCTTCGCGCTTCAGGGCTTTCTGAATCGCTCGCGATCGCGTCCGTGCAGGTTTGCTTCGCTTGCGGCCGCGGCGAAGTTCGCGCTGCGCCTGACGGCGGGTCCGCTGCGAAGTCTTACCGCGCGCGGGAGCTTTCAGTTTGACCCCGGCACGCCGCGCCTTTGAGAGTCCAATCGCGATGGCCTGCCTGGTGGATCGAGCTCCGTGCTTGCTTTCGCGAATGTGATCAATTTCCTCGCGAACGAATTCGCCGGCCTGGGTCGATGGAGACTTGCCCTCGCGTTCATCCTCACGTGCTCGTTCCAGAGTTTCCTTTTCCGGCATACAAATGACCTCCGATTTGCTGACGCAGGCGGACTTCCTGGAGGAGGGTTTTCGGATAACAGGATCCCATATGCGCCTCCATTTTATTGAGGGCAAGCCGCGTGCCACCGAGAGGTCCTGGCGAAGAGAGTCGAAGCGGGCCAGGTGGGCCAATGGAAACGAGCAGAACCTTCCGTTTTTGTCATCGACACGTTTCCGTGGCAAAGTACGAAGGGAACGAAATTTCGGGAGGATTCACACGGATGCCATCCATACCCGTTGTGCCAGCGAAAGCGCCCTTTTCTGACGCGATCGAGGCGTTGGCCCGCGCAGGATGCGTGGTGGTCACGGGAGTTACGGACGAGACGCAGCGGCGCTCGCTCAAGAGCGAGCTTCAGCCCTGGATCGATGCGGCCGACGTTGGCAGGAGCCTCAATGAAAAATATGCCGAGGATGGCGGTCCGTCGGATTTCTATCCGCGCCACACCAAGCGCATCACGGCGCTGGTAGCGCGGTCCCGGACCTTCTGCGACTTCGTGACGCATCCGCTGATGCTTGCAGTGTGCGATGCCCTTCTGAAGCCCAACTGTCACGCCTACCAGGTACATGCGACGGCCGGGCTGGTGGTGGGACCGGGCGCGACCGTGCAGGTGCTGCATCGCGAGGAAGATCCATTCAACTTTTTCAAATTGCCGCGCCCCAACATGATCGTCGCCAGCATGTGGGCGATTAGCGATTTCACGGAACTCAACGGCGGGACGCACCTGGTTCCGGGAAGCCATCGATGGCCGGCAGAACGAGTCGCGCGCGATGACGAAGTTGTCGCGGCAGAGATGCCGGCGGGTTCGGTGCTGCTGTGGATGGGTGGAACGCTGCATGGCGCGGGGGCAAATCGATCCGAGAGCGATTGGCGGTACGGAGTCTTTCTGTCCTACTCGCTGGGATGGCTGCGGCAGGAAGAGAATCAGTACCTGGACGTACCGAAGGAAGCCTTGCGCACATTGCCGCCGCAGGTGCGGGACCTGGCGGGCTTCAAGATGCACATGGCGCTGGGCTACTCGGATACTCGCGTGAAGCAACCTGGCTAGCGATCGCCCAGAGCTTCTTACCGGCGACGGAAATCCTGATAGTCTTGGTGGTTGTCCCCAGGGACGGGCGGTTAGCTCAGCGGTAGAGCATCGGCCTTACA
>DATJWT010000406.1:0-2259 GCA_035500975.1 Binataceae bacterium (SeqCode)
GCGCCGCCGTGCGTGGCATCGGGCGCGCTCGCTGCTTCTCGCTGCTCGGGATGCTGGTAGGTCGCGATGTACCAGCTGTTGCCGGCAGGATCGGTCACACCGCTGGAGCGATCGCCGTAAGCTTCATCGCGCGGCGCGTACATCGACTTCGCGCCGGCCTGCAGCGCGCGGCGATAGGTCGCGTCGGCATCGCGGACATAGAGATGGAGTGCGAACGGCATCGGCGGATACTCGCCGTGCGCCTCGCCCATCGCGACGATCGAATCGCCGATCTTCATCTGCGCGTGCTGAACGACGCCCTTGTCGTCGGCAAAATGAGCGGCTTCTTCGGCATCGAAGGCCTTCTTCAGGAAATCGACAAGCTTCGAGGCACCCTGCGGGTGAAGATACGGAGTCACCGAACGGAGCTCGACCGGCCAGGGCGCGGCAGTCTCGAGAGGCTTGGCGATATACCAATGGTTGCCGAACGGATCTTTCACGCTCGCTTCGCGATTGCCGTAGTCCTGGTCCATCGGTCCGTGAATCGAAGTGGCGCCCGCCTTCAAAGCGCGCTCGTAGGTCGCATCTACGTCATCGACGAAGAGCCAGATCGATGCAGGACTCGGCGTAAAGTCAGCCAGCTCGATGATCGAGCCCGAGACGCGCATCTGCGCATGGGCGATGGTTCCATCGGGCTGATGCACGCGCATCAGCTCTTCGGCTCCGAAGGCCCGCTTGAGGAAGTCGATGAACTCGGTGGCGCCCTTGACGTGCAGGTACGGCGTGACGCTGTGGAAGCCCTCGGGTTTGGGTACGGCCTGCTTCGCCTTTTCGGCCGCGACCGAGCGATCCCAGTCGGCCTTCATCTGCTCGGCGGTCACGTCCTGCTTGTGCGTCGCGACCATCCAGACGTGTCCGAACGGATCGACGAACTTGCCGCGGCGGTCGCCGTACGGATAATCCTCCGGCGCTTCGAGCACCTTGGCACCGCCGCGCTCGGCGCGCCGCGCGAACGCATCGACGTCGTCGACATAGACGTGGATGAAAGCCGAGGAGCCGCCGAGCGACTCGGGGCTGACGTTGAAATAGCGGGGCTCTTCGTCGGCGATCATGATGGGCGCGTCGCCGATTTTGATTTCGGCGTGCGCGATATGCCCTCCGGGCTCGGTCATGCGCGAGAGCTCGGTCGCGCCGAACGCGCGCTTGTAGAAGTCGAGGGCGCGGGAGGCATCGCGAATCATCAGGTACGGAGTCGCGATTCCGTGGCGAACAGGCGCGGCTTGATGCTTGCCGGCGCTCTTCTTGAGATCGGCCTTCAGGCGCGCCTTGAAATCAGGGCGCGGCAATCCTCGAAGATCGCCGGCGACTCGCAGCAGCGCCGCGATGTCCGGAGTCACGCGCGGGGACCTGGCGTTGGCCATGGTCGCCTCGACGCCGAGGTCGAGCTGATCGGCCGGGCCGTGAGTGGCTGCCTGGCGGCGACCGGCTTTGTGCCTTCGCTTAGCCATTTTGTTCACCCATCCGCAGGCGCAAATTCTGCAGCCCGCGGAACTGGAGCTGTTTCACGGCACCCTCGGTACGTTTCAGTTGCTGAGCGATCTCGCGGATGCTCCTTTCTTCGGCAAAACGCATAATGATTACGCGGCGCTGATCGGACGGCAGTTTGTCGACCATGCGGAACAGGCGCGCGCGATTTTCCACTTCCTCGTAGCAATGCTCGGGGGGATCGTCGGTCGGGTCGATGGGATTTTGCCGGGCCTTGCGATGGGCCCGGTCGACGATTTCATTCGACGCGATCTTATAGAGCCACGCGGCGAACGGGACGCCGCGCCATTCGAAGCGCCCGATATTCTTGAGCGCCTGGTGGAAGACATCGGCGGTCAGGTCCTCGGCTTCATGGCGATCGCCGACGCGGCGAAGGATGAAGGCATAGACGCGCTCGAAATGGCTTTCGTAGAGATCGGCGAAGCGGCGCGAATCGCGCTGCGCGGCCTCGATGAGGCCGCGTTCATCCGCCGGAGGCGGATTCGCTTTCAATGCCGATGCCCTGCTGCGCACCATCGTCTCAAGGGTATAAACCCGAAGAGGTTCGAAAGGTTACGGGGAATGGCAAGGAAGTGAGCAGTTTGAGTGAAGATTGATACAGGATCGACGCAGATCGCGTGCGAGGATCTGCGGGCGCGTCCCGAAATAATGCCCTCATTTGATTGAGGAATTTGAGGTTCCGCGGAGTGCCGCGATGTGGAGATGCTAACATTTGCTAACATTTCTGAGACGGTG
>DATJWT010000407.1:0-5522 GCA_035500975.1 Binataceae bacterium (SeqCode)
GGCGGCCGGGAGGTAAAACCACCATGTTCAAAATTGGCAAGCTGTTTCACGTTACGCATGTGGTCAGCGATCTCCGTCCCGTCGATCGATGGTACGACGAAGTCTTCGCGTGCACGCGCTTTTATCATGGCTTTGCCAAGGCGGCCGGCCGCGATGCGTCGCTGCTCGCGATCGGCGATGTGATCATGGAGCCGATGTCGCCCGCTAACGTGCCCAACCTGCGCAACCTTTCCGTGAAGCGCTTTCACGATCGCTTCGGGCAGCATCTGCACTCCATCGCCTGGTACATCGACGACGTTCCTGCGATCTCGACGCACCTTGGAAAACACGGTCTGCGACAGTGGGATGTCACCGGCCGGCCGGTAACGCCGCCCAACGAGAAATTCGCCATCTGGACACATCCGAAAGAGACCCACGGGCAGATGGAATTTGCCGTGATCGGCAGTAACACGATCGATCCGCGTCTCCAGCCCGCCTGGTCGAATGAATTCTGGCGCGACCGCCATCCGCTCGGCATCGAAGGCGCATCGCATATCACGGCGGTGGTGGGAGATCTCGCCGCGGCCAAGCGGCTCTATGCCGATGTACTCGGCTCAAGGCTGATGCACGAGGAGGAGATCGCGGGCCGCAAGCGCAGCGCTTTCTTCGCGATCGGCGAGGATACCGTGGTCGAGCTGGCGCAGCCGCTCTCGACGAGCACTATCGAGGCACAGGACCTCGAGCGCAACGGCGAAGGCTTCCATGCGCTAACCTTCAAGACCCGGAACCTGGCAAAGGCCACCGAGTTCCTGAAATCGAAGCAGATGCGGCCTGAAGCCGAGGGCAAGGACTCGATGGTGCTGGGGCCCGACCAGGCATTCGGGATGGTGGTGCGCTTCACCGAACGCAAGCTGCCGAACGACCGGCGCTGAGTCGCCCCTTCCGTCATTCTGAGCCGACGGCGAAGAATCTCAGAGCACCAGCGCTGCAAAGCCTCACGTGGGGAGCGCCGCATTCGGTCGCCGGGATTCTTCGCTCTGCAGACTCCGCTCAGGATGAAATACGGGTGGCAGCGGTGGGCCCTCCGGCGGCAAGCAGTTACACAACGTCATCCCGAGCGAAGCCGAGGGATCTCAGCGAACCGATGTATGCGGCGAGCGATACAGACAAAGAATGCCCCTGACGCATCGGGTGGTCAGCTCTGAGCTGTCGCCAGACAAGATGAATCGAAGCAGGGGAGCTATTTAGTATGCTCCGATTGCTGCAAACGAATCGTCAGCTGAGGTCCCTTGGCTCCGCCTCGGAATGCTTAGCTCGATATGACGTTCGGGTGTCAGGCGGAGCGATTGAGGACTGGTGGTTCGACCGCAATTTTCACAAACTCTCAGAACGACGGAAGTGAAGACGACTTTGAAAGTCGCAGAATAAAGTCCGCGCTCCCTCGGGAACGCAGGCTAAAGCCAGCGCCCCTCAAGAGCCTCTCAGTTGGGAAACTCCAATTTCATACCCGGTTGCCGAGCGCCGCGCTGACAAGGGTATTGAGGAAGTGATCGAGCTTCTCGGGCGGGACGCGCGTGAACTTCATCTGCGCCACCATGTGCGCCGCCGCGACCATCAGCCGCGCATCGTCCTCGATCTCCACATCGTTGGCGGCGCCGCGCTCGTCGAGCCATCGACGGATAGTGCGCGCGAGTATCGCGACCATCCGTTCCTGGAAATCCAGGTAGCGCGGCCACATCTCCTCGCGAATCGCCGTGCTCCAGTCCAGCCACACGCGCGCGAAGTCCGGGTGGGTATCGACCGACGCGGCGAACGCGCGCGCGTGTTCGAGCAGAATGTCCGGGGCGGGGCGATCGCTGGCGTGGATACGCTCCGCCATCTCCATCAGGAAACGATCGACCTCATCCAGCACTGCCGAGACCAGTTCCTCGCGGGTCGGGAAGTAGAAAAAAACTGTCGGCACCGAAACCCCGGCTTCCTGCGCGATCTCGGCGTGGCGGGCTGCCCCAAGGCCCCGGCGCGCGAACACCCGCACCGCACACCGCAGCAGCTGCGCTCGCCGCTCTGTCTGTTCGAGCCGGTTTGCGCGTTTTCTGCGTGCGGGGTTGGGGCGTCGGACGGTTTTTTTCATCGCTTGAGTTATTGACAAAACTATCAGTAAGCGTTAGGTTCCAATCATCCAAACTCCGGAGGAGTTCCGATGTCAACCGCATCCCGGGTCGAGTCTCTGCAGCCGCTGCCCGCCGCGGGCCTCAACGACGAGCAAGTGGCCGGTTATGAAGCAAGGTTCAAGGAGCACGCCAACAAGTGGGCTGAAATCCTGCAGCGCAACGGCGAGCGGATGAAGAAGGGCGAGTACTCGCTGCATTGGATGAACACCGACGGCGCCGCGTGGGGCCGCCGCGCCAAGCCTTCCTCGCGGGGATTGACCTACACCGACATCAACAACGTTCCCGGTTATGGGACGATTCCCGAGCGCGCGACCAATCTCACCTTCGCCCCGCGCGGCGCGGTGCGCGATCGCTATGCTGACGAAATGCCGGTCGTCGACGACTACACCCTGGTCGATCGCGGTGAGTCGTGGGCCGACAACGTCATTACCCTTTATGAAGAAGCCAAGGCGCGGCAATGGAACGCGACCCGCGACATCCCGTGGAGCGAGCTTGAGCGTCTGCCGGAAGATCTCGAGAAAGCGACTTGCCAGCTCTGCACCTTCCTGACCGAAGTCGAATTCGTGGCCGGCGATTTTCCGGCCAAGTGGCTCTACAAAATTCCGCAGGACTTCCTGGAAGTGAAAAGCTTCATCGTCACGCAGATGATGGATGAAGCGCGCCACCAGGAAGTGTTCCGCAAGCGCGCCATCGCCGGTGGCGGTCTATTGCACGCATCGCCCGGCTTCGAATGGGCTCTCAAGGCGATTTACGACTCGCCGACCCACACGATGGGCACTTTCCTGCTGAACCTGCTGGGCGAGGGCCTGGTTCTCTCGATGTTCCGTTCGGGCGAGATGATCGCGAAGACGCACGTCGACAAGGAAATTTTCCGCCGCTGCCTGCAGGACGAGGCCCGTCACGTTTCTTACGGCGTGTTGGAGCTCAAGAACTACCTCGATAACGCTCCCAATCGCCCTGCGGCCCTCGAGGAGATGCATCGTTTCGCCGACGTCGGCGAGCAGGTCATCCTCACTTCGTTCACCGAGGCGGCGCTGGTCGAGCCAATGGCGATCCTGCTCGGCGGCGGACTCGACAAAATCGACCAGGGCATGGAGGGCCAGGCGCATCTCTGGAAGATGTCGGTGGAAGAATACCTCCAGCGTTGCGAGCGTGCCGGTTTCGATCGCCGCGCGCGCTGCACCATCCCGCTCGATTCACCGTGGGGGCAGAACTGATGGAACCGCAGGTTCATTCCAATCGGGCTGTCGAAGGCGTTGCCTTTCCGTCGCGCGAATGGTTTGAGCGCCTGGCGCGCCTGATGAACGAAAATCGCGCCCTGCACGAGCACTTGGGATTTATCGATTGCGTGGCGCAATTCACGGTTCTCGACGGCGGCCTGCGGGGCCAGCCCTGGAGCGTGCAGGTTACCTACGAGGAATTCGAGGCGGTAGATGTGCGCGAGGCTGACGATTCCGCGCGGGCCGACTTTACCGCCGAGGCCACGCTCGCGACCTGGCGCGAGATGCTCGAAAGCATCGCACGCGGTCACGGACGCCCCGACCTGACGCAGACGCTCAACTACCTGAGCCATACCGGTACTCCGCTCCGGGTTTGGTCGAACGACCCGCTCCGCAAGGACTTGTTCTTCCGTTACAACCAGAGCTTGCAGGAGTTCGTGAACGCGTCCGCGGCATTCCGCACGACTTTTCCTGAATAATCGCGATGGCGCACAAGGCGGGACATTTCTATATCGACGAAACCTGCATCGGATGCGGCGCGTGCGACCACGCCTGCCCCGGCAAGGTCGATGCGATCTACCAGGTCGAGGCTGATTTCCTGGGGCGCTACGCGATCACCCTCGACCAGTGCATCGATTGCGGGTTCTGCGTCCCACTCTGCCCGGTCGCATCGATCCACGATGCGCGCGCGGAAGGCGTCGTCGAGGGCGCCGGTGGCTACACCCGGATCAAGGAGCTGCAAGCCTGGGCGCGCGCCCGCGCCTGAAGGCCGGGAGTCGAGTTCCTGCCCGCAGGGGCGCGAGTGTGCGAGCGCAGCGCGTAAGCACTCGCGAGGCCGAGCGCTAGCGGAGTCGAGCGAAAATCAAGATCATGATCGCGCCCGTCAACGCACCTTAGACCTTCGACAGCACTTCGTTGGCGATCTTCTCGAGCCCGCGCGTGATGCCTTCGGCATCGAACGCCGGCGGCGGTATGACTACCCGGCTGATGCCGATATCCTCCAGCGCCTTCAAGGAATCGACCTTCGCGCGGCCCATGCATGAGAGCTCGATGCGCCCGGGATCGCGTCCCGCCTTCTTTGCCTCCGCCGAAACCATCGCGAACAGCTCCTTCAGCTTGTCCACTTCGCCGATCGCCGGGAAGAACCCGTCGCCGTAGCGCCCCGCGCGTCGCGCTGCCGCGGGCGAATGCCCACCCACGACAATCGGGACTCCGCCTTTCTGTACCGGCTTCGGGAAACACTTCACCGGGCCGAAATTGAAATGCTTGCCGTGGAATGCCGATGCCGGTTCGGGGCTCCATAGCGCGCGCAGCGATTTGATCGCTTCGTCGGTGCGCGCTCCCCGCTGATGGAAATCCAGCCCGAGCGAATCGAACTCTTCCTTCAGCCATCCGCTGCCGATTCCAAAGACCACCCGCCCGTTCGAGAGCACGTCGAGCGTGGCCAGTTCCTTGGCGACATATAGAGGATGGCGCTGCGGCAGGATCATCACTCCCGTTCCGAGCTTGAGGTTCCTGGTGATCGCCGCCGCGTACGCGAGCGGCAACAGCGGATCAGGAATCGGCACATCCTCCGATCCCGGAATCTTGCCGCTGGCCGAGTACGGGTAGGGCGATTTGTAATCCTGCGGGATCACGACGTGCTCGACGGTCCATATCGACTCGAATCCAAATCGCTCTGCGGATTGCGCGAGATGCGCGAAGAGTTGCGGATTCGCGAACGGTCCGGAATTGGCGAACATCAAGCCGAGTTTCATGACGATGCAGTCCTCTCGTTGTGGTTGTTGCGCAATCTAACAGAAACGCGTCGATTTCACAGATTCGCGCGAGGTCGCAAAATCGGCGGGTTTCCTTTTCTCTTGTGCCGAAAGCTTCGGCGGGTTACTTGTTGCGACATGGATATCGGAACAGTCGGCACATGGTTTTTCTTCGAAGGTATGACCGCGGCCGAGTCGGTCGATTTCGTTCAGAAGCTGGAAAAATTCGGCTACCGGACGCACTGGATTCCTGAAGCGCTCGGGCGCGAGCCGTTCGCCCATTCGGGCTACCTGCTGGCCAACACCGAGCACCTGATCATGGCCACCGGCATCGCCAACATCTGGGCGCGCGATGCGGTCACGATGGCGGCTGCGACCAATACGCTGGCCGAGCT
>DATJWT010000408.1:0-2882 GCA_035500975.1 Binataceae bacterium (SeqCode)
CGGGGTGGCGCGCCGCTACGGATGGGGTATCGCGGTGGGCAAGGAGGACGTCATCTGCCCGCTCTCCGCAATCGCATTCGGATTCCGCGCTCCCAATGACGAATACTTCCACGGATACGCATCGACCGGCATGTACTGCGAAAACGACGAGGCGGCAACGAAGCTGGAGGCCGGGACGTGGCGGTTCGAACCGGGCACCTATTCGCATGTCTGCGTCGCTCCGCTTTCGCGCGCAAGCTTCGAACCGCACATCGTCGCGGTCTATGCGAACAGCGCGCAGGTGATGCGCCTGGTCAACGCCGCGCTCTTCACGCGTGGGGGAAGAATCGAGAGCACGACGGGCGGCAGGCTCGATTGCGCCGAGATCGTAATCCAGACCATGACCACCCGCGCGCCCAAGGTCATCATCCCGTGTAACGGCGATCGCGTGTTCGGGATGGCGCAGGACACCGAGATGGTCTTTGCCTGCCCATGGGATTTCGTGGACGAGTTGCTCAAAGGTCTCGAAGGGACCTACAAGGGTGGCGTCCGCTACCCGATTCCGGTCGCGATGCGCGGGACGGTCACGATGCCCAAGCATTACCAGGAATTACTCAAGATGCTGGAAAGCTCCGAGAAGGGCGGCAAGGGCGAGTGATAGATCGCGACGATAAGATTGCGCCTTCGATTCTTTCCGCGGATTTCGCGCGCCTTGGCGAAGAGGTTGCCAGGGTCGAGCGCGCGGGCGCGGACATGATCCACTTTGACGTGATGGATGGGCATTTCGTGCCGAATCTTTCGATCGGTATCCCGGTGCTCGAATCGCTGCGCAAGGTCACCCGGCTGCCGCTCGATGCGCACCTGATGATCGAGAATCCCGAGAAATACGTGGAAGCATTCGTGAAGGCCGGTGCCAACTCCGTGTCGGTGCACGCCGAGGTCTGCAAGGACATTCCCGCGATGGCGAAACATCTCCACGACCTCGGCGCGCGCGCATCGATCGGCATCAATCCGGAGACCGACGTTGGCTGCGTGCTGCCGTTTGCCGAGCACCTCGACATGATTCTTATCATGAGCGTGCATCCGGGATTCGGCGGCCAGGAATTCATCCCCGAGGCGCTCGAAAAGCTGCGCGTGGTCAGGCGCGAGCTGGACCGCCGCGGGCTCAAGATCGATATCGAGATCGACGGCGGTGTGAAGCTGGGGAATATCGCCGATGTGAAAGCGGCGGGTGCCAACGTGTTCGTGTCGGGATCCGGGATCTTCGGCAAGGGCGACTACCACCAGATCGTCCACGAGATGCGCGATCTGCTCGCGCATACTCCCGTCAAAGCCTGACGCGACCTTTTTCGTTCGTCGGGCACGCTCTTTCGCCTCGAAAAAATTCCGCGTAGTGCCGCAGGCGATGCGGTAAAACAGGAAATGACGCGAACGTCGCGAACCGCGCGAGCGCGTGTGGCTTCGTTCGTCACAGGTGAAACCAATCCTGATGCTGAAGCGGGGCAAGATTGGCAGGTGGGTCCTTCTCGCGTTCTTGTACGCGGCGCCGATAGTGATGCGCGTGGGCATCGTTCGCGCCCAGGGGTTTCCTGTCGGGCAACCGTTGCAGATCGATGGTCTCGAGGTGGAGGTGTGGCTTCCCGACCCTGCCACTCCCGGACCGTGGCCGATTCTTGTCTTCTCCCATCGCTACCGCGGCTGCAACACGCAGTCCTCATTTCTCATGCAGGCGCTCGCCGGCAGCGGGTACGCCGTGTTTGCGCCGAACCATCTCGATTCCGAATGCGGCGACCTGGAGTCATGGATTCCCCGCGGCGAGCTTCCCTTCGGCAAACCGCAAACCTGGACCGATGCCACCTATGCGGACCGCGCCAGGGACATCGAGAACCTTCTGAACGCGCTCCAGCACAGTCCCAGGTACCGTTCGCCTCCGTTCGATTGGAACCACTTGGGTCTGATCGGCCATTCGCTTGGCGGCTACACCGTGCTGGGATTGGCGGGCGCATGGCCGCATCTCAAGGACCCGCGCATCAAGGCCGTCCTCGCGTTGTCGCCCTATGCCGAACCGTTCGCTGTCGAGCATACGTTGCGAGATGTCGATGTTCCCGTCATGTACCAGGGTGGCACACGCGATACGGTGATTACCCCCTCCCTGGGGCGTCGCCAGGGCGCGTACCCGCAGACGCAGCCGCCGAAATACCTCGTGATTATCGATGGCGCCGGGCATATGGCGTGGGTCGACAGTCGCGGGAGCGGGAAACATCCGTTGATCGTGGACTACAGCCTCGCCTTCTTCGACCGGTATCTGAAGAACCGGCCCTTTCCCCAAAATCTCGAGGAACCGGGTTTCGGCGTCGCGGACCTGCTTTTCCAGGAATAGCGGTGCGCCGGTTCCCTCGCCTGCGATCCCTGCGGATGCTATAAAAGCCGTCTGCGCCTTCCCGGCAAATTCAACCTAATCGGGGTGTAGCTCAGCCTGGCTAGAGCACTGCGTTCGGGACGCAGGAGTCGCTGGTTCAAATCCAGTCACCCCGACCATCTACCTCCTTGAGCACTTTCGAACCCAGCCCGCTCGTATTGGTAGCTGCCGAAATCGGCGCCTACCTCGTGGGATCGATTCCGTTCGGTGTGATCGTGGGCCGCCTGCGAGGGTTCGATCCGCGCGCGGTCGGCTCCGGGAATATCGGGATGACGAACGTGGCGCGCGCGGGAGGCGCGAGTGCGGCCGCGCTGACTTTCGTCGGCGACATTCTGAAGGGGGCGGTTCCGGTGGTCGTCGCGCGATCAGTCGGGTTTTCGCCCTTCGCCCTGGCGCTGGTAGCGCTCGCAGCGTTCATGGGATCGATCTGGTCAGTATTTCTCAAATTGCAGGGCGGCAAGGGTGTCTCTGCCGCGCTCGGTGT
>DATJWT010000409.1:0-7904 GCA_035500975.1 Binataceae bacterium (SeqCode)
TTCGGCCTCGATTGGGAGGTCCTGCAGCCCCTCAATCCGCGCCTCATCATGATTTCGATGCCGTCGTTCGGGTACGGAGGCCCCGAAACTGAATCGCGCGGGTACGGCAACACGGTCGAGGCGATGGCCGGAGTGACGGGACTGACGCGGTATCACGACGCGGAACAACCGTACACGCTCTCGAATGCGCTCGGGGATCCGACCAGCGGTCTCACCGGGACTTTCGGTGTTCTCGCGGCCCTCAATGAACGCGAAAGCACCGGCAAGGGACAGTGGATCGAACTGGCCCAGGTCGAGGGCGTAATCCCGTTTCTGGCTGGCCCGATCATCGAGTACCAGCTCACGGGCCAGGTACCGCGCCCACAAGGGAATCGCAATCGCGAGTACGCCCCGCACGGCATCTATCGATGCGCCGGCGAGAACGCATTCATCGCGATTGCGGCGGCCACCGAAGATCAGTGGAGTGCATTGGCCTCCGCGCTGAATCTTTCCAGCGATGCACGCTTCGCGAGCGCGGTAAGCCGCAAGCAAAACGAAGACGCGCTCGATGCGGAACTGAATCGCGTGTTCTCTGCACTGTCTCTCGAAGATGCTCTCGCGCGCCTGCAGCCTGCGGGGGTTTATGCCGCACCGGTGAATTCGGCCGCGGCCGTCCTCGGCGATGCACAGATTTCAGATCGCGGTTACTTCGTCGCAGTCGATCGCGCCGTGGTCGGCACTCATCTCTATCCCGGCGCCGTGCCGCGATTCTCGCAAACCCCGCTCAAAGCGGACGATCCCGCGCCGCTGCTCGGCGAGCACAATGGCGATGTGTTCCGCCGCTTGCTCGGGATGACCGAGGCGGAGCTCGCGGAACTCGAAGCCGCCGGAATCATCGGAACCGCCCCGCGCCAGTACAGCAAAGCGTCCTGATTCAGTACGACTCGCGGACGCCTTTGCTCTGCTCGAGCAAACCGGCCTAGTCTCTGATTTCGGCGATCGATGGATCTCCGTGACCCCAATGCGCTGTCCCACCTGCAATACGGAGAACCCCGGGTCCGGGAAATTCTGTAGCGAGTGCGGCGCGCGCCTCGTCGCTCCCGCTCATGCACCCGCCCCCGAGATGCCCGGCGAGCGACGGCACCTGACCGTCATGTTCTGCGACCTCGTGGGGTCGACCGAGATTTCCAGCCGACTTGATCCCGAGGAATGGCGCGAACTGGTCTCCGACTATCACCGCCTGGTCGCCAAAGCGATCGCACGCTTCGGCGGCCACCTGGCGAAATATCTTGGCGACGGAGTCATGGCCTATTTCGGCTGGCCCGAGGCGCATGACAACGACGCGGAGCGTGCCGCGTTGGCGGGACTGGCGATCATCGATGCTACCCGCGTGCTCAACACGGAAGGTGCAGCCAGGCGTCCGAACCTGTCGGTGCGAATCGGCATAGACACCGGTATTGTCGTTGTGGGTCATGGCGGAGGCAGCGCCTCCGAGGTCTTTGGTGACACGCCCAATATCGCTGCCCGGGTGCAGTCAGCCGCCGAGCCCGACACCGTCCTCGTCACGCCGGCGGTCCACCGGCCGATCTCGGGACTCTTCGTTGTCGAGGCGCGCGGAGCGCATCAGCTAAAGGGAATCGCTCAACCGGTCGAGCTATACCGGGTCGTGCGGGTGAGCGGTGCGCGGGGACGTTTTGCCGCGTCCGCTGCGCGCGGTCTTACGCCCCTCGTCGGTCGCGCCAAGGAAACAGGTCTCCTGTGGAAGCGCTGGGAGCGCGCGAAAGAGGGCGAGGGGCAGTTCGTTTTTATCGCGGGCGAAGCGGGAATCGGCAAATCCCGCTTGTTGCATCATTTCCGCGAGCGCGTTGCCCATACGCCGCATACCTGGAACGAGTGTGCCGGTGTATCGCACTTTCAGAACACGCCGTTCTATCCCATTGCTGACATGCTCGAGCGGGCCTTTGCTCAACGCGGCGAGACTCCCCACGAAAAGCTGACCCGTCTCGAGGGAGACCTGGAAGACGTCGGATTGCCACTCGGCGAAGCGGTCCCGCTCATCGCGCCGATGGCCGGCATCGAAATGGGCGGGAAGTACGAGGTATCGAAGCTCTCGCCGCAGAAGCAGCGGGAACGGCTCTTGGCGACGTTGACGGAGTGGCTTTTGGGCGTGGCGCGGGAGCAGCCGCTGGTGATGGCCGTGGAGGACCTGCATTGGTTCGATGCATCTACGTTGGAGCTGATCCAATTGCTGGCTGAGCAATCGGCGACGAACCCCGTTCTCCTGATATGCACGGCGCGACCGGAATTTCGCGCCCCGTGGGAGCCCTTGACGCATCACACGCACGTCGCCCTGGAGCGATTGGCTGCGGAACACGTTCGCGAACTGGTGAACCAGGTTGTAGCTTCGAGCGCATTGTCGCGCGAAGCGATTGAACATGTGGTCGAGCGTACGGGGGGAGTGCCGCTCTTTGTCGAAGAGTTGACGCGCGCTGTCGTTGAGAGCGGTGATGCGGCGCCTTCGGAGCATGCGATTCCGGCTACGTTGCACGATTCGTTGATGTCGCGCCTCGATCGGCTAGGCGGAGCGAAAGAGATCGCCCAGGTCGCTTCGGTAATTGGGCGCGAATTTTCCTATGGATTGCTGCGCCATGTCTCCCAGGCACCGGATGACCATTTGCATGCGGCGCTGGCAAAATTGGCCGAATCTGACCTGATTCATACGCGAGGGCAACCGCCGGATGCTACTTACGGCTTCAGGCATGCACTGATTCAGGATGCGGCGTATGAAGCGCTGCTCAAGAGCCGCCGCCGCGAGCTACATCGCCAGGTTGCCCAGGTCATGACGGACCGATTCCCGGCACTGGCGGAACAGCAGCCGGAGGTTCTTGCGCGCCACTGGACCAGCGCGGTGGAGGCAGAGCCGGCGATCGCCGCATGGCGCAAGGCCGGCGATGCCGCTTTCGCACGTTATGCCTGCAAGGAAACGGAAGTCTCCTACCGGCATGCGCTCGACTTGATCGGAACCCTTCCCGAGTCACGGGAACGCGATACTCGCGAGCTCGAACTGCTGAACCGATTTGTTCCCTTGCTTCAACTGACCCGAGGATGGGGCGCGCCCGAGGCGGCCGAAGCGGTAGAACGGGCACATGCGCTCGCGGAAAAAACCGACAATCTTCCGCAACTCCTGATGCAGGCCGTCGGCTCATTTGTCGGCCTTCTCAGCCGGGGCGAACTGGCGGGTGCTACCGGCTTGGCCAGCCAGGTGTTTGATCTCGCGCAGCGCGAGGGCAGTCCCTCGGTCCTGGGACTCGGAAGGGTGATCAAACTCTCGGCCTGCTACATGCGGGGGGACCTGCTGGAGGCTGAGCAGCACTACCTCGCCGGCGAAAGCTTGTTCAAGACGGCGGGCGAAAGGTTCCCCTCGACGATTGGCTCCGGGTTCGGATTCGGCGGTCATGTCGCATGGCTGCTGGGACACGCGGACATCGCGCGCGATCGGATCCGTAGGGCCGTTGAAGATGCCAGGGCCATCGCGAGTCCCTTCGAGATCGCCTACGCCCAGCACATTGCCGCGATGCTGCGCCTCTTCCTGAGGGAATATGCTGATGCCAAAATCGCTGCCGCGGAGTCGATAGCCCTGTCAGAGGAGCACGGATTTCAGCAGTACGCTGCGGGCTCCCGGGTCTTCCTTGGTTTGGCTGAAGCCGCCTTGGGCCGCCCGCGTGAAGCGATGCCTGTCGTCAATGCCGGGATGCAGGGGCTCCACGAAAGCGGAGCCGAGATCATGATGACGCTGTATCTCTGCTGGGTGGCGGTAGCGCAGTCATTGGTGGGAAACCTTTCCGAGGCCATCGCGACAATGGAGCGGGCACTGCAGGTGAACCCTGCCGAGAAAGCCTGGATACCCGATGTCCTTAGGATGCGCGGCGAGATACGCCGCCGGCTCGGGCAGGGCGATGAGGCGGAGCAAGATTTCCGCGAAGCGATGGACCTTGCGAAACAGATATCCGCCAAGGCCTGGGAACTTCGCGCCGCGATCAGCCTCGCACGAGCCATCCGAAAGCGCGGTGACATCGCGCAAGCCCGCGGCGTCCTGGCGCCGCTCTATGCATGCTTCACCGAAGGCTTTGATACTCCCGACCTGAAAGACGCAAAGAGCGTGCTGGATGAGTTGAACTGAAACCTCTACGGCGCGGCTTTGCGGCTCGTCTCGCTGACTTTGCCTTCTAAAGTGTCCATCCGTGTCGAGAGTCGGTTCATATTGCTCATGATGAGCAGTTGCGCATTGAGGATGGCGCCAATCTGCTGGTTTACAGTTGGCAACCGTCCGCCCTTGGTATTGGCCGCGCATACTTCGCAATTCTGATTGCCCTTGTTGTCATCCACGCAGCAGAAGACTTCACCTGCGGCCGTGCACGCAACGTAATGCGGATGGGCGGCGCCGGCGTGGGTCTCGTCTTCTCCCTGGATAAAGCAATTCATCGCGGCGTTGTTGTTGACCCAATTCGAACTGCACTTTGATCCGTCCGCCGGTGGTAGCGCATTGGCATACCCGGTCATGAGCAAAAACATCGAGAACGTGATGAGCCCGCAGATGCGAGCGGCTGGATTCCACCGTTCCATTGTTCGCTCCTCCTTTTCTCGAGATCGAGAACTAGAGGAATTGGAACGCTGGCGCGAGAAAATCGCGATGCGGGTGCGGAGTCTGCGCTACTAAGTTCGAATTAGTTGACGTTTGCTTTCGGCACGGCTTCCTTCACGATTGTCATGACCTTCGAGAATGAACCGGTCTTAATGGAACAACGGCGGCCCAAGTCGCGGATCAAGAGTGCTCAGCGGTATACTTATCGAGGTGAGCACTGAGTTATGATCGTAAAACACGCTGCCCTGGTTCAGCGCTATCTCGGTCCCGACCGTGAACTGGTAGTCGCCAAGCAGGCAGGCGATTCCCGGAGTGATCCGGAAATCCGGGCTGGCGCCGCCCGTGCTTTGGTAGAAAAGCCCAGCCATCTCAAATTCGGAGAACGGAACAAAGTGAGTCAGCCAGGGCGGCGCCTCCACGTTTTTTACATAGCTGCCCAGATATGAGAAATCATACGCAATCGAGACATCGCTGAACCATTCGTTCGCCTGCGTTCCACCGGTGTTGAAAAGCAATCCGCCGTCCGCCTGGAGCGCGATAGGACGAAGCAGCCGAACCATCCCCTCCTCGGGGATATCGCCCATTCCCTTCTCCAGCATCGCTATCGGTCCCACGTAGGTATGCGTATCCGCTCCCGCAATGGTGTTGCCACTGGAGAGGAATAAATTTGGTCCGATTGCGAGACGGAATTCATGCGGGACCGAGGTTGCGAGCACGAGCTTGCCCACCAGCTGCATGTTATCGAAGCCACTGCCGACCTTGCCTATCTGGCCGCTCTTCCGATTGACCTGATGATGGTGGCGATTGAATGATTCGGCGACACAGATGGCGGGATCGGTGCAGTGCTCAGCGTTCCACGCATCGTTGATCTGGAGGCTGGTCGAATCAGAGATTTGCTTCTCGACCGAGAAACTGAGTGAAAAGGCGTTGACTCCGTCGGTGGCGTACCATTCCGGAGACAAAGACAGGCCATTGTCAGGATTGGGATCTTCGGTGACCATCGCACCGTAAAAATTTCGGTTCCCGACCTGCGCCAATGCCTCAGCCCGGTACCCCAATACCAGGATCGCGAATACGATCAGTCCGTAAACGCGAGCCGCGGCAGGGTTTCGCCGTTCCACCGTTTTACCTCCCTTCAGTCGAGCTCTCGCCCATCCTCAAAATGCGAGAGTAAAACGATACTTGGATTTGGCGTGCTGTCAGTAAGTTCGAACTAGTCGACGTTTGCTTTAGGGACGAATCCCTTCGTGCCCTTCGATGGGCCGTCCGACACTTCGACGTTCGAACCGAGGTCATCGCTGGAAATGATGTTCACCGGAGTATTCGGATCGAGCTTCCCGGCCGCCAGGTTCTCGCCCATCCCGCTCAGCATTCCGGCCACGCCCCCCTGCGCCTTCATCTGCGCGAGCTTCTTGTAGGTGTTCTCGTCCGGATAGATCGACACCTGCGTCTGCCCTTCCGTCGGGACCAGCTTATGGCTGCATCCTGCGAGGATCAGCAACGCGCCAAGTGCGATCGCGACCCGGATAGTGGTTGGATACCCCATACTTCCTCTCCTCAGACGGCTTTTATCGCGCTGCGAAAGGCTAAATTCAACCGCCGCGAGTGAAAATTGCTCCGCGCCTCTGGCCCATGATAGCCTTGTCCCTTCGCGCTTTCAGGCCTGTTTCGCCCTGAAGCGTATCACAATGCGCATCGGGCTGATTTCCGATACTCACATCCCCGAAGCATGCGAGCATCTGCCCGCCCGCGTGTTCGAGGTGTTCCGCGGCATCGACCTCGTCATGCACGCGGGCGACGTGTACGTGAACCGCGTGCTCGATGAATTGGCTGAAATTGCGCCGGTTATCGCGGCGCTCGGCAATGGCGATGAAGGCCTCGATGGCCACAAGCACAAGCTGGAGACCGATGACCGCGTGCGCGAGGCGCACCTGGTCGAGCTCGAAGGTCTGAAGATCGGCCTGGTGCATGCGATTCCGACGCCCGATGAAACCTCGCAGGAGGTTTTCGAGCGCGCGATGGTTCGGCATTTCGGCGGGCCCGTCGATGTGATCGTGCAGGGACACAGCCACGTCGAGGGCGTCGTGCGATTCGGCTCCACGCTGGTTGTGAATCCGGGCAGCGCGACTCTGCCGCGCAACCTGGTCGATATTCCCGGCACCGTCGCGATCCTGGAGATCGCCGACGGCTCGGTTCTGTCCGCAGAGATCGTTCAGCTCGGCGAAGTGGGCTGAGAAGCCAGGGAGGGTTTTTTGTCCGACGAACAATCCGCGCGCAAGAACGCGGTCACGATGGAAAAGCTGGTCAACCTCTGCAAGCGCAGGGGCCTCGTGTTCCCGACCAGCGATATCTATGGCGGGCTCGGCTCGACTTACGACTACGGCCCGCTCGGCATCGAGCTCAAGCGCAACGTCAAGGAAGCGTGGTGGCGGGAGATGGTGCAATTTCGCACCGACGTGCTGGGACTCGACTCCGCGATTTTCCAGCATCCGCGCACCTGGGAAGCATCGGGCCATCTGCAGAATTTCAGCGACCCGATGGTCGACTGCAAGAAGTGCAAGCAGCGCTACCGCGCCGACAAGATCCAGGGCGACCGATGCCCCGATCCAAAGTGCGATGGCGAGCTGACTCCGGCACGCCAGTTCAACCTGATGTTCAAGACCTTCATGGGTCCCGTCGAGGACACCGCCAGCGTGGTCTACCTGCGTCCGGAAACCGCGCAGGGAATCTTCGCGAATTTCCAGAATATCGTCGACACGCAGCGCGTGAAGCTGCCCTTCGGCGTCGCCCAGATCGGCAAATCATTCCGCAACGAAATCACCACCGAGAATTTCATCTTCCGCACCCGCGAGTTCGAGCAGATGGAGATGGAGTTCTTCATCAAGCCGGACACCGCGGAAGAAGAAAAGTGGTATCGCTACTGGGTGGATTTCCGCTTCAACTGGCATACAAAGTATGGGCTGCAAGCGGACCATCTCCGGCGCCGCGAGCACGGCACCGACGAACTTTCGCATTACTCGAGCGGCACTACCGACATCGAGTTTCTCTATCCGTTCGGTTGGGGCGAGTTGGAGGGCGTCGCCAAGCGCGGCAGCTTCGATCTCGATCAGCATGCGAAGGCGAGCGGCAAGGACCTGACCTACTTCGATGAAGACGCGAAGGCGCGCTACCGCCCGTGGGTGATCGAGCCGGCGCTGGGAGTCGATCGCTCGATGCTGGCGTTCATGCTCGATGCGTACGATGAAGACGTGGTCGAGAACGAGGAGCGCATCGTGATGCGCTT
>DATJWT010000410.1:0-4087 GCA_035500975.1 Binataceae bacterium (SeqCode)
GATGGC
Source organism: Binataceae bacterium (SeqCode) (assembly GCA_035500975.1). GTDB lineage: Bacteria > Desulfobacterota > Binatia > Binatales > Binataceae > JAFAHS01. The sequence continues at coordinate 7 of DATJWT010000410.1, forward strand.
GATCGGACGGATTGAAGGCGGGGGCGTGATGAGCCAGCGACATCGCGCGTTTCTGGTATGCAAAGAACAGCGCAACAATCGCTGCCACGACGATGAACGATATCAACCCGCCCATCAGCCGGCGCGGTGAGATGCTGGGAGTGGAAGATTCCATGAGCCGCGACCGAATCTTCCAGCATAGTCACGTCACGACTGCCCTCAAAGCCCGTAACGCGCTATTCACAGATTTGCCCTAGCTTCGCCTGCCAGGTGCGCTGCCGAGGCTGGCGAGCCGCCCGCCACTATCCGGGAGCGCGCATCGCGAATTGATTGAACAGTCTCGCTCTGCGATAACTTTCCAAACGACTTTTCCTGAGCAGCGTTGCCCCTCGCCGGAGCATCGCGGGAGCCCTGATGGACGCGGTAGTTCACTTCCTCCAACCCTTGGATTTGCATCCCGTCGTCGACCATTTCACCGTCGCGTTGTTATTCGTCGGGGTGCTGATCGACCTCGTCGCAAGCTTGTTTCCGATGCGTGCCTGGCTGCGCTACATGGCGCTCACGCTGATGATCCTGGGGGCGATCGCGGCGGGGTGCTCCTACTTCAGCGGCGACATGGAAGCCGATCGCGTGTGGAATGCGCTCGGCGACCCGGCCAAGCAGGTGCTGCATCGCCATGCGATGCTCGCGCAGTATGCCGCGATCGCGTTCGGGGTGCTTGCGTTGTGGCGAATCCTCGTCGAAGTCGGTGCCCTGGCGGGTACGCGTTCGGTCTACTTGATTGTCGCGATCATCGCGGTATGCGTGCTGGGATACATCGGGCATCTCGGCGGCGTGCTGGTTTATACCTACGGCACCGGTACTGCCCTGATGGCGGCGGAGCAGAGTCCCACCGCAACCGAGACGCCCACGCCTTCAGCGCCGATGGCGCTGCCTACCGTTTCGGTTCCGACTCCGCTGCCCACTCCCGTGCCATCGCCTGCGCCGGCTTCTCCTGCTGCGCCGGCTCCCTCGCAGAAAGCATCGCCATCCGCAGCGCCGACGGGCGTATAGTGTGATTTGCCGGCGCCGAAGGGTCGGCGCCTTCGAGGATCACGTATGGAACCGAGCGCATCGGCAAAGGAATCGCTGGAAGTCGCGGATCGGCTCTTCAAGGCGATCGAGCGCGGCGACGTGGACGCAATCAGGAATATTTACGCACCGCACACCAGGATCTGGCACAACTTCGACAACGTCGCGCAGAGCGTCGATGAGAACCTCGCCGTGCTCAAGTGGGTAGTCGCGAATATCGCGGAAATTTCCTACTCGGAAATAGACCGGCAGCCGACGCCGAAGGGCTTCATCCAGCAGCACGTGCTGCGCGGCAAGGTGAAGTCGAGCGGTAAAGAGATCGCGATCCCCGCATGCATCGTGTGCACGGTCGAGAACGGGCGCATCACGCGGCTCGACGAATATCTGGATTCCGCACAGACCGCGGCGCTGAGAGGGTAGCCTCGAGCGACCGCGCGCGATTCAACATAAGGAGTTCTGAAAATGGACCAGCGCCTTGGCTTCGGCGTGTTTCTCGCGCCACATCATCCGATCGGCGAGCACCCTACTCTCCAGTTCCAGCGCGACCTGGAGCTGGCCGAGTGGCTCGACCATCTGCACTACGACGAGTTCTGGGTCGGTGAGCATCACTCCGGCGGATGGGAGACGATCGGATCACCCGAGATGTTCCTGGTCGCGGCGGCCGAACGCACCAGGCGCATCCGCCTCGGCACCGGCGTCGTGTCGGTTCCGTACCATCATCCATTCAACATCGCGCAGCGCATCGTGCATCTCGACCATCTGAGTCACGGCCGCGCGATGCTGGGCGTCGGGCCGGGCGCGCTGCCTTCCGACGCGGTGATGCTCGGAATCGATCCCATGACGCAACGCGAGCGCATGGACGAGGGCCTGGGCGTGGTACTGCGTCTGCTCAATTCGCAGGAGCCATTCACGCACAAAAGCTCATGGTTCGAGCTGCACGATGCGGCGCTCCAGCTCCGTCCGCTGCAGGAGAAGATCCCCGTCGCGGTCGCATCGACGATATCGCCCTCCGGAATGAAGTGCGCCGGCAAATACGGCGTGGGCGTGCTTTCGGTCGCCACGTACTCGGAAGAAGGGCTCCAGGCCCTGCCGACGCAGTGGAACTTCGGCGAGACCTCGGCGAAGGAGCATGGCCAGAAAATCGACCGCGGCGAATGGCGCATCGTGGTGCCGTTCCACCTGGCGGAATCAAAGGAGCAGGCGCTGCGCGAAGTCGCCGAGGGCCTCAAGCGCTGGCAGAATAATTACATCGTGGGGATTCTCGGCACTCCCCAGCGCGCGCCGATCTCCGACGGATACGAAGCCGCCAAGCGCATGACCGAGCATGGGGGCGCAATTATCGGCACGCCGGACGACGCGCTCTTGAAGATCGAGCAGTACAAGAAGCTCTCTGGTGGGTTCGGAACGATCCTCGCCTTCGCACACGATTGGGTCAGTCGCGAGCAGATGCTGCGCAGCTACGAAATGATCGCGCGCTACGTGATGCCAAGATTCCAGGGCCTGATTGCGCCCATCGAGCGATCGGCGGAACGCGTCTCGGCCAACAAGAAAGAGCTGATGGACAAGGCGAGCGGCGCCATCCTGAAAGCGATCCGCGACTACAACGCGGTACACCCAAGGCAGAAGTAATCCGCCCCCCTGCTTACCAGGGAGGGAGGCCAGGGAGTGGTGCAAAGCCCGCATGCCAACCAGCGGCGGGTGATGAACCTTCTGCGCGCGGCTCAGACGAAAGAATAGTGGGATGGCCCCTGTTAGACTCGTCGGTACGCCAGCGCGCGTTCGATGACCGCCGCGATATAGAAGAGCTCGATTATCGGCACGACCCTGCCGATCAGCGACCGCTCAAACGAGCCGGGTTCGCCTAGTGCCATCGCGATCACCAGCGCATAGTTGATGATCCCGCCCCAATGCCCGAGCCGCGAGCGCACGGGTGCGCCCGCGCGATGGAGCCATAGCGAATCGAGCGCATACTGTCCGAACGAGATCGCGATCAATACCGGGATCGCCCACGGCAGCTCGTGCGCCGTGGCATAGCAACCCAGCGCCGCCAGCACGAACGTGACGTCGGCGACCGAATCGAGCCATCCACCGGATTCGCGCGCAACGCCCAGCCGGCGCGCCATCCGCCCATCGATGAAATCCGTTGCAGCCGCAACGATCGCGATGGCCGCGAACGCGGCGCGGTTATCGGGCGCAGAGTTGGCCAGCAGTATCCACATCGCAGCCAGGACGAATCGCGAGAGGGTAAGCGCGTTGGGCGCGCCGCTGACGAGTGCGCTGCGATGGTCGCGCGGCATGGTTGTATGCTCTAAGATCGGTGGTTCATGGCTCCCCGGCGCACTGTGCAGATCGTCAGCCACGGCCCATCATGCCTCGACGGCGTAATGGCCGCCGCAGCCGTCGCACGCTATTACGCGGGAGAGCGCGTGATCCCGACCTTGTCGGGCAACAGCGATACCGACCGCACTATCCAGGGACTCAGCCTCAAGGCGCGCGACGGAATCGACGAAATCTGGATCACGGACCTGTCGTGGACCGCGGTCGAGACCGGCGCGCATCTGACTTCGCTCGTCGAGCGCGGCGCCCGCGTCTACTGGATCGACCACCATCGCACCGCAGTGTCCCGCGCCGATGCTCCCGAATTCAAGGTTCCTTTTACGGGCAAGGTTCTGTCGGAGCAGTTCTCCGCGGCGCGGCTCGCCTTCAACTACCTGCTGAAAACGGACACCAGGCAGCTTCCCGCGCGTCAGAAGGCAGCGTTCGAATCGTTCTTTCCGTTCGTCGAGATTGCCGACGATCACGATCGATGGGTTCACAAGATTCCCGAATCTCCCGATTGGGCGCTGGCCGTGCAAACGCTCGGCGGGATCGCGTCGTATCGCGAGATCATGAAGCTCGAGCAACCTGTCATGACGCGCCGGCTCGCGATGGCTCTCGCGACCGGGCAGGAGGCGATGCGCAAGAGCGTGGAGCTGGCGCGGGCTACGATGGTCGATCGCGAGCTGCCCAACGGCATCAAGGTGCGCACCGC
>DATJWT010000411.1:0-20241 GCA_035500975.1 Binataceae bacterium (SeqCode)
TTCAAGCGCGCCGGCGCGGAACCCGCCGTAGTCCTTCCCGCGTATTCGTCGATTCTTACGAGCCTGCCGGCAAAACAGGTTGGATCGCTGATGACCGCAAGCGTGGGCATCGATGCGCACCAGTTCCGCGTGCTCGAAGCCCACGCCGGCGGTGTACCGCTCTACCTGATCGATCATCCGGGGTTCTTCGCGCGCTCCGGAATTTACGGCGAACGTGGCGGCGACTATCTCGATAACCTCGGGCGCTTCGTGTTCTTCGGCCGCGCGGCCGCGATGACGATCGCTGAGCACATCCGGCCCGACGTGGTCCACGCGCACGATTGGCATGCGGCGGTTGCTCCGATCGTCCTGCGCGCGGACCCGGCCCTGCACGCCCCGACGCGCGACGCGACCATTGCGTACACAATTCACAATGTCGCCTTTCAGGGCCTCTATGGTGCGGCAGACTTTCCGCTGCTCGGAATCGACTGGTCGTACTTCACGATGGAAGGCCTCGAATTCTATGGGCAGATGAACCTGATGAAGGGCGCCGTGATGCTCTCTGATGGCGCATCGACCGTCAGCCCGACCTACGCGCGCGAGATCACTTCCGATCCCGCGTTGGGGTTTGGGCTCGAGGGCGCACTACGCAGCAGGGGCGATCGCTTCGTCGGCATCCTCAACGGCGCCGACTACCGGGAATGGAGCCCGCAGACCGATACGTTTATCGCCGCGAAATACGGCCCGAAGCGTCTGGCCGGTAAGCGGATTTGCAAGAGCAATCTTCGCGATGCTCTCCATCTCCCGGAGAACGACCAGCCATTGATTGGCATGGTCACGCGGATGACGTCGCAGAAGGGATGCGACCTGCTGCGCGACGCTTTGGACGGCTTGATGAGCCTCGACGTGCAACTGGTGATGCTCGCGAGCGGTGACCCGGGACTGGAAGAGTTCTTTCGCTCCGCCGAGAAGCGCTATCCCGATCGTTTGCGCGTCGTCGCGCAGTTCGACAACGCGCTCGCCCATCGCATCCAGGCCGGCTCCGATGCGTTCCTGATGCCCTCGCGGTTCGAGCCGTGCGGTCTCACGCAGATGTACGCGCTCAAGTACGGGACCGCGCCAATCGTGCGCGCGACGGGCGGATTGCGCGACACCGTAGAGGAGTTCGATGTCGACCAGAGCACCGGAAACGGTTTTGTGTTCGAAGACTATCGCGCCGAAGAGCTGCTCCAGGCCGTCACGAGGATGATTACGGTTTTCGCAAACGCCACGGCATGGAAACGGCTGATGCAGAACTGCTTCGCGGCGGATTTTTCCTGGGATCGGGCCGCCCGCGACTATCTCGCTTGGTTCGATCGACTCAAAACGCAAAAGGATCGGGGGTTAGGATGAGGGTTCCCGAGGGATATGACTTCCTGGTCTATGCGGACGGCTCGTGCATCGGGAACCCCGGACCCGGCGGGTGGGGCGTGGTGATCATCCATCCCGATGGCTCCGAGAGCGAATTCCACGGCGGAAACCCCGCCACGACCAACAACCAGATGGAGATCACCGGCGCCATCGAAGGGTTGCGGCATACGCCCGCCGGAAGCCGCGTGCTTCTGCGCAGCGATAGCCAATACGTCATCAACACGATGATTCTCAACTGGAAGCGCCGGAAGAACCACGAATTGTGGTCGTTACTCGATGCGGAAGCGGCGCGGCGCCGGGTTACGTTCGAATGGGTCAGGGGTCACAACGCCGATCCGCTCAACGAACGCGCGGACCGGCTGGCAAACCTCGGCTCACGCGAGGCGATGCGATAACGCATGCGCGCCGTGCTGTTCGATCTCGACGGCGTATTCGTCGAGAGCAAACAAGTGTGGTCGCACGTGATGCGCGCGGTCGCGCGAAAATTCAGCTACCCGGAGATTACTCCCGAGCAGATAGAAAACGCGTGGGGCCAGGGAATCGCCGACGACGCAACGAACTTCTATCCCGGCCTCACCGTCGCCCAGCTCGAAATCGAGTACAACCTGCTGTTTCCCGAGCACATCGCGCACTTGAACGTCGATCCCGGGGCATTGTCCGCGGTTGCGGCACTAAAGGCCCGCGGTATCGCTGTCGCGGTCGTGACCAACAGTCCGACGAACGTCGCGCGCGCGATGCTGGAGCAGGCGCGAATTGTCCCCGACATCCTGGTGAGCGGCAGCGACGTGCCCGCACCGAAACCTGCACCCGATGGAATCCTGAAGGCCCTCCGCATGCTCGATACGGTTGCCGCCGATGCGGTCTTCGTGGGCGATACAAAGTACGATCGCGAAGCTGCACGCCGCGCCGCGATCCGCTTCATCGGCTATCGCATCGATGGCGACGTACGGGTCGAGTCTCTTCGGGAGATAGTGGGCTTGTGTCTACCAGATGCTCGGGACTAGCGCATCGGTAGTCTGACAGTACTCGTCGTATTCCGCGCCGAATCGCTCTCGCAGTTCTCTTTCTTCGGTAAGAATCTGGCTGCGCGTGACCACGCTGCCGATGATGAGCGTCAATATCGCGACGATCGGCGAGCCGTACACCAGCGGCCACGCGAACAGCACCAGCATGATGCCGGCATGGACGGGATGCCGGATGTATTTGAAGAATCCGCTCTTCACCAGGACCGCGCTCTCGCGCCCGCTGCGATCCGCGGAGAAGAAATGAAGTTGAATGCGCGATCCCAATGCGAGCCACAAACCAAACAATTCCAGGAGCAACCCAAGTGCACTGAGCCAGGCCGGGCCCTCTCCGCCCCACAGGTAGGTGCGTTCGAAGGGAGCCGCCGCGAACAGGATCAACACCGGTAGTTCGCTGAAGACTCGTTCGCTCAGACCCTGCGTCGCCGGGATGGTTTCGTAATCCTCCCCAACCAGGAGTTCGGCAAATCTGAATCCGATGTATGCCAGCAGATAGGCGCCGAGGTAGCGATGCTCTCCGAAATACGAGGTTATCCCCATCCCGAGCGCGACCGCGCCGATAACGGCGGTTACGAAGACGAGCTGCTCGATAAGCCGGACCATCATGTCGCGGCTCAGCAGTACTGTTTTGGTTCGGGGTTCCGGCTTGGGGCTTGCGATGACAGATTCGTCCAGGATGCCGGTCGCTCGTGAAGCAGGTTGCGAAGCGGCACTTGGAGACTCTGCATCCATGCAGTCAGACTGTTGCAGATCGATGCCCATGATCAAAGGGACTTTCCCGCAAGCCAGGTTTCAGACCTGCGCACCCGCAGTACGCATCTTGCGGCGTTTCGCAAAAATAGAATCTTAATGCGATTCCGGATTCGAGGTAATTTGCGTATCGCAAACTGCGAAATGGTAAAAAGTGCTGATTCTTCCTCGGATTTCTCGAAAATCCCTGATCTTTTGCACAACTTGCAGATCCGTTGGACGTAGCAAAATCCACAAAAACTCAATGGCACAGCCGTTGCTTTACCGACTGTCAAGTTTGACGGGAGGTAACCGAAGATGAACGCGACGACCAATGAGGCAAGGCTTGAAGGGTTTGCGGCAGTTGAGGGCCAGGCGTCGACCGATGCGGTCCGATTCGCACAGTACGCGTGGCTGAATGAGCTGCCCGGAGTGGTGTTCGGGGTGATCACGGTTGCATACATCGTGACCTCTCTGCTCGCCCTCGCATAACGAATCGAAGCACTAAGTGGAGGAATCTATCATGAACGCGACGACGACCAACCGAGCCAGAGTAGCGGGAGTTGACCCTGCAACTGTGCCGGCGGCGCCGACCGACTACATCCGCGTCGCCCAGAACAGCTTGCTGACGGAACTGCCGGGAATCGCCTTCGGCATCATCACCCTGCTGTACGTCGTGACCTCGCTACTCGCTCTCGCCTAATCATCCGACTCGCGCATCGCGCGCGCCGCTGGTTGGGCAGAGCCAACCAGGATGTGCGGCGCGCGCCGGCCCGATGTAAACCATATCGCCAGCCGCAGCGCGCCGCACAATCGTTAACGAGACCAGGACCGTAATCGCGGTCAGCACGATCGTCACCCACACCATCGCGCGAATCCGCGCGAGGATGGAATTGACCTGTTCCACGGTGAACGCTTCGCCATCGCCGTGTGCCGCGATTTCTTCCTGCCGGCCGATGCGAAACGCGAGTCCCAGGCAGATGTACGTCTGCAGGAAGATGATCAGGAAGGCGAGCCCGAGCTTGAGCGCGAGCGGCTCGCCGATTTTCGCAAAATAGTCGAACTTCATCTCCGCCTTCAGGTCGGTCAGACGCATCGCGCCCGTGATGACGATCACGAGCATCGTTGCCAGCGTGAACGGGTTGTAGAACTTGAAACCCGCGATCAGGCTCGCGCGCCGATGCGCCTCATCGGGCGCGCGCTCGGCGGCGGGAATCATCATGTAGATGACCGCGAACTGCGCACCGAAATAGGCCGCCCAGGCGAGGATATGAATCCAGATCAGAATTTCAGTACCGGACATCGATCAAAATCTTTCCGCGCGGCTTCACGCCGGCATCAGCGTTCGTGCCGCTCGCCGGGATCGAAGTCCAGCGCGTTGGAACGCGCGACCTTCCCATACCATCGCCCGCTCTCCTTGATGATGCGGTTCTGGGTCTTGAAGTCGCACCATACGATACCGAAGCGCTGGCCGGTGAGCCCCTCGGCCCATTCGAAATTGTCGGTCAGGGTCCACGTGAAGTAGCCGCGTACGTCAGCGCCTTGGCGGATAGCCCGATTGAGCTCCGCCAGGTAGCGGCGCATGAAGCTCACGCGCCGCTGATCGTTCACCTTGCCATCGGGTCCCGGGCCGTCTGCGAACGAGCATCCATTTTCCGTGATGTAGATCGGCAGGCCGGGGTAGTCCTTCGCGATCCGCAAGACCATCTGCGAGAGCGCCTCCGGAACCACTTCCCATCCGAAGTCGGTGACTTCCTCGGATCCTCCTCGAATCTGTTTCGCGGCCAGGTGATGGTCATTGGGTTCGTGCGCAACCACCGCTCGCGAATAGAGATTGATTCCGATGAAATCGAGCGGAGCCTTGATGGTCTCCATGTCGTTGGCCTTGATCTCGACCCGATCCGCCATCGTGCCCCGCAGATACGCCTCGGGATACCGTCCGTTCATCACCGTCTCGAGGAACCACAAGTTGGAAAATCGATGCCACCGCTCCGCCGCCGACTTGTCTTCATCCGAATCCGATGCGGCGTACACGGCGGCCATGCTGAATGCCGTTCCGACCATCGCGGGCTTGTGATGACATTCACGCAGCGCGCGCGCCGCGAGGCCCTGCGCAAGGTTCACCGTGTGCGTCGCGCGAATCGCTTCGTTGGCTTCGCGCCGTCCGGGCGCGTGAATTCCCACCAGGTAGCCGAGGATCGTGAATACCCACGGCTCGTTGAAAACCATCCAGTGTTTCACGCGATCCCCAAGGTGATCGATGACGACCGCGGCGTAGTCGCGGAAGTATTCGGCGAGATCGCGATTGGGCCATCCGCCTTTCTCTTCGAGCGCCTGCGGCAAATCCCAGTGGAAGAGCGTGAACCAGGGCTGGATGTTGTGAGCGAGCAATTCATCGACTACGCGGCTGTAGAAGTCGAGCCCTTCCTGATTGACCGCGCCGTGACCGGTCGGAAGGATGCGCGGCCACGATAGTGACATCCGCGCCGCGTTCAGCCCGAGTTCGGACTGGATCGCTATGTCCTGCTTGTAGCGATGGTAGAAATCGCAGGCGACGTCGCCGGTCTCTCCGCGTTTGATCTTGCCGGGAGTGTGCGAGAAGCGATCCCAGATGGATTCGCCCTTGCCGTCTTCGTTCCAGCCGCCTTCGATCTGATACGAGGCGCTGGCGGTGCCCCACAGAAACCCCTTGGGAAAGGACATGTCAGCCATCGCCGCGTTGCTTAGCACAGCAACCCGAGCGTGGCGACATATACGGGAAAGTGACTCTCCCGAAGGGAGAGGGTGGCTCGCGCAGCGCGCCGGGCTTCTTTCCCTCCGGGAGAAGAACTCGCGTGGAAAGTGAGCGCAGACTTCAGTCCGCGCGACGGGCCACCGCGATGAGATGTGCGCTGGCTCCCAAAAGGGACGGTTCTGCTTCGAGTATCGACAGAAATTCCATCAGCTTTGACCGCTGCACCGGATCATTCCAGGCCTCGGCAAAGTGAGTCGCGCTCCACGCGATGCCTTCCACCGCGAGGATGCGGACATCGTCGAATCCGGCTTCGCGAACCTCATCGGAGAGTTCCTCGGGACGATGAAAGTAAGCGGTCGTGAAGTAACCGGGAAGACCGCCTGGATTCTCGTGTCGTCCGGTCGCGAGATCGCTCGAAACAATTCTTCGAAACTCCGGGTTGCCGAAATGCCCCTGCAGCAGGCCGTCGACCAGGGACGCGAAGCGCGAGATCGCCGCGGCCGCTATGCAACCGCCGGGTTTCAGGACCCTGCATGCTTCCTTCAGCGCAAGGTCACGATCGCTGCGTTCGACCAGGTGATAAAGCGGTCCGAGCAAAAGAACTGCATCGACGCTGCGGTCGCCAAAGGCGAGGCGACGCGCATCGCCCGTCGCAATCGAGGCGAGTGCCGCACTCGATTTTGCGGAACGCTCGCGCGCCTGCTCCAGGTGAAGATCGACCGGATCGATCAGATGGACGGTGTAGCCCGCTTCCGCCAGCGGAAAAGCGTAAACTCCGGCCGCGCCGCCGACGTCCAGAACGATAGCCGGCGGCGGAGGCAGATGACGCGCGAGGATTTGCTGGGTTCTGACCCGTTCCAGTTCGCCGCTTCCGGCGGACAATCGATTCAATTCCTTACCGCGTTGATAGTAGGTCTCGATCTCTTTCTTGATGATGCTCACCTAAGCGCCGGCCGGAATCCTTGCCTGGATTGGATCGAACTCCAACCATAATTCTCTCAAACCGCGCAGGATGAAACTCGGGGTATGCGTGAAATCGTTTCGTTCGGCCGCGAAGCGAATGTTCTTGAGGCGGTCCAGCAATGTCTCGAACGCTATTTTTCCTTCCTGTCGTGCAAGTGCGGCGCCTATACAAAAGTGCACGCCCTGGCCGAACGCGAGATGGGTCCGCGCGTTCTCGCGGCGGATGTCCAGGCGCTCCGCGCCCGGGAACTGGCTGTCATCGCGATTGGCTGATCCGTAGATCACAGCCAGCCGAGATCCGGCCGGAATTTTGACGCCACCGACCTCGGTGTCGATCCGCGCCACGCGAAACAGCGCCGTGACCGGCGATTCGAGGCGCAACGCCTCCTCCACGAAGTTGGGAATCAGCGAGGAGTCGGCTCGTAACGCCGCCATTTGCGCGGGATCGCGCAGCAGGATCATCATCGCGCTGGCGATGAGGTTGGTGGTCGTCTCGTTACCGGCCACCAGCAACTGCTGAAGGATATTGAGCAGCTCGGCGACATTCAGCGGCTCAACTCCATCGAGACGCGCGTTTACCAGATCGGTCAGCATATCGTCGCGCGGCTCGGCCCGTCGCTCTTCGAGCCGAGCGGCGAAATAATGCTGGAATTCGACCAGGCTGCGCGCGCATTCGATTTGTCGCTCGTAGGTAATCATTCCGCCCAGCGGCGCCACCGAATCGTCGGACCATCTCTTGAACTTGGCCATGTCCTCGCGGGCCACGCCAAGCGAATCGGCGATAACGGTGAGCGGAAGACCTACCGCGAATTGGGAGACCAGTTCGACACGGCCATCGCCGATGAATCCATCGACCAGCTGGTTGGCGATCTCACGAATCTTTGGCTCCATCGCCGCCACCCGGCGTGGCGTGAATGCCTTGTTCACGAGCGCGCGAAATCGAGTGTGCGAGGGCGGATCGTTGGTCAGCAGAGTGTTGGCCGGTGGATAGCCCTGTTTCAGGATCTCTTCGATTTCGGGGCCGGGCTGCGTCTGCATGCCGGGCGGTTGGTTTGAGGAAAAGATCTCTTCGTTGGTCAGCACGTAGAGCGCGTCCTCGTACCTGCTGACGGCGAAGAATCCTGTCCCCGGAATCTCATAGACCGGCCGCTCCGAGCGCATCGCACTCCAGAACGCGCGCGGATCCTCGATTGATTCGGGGCTGAATGGATTGATCTCGGCGAGCGATGCCATCGCGATGCGACCTCAGATGTTACTGCGGCCTTGCGCGCCATCGACCGGCACGCACGCCCCGGTAATCCAGCTGGCGCGCGGCGACGCGAGCATCACGACCGCGTAAGCGACTTCCTCGGGTCGGCCCAGCCGTCCGCAGGGAAACTCGTGCGCGAGAAAATCCTTCTCGAAGGCAGGGTTCTGCTTGAAGATGCTCTCCCAGACGCCGCCCGGGTAAATGATCGATCCGGGCGCAATCGCGTTGACGCGAATCTTCAGCGCCGCAAGCTCCCTTGCGAGCATCTTGGTGAGCGAGATGAGCGCCGACTTCGATGCGTTGTAGCTCACCGGGCCGCCCGCTTCCCGGCCGTAGATCGAGCTGATGTTGACGATCGCGCCGCCGCCGCGCTTCTGCATTTGATCGGCGCACGACCGCGCAAGCGCGACCGCCGAGAAGAAATTCTGATCGAACGCAGCCTTCCAGGCCTTCTCGTCGAGCGCCGTGAAGGGTTGCGGGTTCGCGCCGCCAGCGTTGTTGATGAGCACGTCGACTCCGCCCAACCGTTCAGCGGTCGCCGCGACCCATCGCGCGGTTGCTGTGCTATCTGTCGTATCCAGCGCCTGCGCAAAAACCTCCGCGCCCGCCGAGCGCAGCTCGCCCTCGGCCTGCTTCAATGCTTCGGCTCCCCGAGCGCAGATGCTCAAACGCGCGCCTTCCGCTGCGAACGCCTGCGCCATCGCGCGTCCGAGCCCCTTGCTTGCGCCGGTTATCATCACGACCTTGCCGCTGAGTCCCAGATCCATCTCACTACTCCTTCGCCGCTATCGTGCGAGCCACTGATCGAGCAGATGGTGAAAATGCCGAATCTTGGTTTCCTGGTAGTTCGCGAGCGTTACAGTTCTCTTCTTCATCGTCTTCAGGCCCAGCTGAACCTTGGGCAGGTTGAAAGTGTCCTGGTTGAACACCCGCGCCAGGAACCCCAGTTCAGGCGCCTCGGTCCAGTCGTCGTCCGCCCCGAGCAGATGAATCGGCGCCGCGGGCGGCTTTTCTCCGGGCGGGTAGGGCGCCAGGTACATGCACTCCATGATCGATTCATCGACGTTGGTGCCGTTGGGACGGAAGCGATAGACGATGCGGTTGTACGCGCCCCACGGGTGAAAATTGGGAAAGACCGTGTAGTAGAAGCTGTCCACCATTTCAGCATCGGACAACTCCTCGACCGCCGCGCCCAGCGCCGGCCTCAGCATCTCGCGGGCTCCCGCAGCCGACGCGATACGCGCGGTTAGCTGCCCGCCGATCTCCAGCATCGGAGGTTCATCGAGCCTCCGGTCCGTCATCGCATCGAACATCTCCTGCTCGCTCGGTTTCCACGACAGATGCGGGCTCGGGGTGCCGTTGGCGGTGATGGCGCGCGAGAAATTTCCCCACGCATCGTACTGCGAGTTCGCGTCGCCGATTCCCGCGAGTAATTGCGGATGCGTCGCTACCACGTGGAAGGCTTCCATGAACGCTTCCTGCGCGACCTTCCAGTTACAGCGCAGGATCTTCGCGACGTGCGCCTGCTTGTAGCGGCGCTCCAGCGGCCAGCGCCGGAACTGGTCGGTCAGCTCGGGTCCGAGGAATTCATCGAATGGGATCGCATCGGGATCGGGGTTGATGAAAACAAAACCGCCCCAACTTCCGACCTTCGCTTCCGGCAACGACCATTCCGACGGCTTGATGTGCGGAAAGTCCCACTGACATGGGATCTGCTTCAAACTGCCGTCGATATTCCACGCGAAGCCATGAAACGGGCAGCGAAACTCGGTCGCGCGCGTACTGCCGCATTCGCGGAGCAGACGCCCCCGGTGGAGACACGCATTGTAGAACGCTTTGAATCGATCGGGTGCGGTCCGAACGACGAAGAATGACATGCCCGCAATGTCATAAACGATATTGTCGCCGACGTTGGGAATATCTTCCTCGCGGCACGCCATCTGCCATACCCGTTTCCAGAGCCGTTCTACTTCGCGATCGAAAAATTCGCGCGAGGTGTACCGCTCGACCGCGATCTCCGAGGGCGGAAGCTCGATTGGATTTTCGAGCCGCAGCACGCGCGGAACCGGATGGCTATCGCCGTCGAGCAGGCGCTGATACGTCAGCCATTGCCTGGGTATCGTTGAGCTTGTTTCGGCAGCACCCATCTTCGCCTCCTTCGGTCACGAAGCCTTGTTGGGGACCAGCGGTCCACTGCGCGGGCGAAAGCGCGATGGCAGATCGCGCCCACCGATCCACACGCACAGGTGCGGATCGGCAAAATAAATTTCCCCCGATACGTATGTTCCGTCGGCGCGAAACACACCCGCCTTGCCGTCTTTCTCGACGCGCACGGTTCCGTCGGCCTGGAGATCGTAGAGCGCGCCACTAAGAGGATGCCGTATCGAACGCATCGTTCTCACCCCTCGCGTCGGTGTTTGACCAGTCGCACGCTGCGGGGGCTACCGATCGCCCGCCGCACCATCCCGCGCGCAAAGGAAAGCAATCGTTCCCGTTCCGCGGGATCCGCCGGCTTGGTCTGATAGAAAGTCGCGTATCCAACCATCATTCCCAGCAGCGCCAGCGCGAGCGAGTCGGCATCGTCCGCTCCGGCCTCGCGCAGGGCTTCGCCGAGCAGGTCTCGCAGCCGGAAGTGGAGTTGCGTGTAGAAACGATCCACCGTCCTTTTGCGCACACAGGCCGCCCAATACTCGATGATCGCGATGGTGGACTGCCATTCGTTCGTGGTCCGCATCACGTACTCTTCCAGAAGATTTTCGATCCGGCGCAGCGGGTTCGGCTCTTTCGCACGAGCTTCCTTTAGTCTCCCCATCTCCGCCTCGAACATCCGCTCCACGACCGAGAGCATCAGCTCGTCCTTGTCCTTGAAGTAGTAGTGCAGGATCGAGAGCGGAACCCGCGCCTCTCGGGCGACCACGCGCAGCGAGCTGCCGGGGAACCCGTGCTTGAGCACGGTCTTGAGCGCCGCGGATTCGATCTGTTCGCGGCGCATCCGGCGCGTTTCGGCCTTGAACCCGGCGGTGGCGTATCGGGGCATCGTGGATTTGGACAGGTGTCCTAGATTTCGGACAATCGCTCAAGTCGAAGCCGAATGTCAAGCTCCTGTTTCCTCTCCTTGTCCCGGGAGAGGGTTAGGGTGAGGTGCGAAGGTTGGGCTTCAGCCTTCCTTAAACAATCAGCGAGCGCACGAACGAGATGGTTTCTGCTTAGTCGGCGTGCTGCGCTTCCAGCCAGCGCTCGGCGTCGATCGCCGCCATGCATCCGGTGCCCGCCGCCGTCACTGCCTGCCGGTACACGCGATCCGCCACGTCGCCGGCCGCGAACACGCCCTCGATATTGGTGTAGGTCGAGCCGGGGCGCACCTTGAGATAGCCCAGGTCATCCATCTCGAGCTGGCCCTTGAAGATGTTGGTGTTCGGCTGATGTCCGATCGCCATGAACACGCCGTCGGTCTTGAACTCCCTGGTCGCGCCGGTTTTGAGATTTTTCAGCCGCACGCCGCTGACGCCGTCCTTGGGCTCGCCGTGAATTTCGTCGATCACCGAATCCCACACGAACGCGATCTTCGGATTCTTCGTCGCGCGATCCTGCATGATCTTCGATGCGCGCAGGGTGTCGCGCCGATGCACGATCGTCACCTTGCTGCAAAACCGGGTCAGGAACGTGGCTTCTTCCATCGCGGTGTCTCCGCCTCCCACCACCACGACTTCCTTGTTCTTGAAGAATGCGCCATCGCAGGTCGCGCACGCGCTTACGCCGTAACCCATCAGGCGCTTCTCGGACTCGATATTGAGCAGCTTCGCCGATGCGCCCGTCGAGACGATAACCGCCTGCGCCTTGACCGTCGCACCGTCGACGACCAGTTCGAAAGGACGTTTGCCGAGACGCGCCTCGCTGACTTCGCCGGTCATGAAGCGGGTACCGAATCGTTCCACCTGGCGGCGGAACACATCCATCATCTCGGGACCCTGGATACCCTTTTCAAATCCGGGGTAGTTTTCGACCTCGGTGGTGATCGTGAGCTGGCCGCCCGGCGACGTACCTTCGATGACCAACGGTTCCAGGTTGGCGCGCGCGGTATACAGCGCGGCGGTCAGTCCCGCGGGACCGGATCCGAGAATTAGGACCTTGTTTAGTTCGTCTGCCATGCCGTTTTCCGAGTGAAAGGTGTGCGTGCAGTTTATTGTATATGCGGAGTCGGTCAACATAAGCTCGCAACCGATGGCCGTGCGCAAAGCGAAACCCCGCAAGACTTCCGCCCGACTGACGCATCTCGATTCGCGCGGGCGAATCAGGATGGTCGACGTGGGCGAAAAGCCGGTCACGCGGCGCGAGGCGGTCGCGCGCGGCAAGATTCGCATGGCGTCCGCGACGCTGGCTGCGATCGTGGGCGGCAAGCTCAAGAAGGGCGAAGCGCTGTCGGCGGCGCGCCTGGCCGGAATCATGGCGGCGAAGCGCACCCACGAGCTGATTCCGCTGTGCCATCAGCTTCCGCTCGAGGTCGTCTCAGTGGACTTCCGCCCGGATGGCAAGCGATCGATCCTTGAAATCGAAGCGCGCGCCGTCACCCAGGCGCGCACCGGCGTGGAGATGGAAGCGCTGGTGGCGGTCAGCACGGCCGCGCTGGTCATTTATGATATGGCCAAGGCGATCGATCGCGCGATGGAGATCGGCGCCATCCGGCTGGTGACGAAGCGCGGAGGGCGCAGCGGCGAATTCACCCGGCCGGGAGAATCCGCCTGGCCATCGCGATGAGCACGGGCCGCATCTACTTGCGCGCGGGTCGCGATGGTCCGGTGCGCGGCGGAAATCCGTGGATCTTTTCGCAGGCCATCGATCGCGTCGATCCTGCCGACCTGGCTGCCGGTTCACGCGCCGAGCTTTACGATGCCGGCGGTGACCTGATCGGCGTTGGCTACTACAACCCCCGCACCACCATCGCCGTCCGCATGCTCGCGTGGGGGGCAGCTCCATCGATCCCGGAGATTATCCATCGCAGGCTCGAAAGTGCCGCCCAGCTGCGGCGTCGTTTTGTGAGCGATGACACAGATTCGTATCGGCTCGTAAACGGCGACGGCGATGGCCTCTCCGGAGTGGTCGTCGATCGCTATGCCGACGTGCTCGTGGTGCAGCTCCTGACTGCCGGCGGCGACCTGATGCGCGAAGAGTTGGTCGCGGCGCTTAGCTCGCGTTTCTCGCCGCGCGCGATCATCGAGCGCAGCCAGGGCGCTGTCCGCAAGCAGGAAGGTCTGGAAGATCGCCTTGGGGTCCTGGCGGGAGAGATGGTCGGCGAGGCGTTCGGGCTCGAGAACGGCATCAAGTTCATTGTCGATCTCGCGCATGGCCAGAAAACCGGTACCTTTCTCGATCAACGCGAAAACCATGCCCTGGCAGGATCGTTGTCTGCCGGCGCGCGAGTCCTCGACGCGTACTGCTACGGGGGCGGGTTTTCTCTCGCCGCGCTCAAGGCCGGCGCCAAACGAGTGGTGGCGATAGATACTTCCGCGCGCGCGCTCGATCTCGTGAGCCGCAACCTTGCCCTGAATACCTTGGACGCCGCGGCGGTCGAGACCTTTCACGGTGAGGCAGCCGAATTCATGTCATCGACCGCGGAGAAATTCGATCTCGTGATTCTCGATCCCCCTCCGCTCGCCCGCAGCCGCGCGGACGCCGATCGCGCGGGCCGCATGTACTCGGAGTTGAACGCTTTCGCGATCAAGGTGCTGGCGCCCGGAGGATGCATGCTCACGTTCTCATGCTCCGCACATTTTCGCGGCGAAGACTTCGTTCACGCCGTGCGAATCGGCCAGGCCCGCGCGCGCCGCAACCTGCGGATGCTCGCGCGGCTCGGTCCCGGCCGTGACCATCCGTTCCTGTTAGGGCACTCTGAGGGTGAATACCTTACGGGCCTGTTGCTCGCGGACCTCTAACACTCGATAGGTGGGATGATTTGATGCTTGCGCGTGGCCGACTTTTGCTTGAGTATAGGGCAAACCCCCAACTGAAGATTTCAATGATGCCAAAGTTTCGCCCGCGTCAGACGGTGACGCTGCTGCTCGCGATTGCCGCCCTGGCCGTTACTGCCTGTCATCGCCAGGTCGCGGTACCCGATTTGCCTAATCGGCCGGTCACCCTGCAGGACAAGTTCTTCGACGTGTGGCCGACCGGTCCCGCGAGTGCGTTCATCGTCGGTGCGCGCGGCAAAGTGCTGCTAACCGAAGATGCCGGCCGCCATCTGAAGCCAATCGACATCGGGACCGAACAGGCCGTGTTTGCGATCCAGATGGTCGATGACAAGGACGGGTACCTGGGCGGTCAGGACGGCCTTGCGATGCGCACCCAGGACGGCGGCAAGACCTGGACCCGGCTCAACACGCGAACCTTGCTGTATATTTTTGCGCTCTCTTTCCCGGATCGCCTGCATGGCTTCATGGTCGGAGACCGCGGCCTCGTCCTGAGTACCACCGACGGTGGCGAGAGCTTTTTCAAGCGCCAGTTGCAGCACATCTTTCCGCCGGAGTTGCGGGACTATGCGTTACCGTTCGAGGAGCCGACGTACTACGGGGTGACGTTCGTGGATGACAACCACGGATGGGTAGTCGGAGAATTGGGCCGAATCTGGACCACGGTCAACGGCGGAAAAACCTGGCAGGAACAGCAGGACGCCCTGATGCCGCAGTGGAAGCATGAACTTGCGACCAACGAAGACCCGCGTTTCCTCGACTACACTCTCCCGAGCTTGTTCGGGGTTTCTTTTCGCGACGCGCAGCACGGTGCCGCATGCGGCATCCACGGAACGATCATCCAGACCTCGGACGGCGGAAAAAACTGGAGCTTTGAACACGAGGCGGACAAGCCCGATGGTCCTCCCGACACTCTCGTGCCGGGCCAGTTGCGCCTCGACCTTCCCGCCCAGGAACCCCTCTATTCGATCGGTTTGTACGGCAAGGACAGCGGCCTGACGACTGGTCTCAACGGGACCGCATTGCGCCTGCAGGGCAACGGCGCCTGGGGGCCTATCGAGGGTTTTCCGGCGACTCCGCTGCCGCTAACGCAGGCGCGTTTCTTCGACGACCGGCACGGATGGATAGTCGGATTCGGCACGATTCTCTACACCGACGACGGCGGCAAGAGCTGGCGCTTCTGCACGGGACAAGGATAAGGGGCGGAGACCGCGATGACCTGGTATCGATTCGGAGAATGGATTATCAAGCGCCGCTTCCTGGTGCTGCTCGTGTTGGGCGGCATGACGGTGTTCTTTGGATATTTCGCGGCGCAGACGCAACTGGTCACCAGCTTCGGCGACCTGCTGCCCAAGAACCATCCCTTCATCAAGACCTACCAGAAGTACGAGGAGTTCTTCGGGGGCACCAACAACGTCACGATCATGGTGGAGGCCCGCGACGGCACCATCTACACGCACGACATCATCCAGAAGATCGCGAACATGACGCGCGATATGGACCTGGTGTACGGCATCCAGCACGGTTCCGTGCGTTCTCTCACCAACGCGAGTTTTTTCCGCCCGCTACCCGGCGGAGTCGTGCTCGCATCGCCGATCTTGCCTGAGGGCAAGATTCCCGACACGCCCAAGGAGCTGGAAGACCTCAAGGGCAACGTTCACAAAAATCCGGGAGTGGTTTACGGACAGTTCGTCTCGTTCGATGACAAGGCGGCGAAGATCAGCGCGACTTTCCTGGAGAGCAGGCTCGACTACCGCAAGATATTCCAGGAGACCTACAAGATCGTGGTCGATCCCAACAAGGACTCGACCGTGCGCATCTATGTGACCGGGCCCCCGATTCTCTATGGCTGGGTTTATCACTACACCCCGCAGATCTTTAAAATCTTCATGATCACGGTGGTCGCGCTGTGGATCCTGCTCTATCTCTACTTTCACGATTGGCGCGGCGCGCTGCGGCCGACCATCTCGGGAGTAATCTGCGCGATCTGGGGACTCGGATTTATCCGGCTCATCGGGTTTGCCCTCGATCCCCTCGTCCTGGTCATTCCATTTCTCATCACCGCGCGCGCCGTGAGCCACTCGGTCCAGATGCACGACCGGTACTACGAGGAATATTACCGGCTGCGCGACAAGACCAAGGCGATCCTCTCGGCGTTCTCCGAACTGTTCGTGCCGTCGCTGTCGGGAATTCTGACCGATGCGTTCGGCGTGTTGGTGATCCTGCTGGTTCCGGTGGTGTTCCTGCAGAAGCTCGCGATCACGGCGTCGTTCTGGATCGCCGCGATCATCGTCAGCGAATTGCTGCTGAACCCGATCGTTTACTACTACCTGGAACCTCCGCGCATCGACGTGATCGAACGGCGTGAAAAGGGGTTCTTCAAACGGATGCTTGAAGGCATCGCACGGCCGATGCTTTCACCGAGCGGGCGAATTGTCACCACCCTCGCGACGATCGGCGTGATCGTGCTGTGCGCGTCGTTCTGGACGGGCCTGAAGGTTGGAGACCCGAGTTCGGAAACGCCCTACCTGTGGCCGAATTCCCCTTACAATCGCGCCGCGGCCGCCATCCAGAAGAGATTCGGCGGAATCGATCCGTTCCTCGTAGTGGTCGAACTCAAGGGACGTGGCGTGCTCGACGATCCCCGGCTCTATCACGTCATGGATCGATACCAACGTTACATGGAGGGTGACCCCGAAGTTGGCGGTTCCTACTCGCTGGCCGATCAGCTCGCCAACAGCGGCGGCCCGCTCAAGGAGTTCCAGTTCAAGTGGAGTGTCTTGCCCACCACTCGACGAACGACCGGTCAGCTTCTCCAGCAGTTCCTCGCTGGTTCATCGCCGCTCGCGACGGCATTCGTCCTGACCCCGAGGCGCGAAGCCACCCAGATCACGCTCTTTTGCATGAACCGCGAAGGCGAGAACATCCAGCGCATCGTGGAGCGTACCGAGAAGTTCTTTGCGGATCCCAGGAACCAGGTGCCGGGTGTCGAGTTCAAACCGGGGGGAGGAATTATCGGCGAGCTCGCCGCCGCCAACGAGGAGATCATCGACAACGACTTGCGCCTCAACATCCTGGCGTTCGCGACGATCTACATAATCGTGCTGGTGACCTATCGATCGTTCATGGCGGGGTTGTACCTGCTGTTCCCGCTCGCGCTCGCCAATGCGGCGATTAACGCATACATGGGCGCGCACGACATCGGCATCAACATCAATACCCTGCCGGTCGTAACAGTCGGTGTGGGATTTGGAATCGACTACGCAATTTACATAGTAAGTAGAATTATCGAGGAGCTCGCGCTGGGTCGCGAGATTCGGGATGCGACCTATCATGCGCTGGTGACCTCGGGGAAAGCCGTTGCGTTTACGGCTCTCACCCTCGTGGCGTCGGTGCTGTTCTGGTACTGGTCGAGTATCCGGTTCGACGCGGAGATGGGCCTGCTGCTGGCGGTGTGGATGTTCGTATCGATGCTGGGAGCGATGACGATTTTGCCGGTGCTGATCGTGATGTTCGATCCGCGCTTCATCCATCGCGAAAAAGAGCGGGTGATTGCATCGCGTCGTCCGGACCTCGCGCAGCGCAGCGTCGCCGCCGCCTCTGCGTAGTCATCGGGTAGGGGTGGTTGAACCCCCGTTGCCATGAAGCTCCAGCGCCTCGATCACTTTGGCATCGAAGTCACCGACCTGCGGCGGGCCGAGGCTTTCTATACCGGCGTGTTGGGACTCGCTGTAGTTACTCGCATGGGTGACCAGGTGCTGCTGGATTGCGGCGGCCAGAATCTCGCGCTATTCGAAGTCGCGCACGCGCCGCTGTCACCGGCCGAGCGCGCCGCACGCATCGGCAATCCGCTCGGCAAAGGTCATCACGCGTTCCTCGTCGGCAGCGCCGATTTCTCCAATGCTCGCGAACGGCTCACCGCGGCTGGGGTTGAAACCGCTCCGACCATCGATTGGGGCGACCACGATTGCATGTATTTCCTCGACCTCGATGGTAACCTGCTTGAGATCGTGAGCTACCGTAAAGGGGAGTGATCGAGCGGTCGCATCCGCCCAGATGAACGCGCAAATCGAAGCACGCGATCTTCGCAAAACCTTCGGAGACCGAGTCGCACTCGATGGAGTTTCGCTGACCGTCGCGGCGGGCGAAGTGGTCGGACTTCTCGGGCCCAACGGCGCCGGGAAAACCACGACGGCTTCCATTCTCTCGGGTGTTATTCCCGCCGACTCGGGCGAGGTTCGAATCGGCGGCGCGATAATGAACGGCAACTCCCCGCAGGCGCGCCGCAACCTCGGGCTGGTTCCCCAATCCATCGCCCTCTACCCAACTCTCACCGCACGCGAGAACCTGCTCTTCTTCGGCCGGATGCAGGGACTCAGGCGCGATGCGGCCATGAAACGCACCGAAGAATTGCTGGAAGAAGTAGGACTCTCGGACCGCGCCGAAGATCCCATCGGACCCTTTTCCGGCGGCATGAAGCGGCGGCTCAATCTCGCCTGCGGGATGATTCACGGCCCGTGCGCGGTACTCCTCGATGAGCCGACGGTGGGAGTCGATCCGCAATCGCGCGGCAGGATTTTCACCATCGTCGAGGCTGCCAGGGCGCGCGGCGTCGCCATCCTGTACAGCACGCACTACATGGAAGAAGTCGAACGCCTCGCCGATCGGGTCATCTTGATCGATCGCGGCCGCGTAGTCGCGCAAGGCACCAGCGCACAGCTGATCGCGCGCGCCGGCGCCGAGCCGCGAATCGAGGTGACGACCGCGAAGCCGTTGCCGCCCGAATGGGCGCACGGCGTAACCGGGGTCCGTGAACTCGCGCGGGAGGGCGATGAGGGCGCGCGGGTCTCGCTCGCATTGCCGCATGTTGATCAGGCGCCGGAGATCCTGCGGATGGCGGAACGCGACGGCGGACAGGTCGTTGAGTTTTATCTCCATCGCCCGAACTTGCAGGATGCCTTTCTGGCCCTGACCGGTCGCGCTCTCCGCGACAATCCGTAACTCGATGGCATCCGCCGGGAAGCGTGCGCCGGAAGGCAAGATCGAAGCGCCGGCGCTGAGCGGCGTTTCCCTGCAGGCGATTTCGCTCGAACGACTCGACGATGCCGCGGCGTTGGAACGTGGCATCGTGGAGGGCGCCATCCTCAGCGAGTCGCGTGCTCGCGGAGTCGTGTTCGATACCTGTGAGATCAGGGGATCTTCTTTCGATGAATCGGTACTGGGCCGCTTGCGATTGCTCGACGCCCGCTTCGAGAAGTGCAACGTGAGCAACGCGCGATGGGACAATGCTCATTTGCGACGGGTGGAGTTCCTGCGCTGCCGGCTCACCGGAATTGCGCTCGGCAGTGCCGACGCCATCGAGGTGTTGTTCAAGGATTGCCGCGCGGACTTTCTGCGCTGCGATGGCTCGAAGCTGAGGAGCGTACGCTTCCAGGATTGTCACCTGCTCGATGCCGACTTCCGCAATGCCACGTTGAATGACGTCGTCTTTGCCAACTGCAACCTGACCAACGCGGACTTCGGACAGGCAAAGCTGGCCTCGGTGGACCTGCGGAGTTCCACGCTCGATGGAATCAAGCTGGAGGCGGGCCAGCTTCGCGGACTGACTATCGACCCGGTGCAGGCGCTCACCCTCGTGCAGATCTTCGGCGCCCGGATCGGCTGATCGTCGATCAAACGGCCTGCGCGGTCTTCTCCTCGGGTGCTGCTTCGCCCAGCCGCTCCACGTTCTGCAGGTGAGTCTCGCGATCGATGTTGTAAAAGAGCAACACGCCGATCGAGACCATGCTGCACGTCACGGTGATCGGAACGAAGATCAGCGCGAGGTGGCGTAAGACCAGGGGATCGACGTGGCCTTGCACTGCACCCTGCGGAAAGCTCACGGCCGCCAGCAGCAGCCCCGACAGAAATGTCCCGGCTCCCGTAACGCATTTGTTCAAAAGCCCGTTGGCCGCGAACAGCAAGCCCTCCGATCGCTGGCCCGTCACCACCGCGGCGTCTTCCACCACATCCGCCATCATCGAGCTCACGATGATGAACCCGCTCAGCGCGAACGTCGCGACCATCAGGTAGTTCACGAGCAGTATCGGCATCAGGAATGGGCTGTGATTTTCAGGGAACCAATCGAGCAGGCGCAGCGTCACGGGTCCCGCGCCGGTGACCGTGGAAAGTACGAACAAACCGATCATCGAG
>DATJWT010000412.1:0-7731 GCA_035500975.1 Binataceae bacterium (SeqCode)
ACGATCGTGTCCACGACCGCATCGAGGTCGATGTACTCGCCGGTGAATTCCTCGGGGATGACCGCGAGCGTCGCACCCGCCGATTTGCACATCCCCAGCGCCAGCGATCCCGACTTGCGGCCCATCGTGACCGCCAGGTACCAGCGCCCCGTCGTGCGCGCATCTTCCATTAGCGATTCGATAATTGCGGTTCCCGCGGCGCGCGCGGTTTCGAACCCGAACGTCGGCGCATTCTCGGGAAGGGGCAGGTCGTTATCGATAGTCTTGGGGACCGTGGCGACTCCGATCTTGCCGCGGCATCGTTCCGCGATTCTCGCCGCGCCGTAAGTTGTGTCGTCGCCGCCAATACAGACGAGGTAGCGCACGCCGAGTTGCAAGAGGGTCTTGGCGGCGCGGTCGAGTCCCTCTTCGGTCTTCGCGGGATTGGTGCGCGAAGTGCGCAGGATCGATCCGCCGGTAATATGGATTCTGCTCACGTCGCGGATTCTCAGCGGGGTGACGTGCGAGGGGTCGCCGGCGACCAGCCATTTGAACCCATCGTTCAGCCCGATCACTTCCAGGCCGCAGTTGATCGCTTCGATCGCCGCTGAAGCGATTACGCCGTTGATTCCCGGTGCGGGTCCACCACCGACCAGAATTGCCAGCTTCTCTTGTTTCGATGCGTTGCCAGATCCCATGCCGCCGCGTGCCTCCTGCCAAAGATGGTCGACGAGCCGAGCGCGAGATGGATGCCCTGGGGCGAACGGGCGCGATCAGGGATCTCATCCCCCGCCCGCACTAAAAGGATTTCAGAATTCCCGGCGTCAGACTACCGGAGGAATCCGCAGATTTCGCGGAATCGCGCGGATTTCGGACTCTGAATCTGTGAAATCTGCGTAATCTGTGGATTCTCTTTTGATTTTCGCGCAACTCCGCTGCGCTCCGCCGCTCGAGCGCTACGGGCTGCGCTCGCAGACTCGCGCCCTTTCGGGCTGCAAAGCCACCTGAGCTCCTAGGCCTTCTTCTTGGCGGCGACGCGCGGACGCCATTGGACGTACGACCGCAGATCGACCTGGAAGGTCCACGAGCTTTTGGGCTGATTGATCAGATGCACGATCTCGCCGCAAATCGCGTCCGGAGACACGAAGTGCGACGGGTCCGTCCCCGGCATCGCCTCGCGCACCCGCGGACTGTCCACCGCTCCATCGACGTCAAGACTCGCCGCATGCACGCCAAGGTGCATGAACTCGTATGCGACCGACTCGGCGATCGCGCGCTGGGCGACCTTGGATGCCGTGTAGGCGGAGTACTGCGCGGGACCTCCGCGTGTCTCCGATCCGAGCAGGAAGATAATCGTTCCACCGCCGCGCTCGACCATCTTGCCGACCACCGCCTGGGTGCAGAAGAACGGTCCGTAGGTGTTTACCTTGAGCTGAAAATCGAAGTCTTCTTCGGTGATCTCGGTCAGGGGCTTCTTGAGGTACGCGCCCGCGTTGTTGATCAGCACCGAGATGGGGCCGAGTTCCTTTTCAACCTTGTCGACCGCCGCCAGCACCTGGTCGCGTTTCGATACGTCGGTGGGAGTGACGAGCGCCTGGCCTCCCGCCTTGCGAATCAGGTCGGCCGTTTCCTCGAGCTGCGATTGCGTGCGCGCGATTAGTCCGCACGCATAGCCTTCCTGCGCAAGACGCTGAGCGATATCACGGCCGATTCCGCGGCCGGCCCCGGTAATCAATGCAACTTTTGCCATAGCGGGGGGAATCTTAGCGGGAGCGGACCAGCGTGCAAAACGGAAAATCAGTTGAAATCGTTTCGCATGGACCGCCGAATCCTGCGATTGCAGCTTGGCGATTACCAATGCAGGTGCTAGCGTCAGACCTCAAGGTGACACGGGAATGAAGTCGCTCCCGATTGCGCTCTCCGCGCTGATGCTGGTCGCGCTCCCCGCGTGGGGGACGGCCGCACGCGCGGGCGTGCCGATTGAAGTCTCGGCGCCCGCCGGGGACGATCCTCCCAATCCGGTCCTGGAAATTCCGCAGTCCTGCTCTTCGGAGGACGGAACCGAGAACCCGTGTCCGGCGAAGGATTCCACGACCGCTTCAACCGACCCCTCAGCGCCCGACGGTTCGCTACGCGATGATGCTTCGGTTCGCGAAGCAGACGGTTCCTTCGATGCCGTGGCGACCCCCGCGCCTGACGCCGATGGTTCCGTCGCGGCCGCACCGGCAGCTACGCCCGCTCCCGACGCGGATGCGGCTACGGCATCCGCAGATTTAGGAAACGCACAGGACTACCAGCAGCAAGCGAACGTGGACAATACGGCGGCGTTGCCGAACTACGGCTACCCGCAGACCGATCCATCGCTGCGGATGCCCACGATCCTGGTGGCGCCCGTTGCGGTTGGTTCCTTCGTGGGTAGCGCCCCTTATGTAGCCCCGACGTTGCCTGCTTCCGGACCGATCATGATGCCGCGTCCGGCGATGATCTATGTGCCCCGGCCGGTGGCGCCGCTGATGATTGGCCGGCCGATGTTCGCTCGCCCGATGACCTCGATGGGCGTGCCGCACACGTTTCGCGTCCACTGAGTTTCAGGGATATTATTTCCTTTCCCGGATCGCGTCGGTTCATGCGCCGGGAGCCTTTCTATGCTGATTACGCTCGACGTCGGAAACAGCCACACCGTCATCGGAATCTATGACGGCGAAAAGCTGACCCAACATTGGCGCATCCAGACCGTTCCCGAGCGGACCACCGACGAGCACGGCGCGCTGCTCAACACTCTCCTCAGCTCCGCGGGAATCGAGCCGGGCTTCAAGCCGGAAGGGGTGATAATCGCCTGCGTCGTTCCGCCGCTGAATCAATCGATGGAGCAGCTCGCGGAGCGTTACTTTCGATGCACTCCGCTGATGGTCGGCCCCGGCATCAAGACCGGCATGCCGATCCTGTATGAGAATCCCAAGGAAGTTGGGGCGGACCGAATCGTCAACGCGGTTGCCGCGTATGAGCATTGTGCCGGCGCGTGCATCGTGGTGGATTTCAGCGCGACGGCCACGAGCTTCGACTACATTACGGCGCGGGGAGAGTACGCGGGCGGCGCGATCGCGCCGGGCCTCGATGTCTCGATCAATGCGTTGATCACGCGCGCGGCCAAGCTGTACCGCGTCGAGCTGGTTCGCCCGCGCGAGGTGGTGGGCCGCACCGTGATCGCATCGCTGCAGTCCGGGCTGATTTTCGGCTACACGGCGCTGGTCGATGGATTGGTGCATCGCATTCGCAAGGAGCGCGGCGAGCGCTCCCGAGTTATCGCGACCGGGGGCAGGCTGGCCGAACTGATCGCAAACGAGTCCGAAACTATCGAGGAAGTGGATGAATTCCTCACGCTCAAGGGTCTGCGATTGATCTTTGAGCGCAATCGCCGGTAAACGGAATTATCTATGGAAAAGCCCGCGCGGATCGTTACCGATTCGATGATCGGAATGAAACTGCCGGACTATGCGCGCCACTCGCCGCGTGTCGCCACGGTCCTTGGCCATAACCCGGGACCATTCACGGGCCCCGGCACCAACACCTGGCTGGTCGGCACCGGAAGCCGTCCCATCCTGCTGGACACCGGGCAGGGGGTCGAAATCTGGGGTGAGTTGCTGGCGGGTGCGCTCAAGGACCTGTGCGGCGCATCCGGGCTGGACCGTATCGTGCTGACTCACGCGCACGTGGACCATATCGGCGGCGTCGGCCAGGTGCGCGATCGCTACGGAGAAACGGAGGTGCTCAAGATGCCGTGGCCGGGCCATGATGCCGCCGCGGGCGGCAAGCTGACGGCGATCGGCGATGGCGCTGTGGTCAAGGGGGAGGGGGTGACGCTGCGCGCCATCCATACCCCCGGTCACGCTCCCGACCATCTGTGCTACTATCTCGAGGAAGAACGCGCCGTGTTTACGGGCGACGTGGTCCTGGGAGCGGGCACAACGGTTATTCCGGACGATACCGGTGACTTGGGCGAGTACATGCACTCGTTGCATCGCCTTCTCGAACTGGACCTGGAAACGATCTATCCTGCACACGGTCCGGTAATCCGTAAGCCCAAAGAGAAGATCCGCGAGTACATCGCGCATCGCGAATTGCGCGAGCGCCAGGTACTCGATGCGCTCGGGGACGGAGCTCTCGAGGTGATGGCGATCGTGAAAAAGATTTACGTCGACGTCCCGGAGTATCTGCATCCGGCTGCGGCGAGCTCGGTGCGATCGCATCTGAAGAAGCTCGGCAAAGAGGGCAGGGTAGCGGAGCATGAGCACCGCTGGAGCCTCAACTAGAAAGCTGACAATCGCGCGGGGGGTGGGATGCGCCCTGGCGCTGACGGCGATCTTCTTCGCCCCGCCGCTACGGGCGGCCGATAGCGAGGAACCCGCCACCGCCGAGGTCTGGGCCAAGGCATCCGCGTCGGCCCCATCGGCCGAGGATGCGGGCCTGGCCGCATCGCCGGTTCCGTCCGGTGCGCCATCGCCGGCCGAATACACGGCGCCCGCGACTGCCTATCCACTGCCGATGACGATCACGACTCCCGACTCCGGCGAGTTGCATGCGGTGGTTGCGGGATCCGGGACAGCTCCATCGAACATGGTCGCGACGGCGCCGGATTCAGGTGTGGCAGGAGCTGCCATCCAGGAGATTCCCATCACGAATCCTCTGACACCGCCGGTTGCGCAGCGACAGCAATCGCAGGATCAGGACTCGGTGGATTCCCCGCCGAGCGGAGGCTCCGGAGAGTTCGACATCGACAGTCCCGATGTCCAAAGCTACGAACGCGCGCAGGAAGGGTATATCGATCCGCAGCAGCAGTTCGGCAATACGAACGCGTACACGGCTGATGGTGCGTTTACCACCCCGATCGGCATGGAACTCTGCGAGGCAACCCGCAAGCTCGCGAGTGGTCCGGAGGTCGAGGGGCTGATGGTGCTGGAAGTCGTGAAGGGCAGCCCGGCCGCCAACGCCGGCCTGCATCCATACACGCACAAAGGAAAGAGCTTGCTGCGGGGCGCGGCGATGGCGGCGATGATGACTCCGTTCCCGCCGGTTGCCCTGATTGGCTTCGTCGCGATGCCCCTGGTCGAGTACGCCCACGTGGGTGAGAGCTACGACATGATCATCGGCGTCGATGGCTCCCGGGTCACCAACTACCTGGATTTCGAGGACCGGATGCACGATGTGCGCCCGGGCGAGATCGTCTACCTGAGCATCCTCCGCAACGGCCGGCGTTCCCAGATGAAGGTGTTCCTGCCGCCCAGCGGCGGAACCACCTTCTAGATACTCCAGCCACTCTACATCGTCGGTCCCGTCGTGCTCTGGCAGATGCCCGGGCAGGTGCCGCTCCCATTGAAGCAGGTGCTGGGGCAGGGCGTGTTGGTCGCCGCCGGTGTGGCCATCAGTCCTACGGGCGCCGGTGTGCCGACCGGCGTGCCGGTCTGGAAACGCTGCAAGGTGTAGCTGTCCGGTGGAATGCAGAAGTTGTACGCGGCGCTGGCTTGCGCAGCCGGCGCGACGATCGTGACCGGAGAATCAGTGAGCGCGACGCCGTTCTTGGAGAGTTCGATCGTCGTATTGTTGTCCGGAATGCTAGCCGCGATCCCGCTGATACTGGCGTGTCCGACACAGTCCATCGATGCGCTGAAGAGTCCGGGGGTCACGGTCGCACACGCAGTCGCAGGACCGGCGACGTTCTGCTCGGTAATTATCGTGTGGCCGGTGAACGGGTCGGGGCCGCCTTGATAGAGATCCTGCGCGACCGCGAAGACATCCAGGTTCTGCGCGGCGGTTCCATTGAACACGTGCGACGGAACATTGAGAGTGAACCCGAGGCTGGTGCCGCCGCCTGCTATGTTGAGCGGCGTCGTCAGCGCGGTCACCAGGTTGTTGGTTCCGGTGTTCTCCGCCATCACTTGCACGGTGGTCGTCGTGCCCGGCGGCTGGGCAGCGGTCAGATGCACTGTTCCCTGCATATAGGCGGTAGTCAGGGCGAAGCTGCACGTCCCGTTAGCAGGAGTGGGCGACGGCACTGGAGGAGTGAAGCAGTGTCCGGCTGCGATGCCGGCACCGGCGCCGCCCAGCGCCGCGGTTCCCTCCGTCAAGAACGTGTCGTAGCCCGGCGCGCTGATTTGCAGAACGTAAGTCGCGGTCGGGGAACCGATAGGAAGCTGCTGGAAAGGCACCGGAAAGACGCTGTTGCCGGGAATCGGGTAGTTCCCGTTGCTGTCGGAAACTGCACTTGCAACGCTGATGCATTCCGAGGGAGTAGCGAGGCAATCGATTGACTCATCCTGGACGTTGGGTATGAGGAGCTGAACCGTTGCGCCGGTGATCGGGAGAGTCGTGCACGCATCGGTGATTTGTCCGCTGAACCCGCCAATCGTCTGTCCGCCCGTGACGTGAAAGTCCACCGTCGCGGTGGCGGCCGGACTTGGCAACAAAGCCTCCGGAGTGCTCGCGCTGATTCCGCGCTGAGCTGCCAGTGTCGTGTTGCTGCCTGATACGTACAGATCGTAAAGCGTTCCGCTACCTGCGGAGGCCGGCAGGAACAAGGTGTAGTCCCCGGTTGAAGTGTCGACATTGGATGTCGCGACAACAGTGTTGGTGTTGGCGAGCTCTGCCGTCACGCGAAGATGCTGGCCCTGCTTGGCCACCGCGCCTTTGCCGCCCTTGACGTTTCCGGTCACGTACCCGATGTACGAGTTGATGTTGGCGGGATTCGCGATTGCCAGGCTGACGATGTACGGCTGGCCGGGGCCGCTCGGCGTGCTGACCACGTTTGCGCTGAGCTCGATCGGGAGCAGCTTGGTTTGCTGCTGCACGGTCTGGAACTGCTCACCTGCCTGGTAGTCGAATGCGAACTGCAGCGGCGCCGTTGGGTTCTGGAGCTGGATTGGATACTTGATGCATCCTTCCAGGTTCGCGCCCGCGCATTGCGGCACGACGTAGCCCGGTTGCGTCGTGTCGAGCACCACTTCGACGGTGGTGTATTTCTTGGCGGCGATGCCCTGGGTGTTGAACACCTGCATCAGGCTCTGTCCGCTGATCACATCGAATGGAACGACGCCCGAGCCGCTACCGGTCGCGGTCGAGGTCGGAACCGAGATGACGACCCATTTGCCGCTGGTTTCGGACGGAGTCGCGGTCTTGCTCGCGTTAGGGAGCGGATTCAACCGCACGCCGGTCACGTTCAGAAAAAAATTCTGAAGAGTTTGCAGGAAGTTCGCCGGCAGCGAAGACGATGCGGTCAGGGTGCTGATGAATGCAACCTGGACATTGGCGTTGGTCGGCGTAGGCAGGGCGCCACTGCCGCTGCTGCTGCTGCACGCAGCCGGACCCATGCAAAGTGCGCAAAAAATCAGGATCGGGGCGAGCAGCGACAGCGCCGCCCATGAAAATCGGAGCTTATTCACATCAGGTCCATGGGTAGGGAAATTTGGTGCACAGAATTGGCTACCCGAATCCGCGCGCGAGGGCAACCGATTGCGCAGCGGCCGCGGAAGCTTTGCCTCCGCGGCCGCGATGGTTCAATCAAAACGAACGCGTCGGTCTAATAGTAATCGACCGGATCGATCTGTCGCTTGGCGCCGTACCAGAACAGCATGTTCTCGGTGAGGCCCTGCCACGTGAACTTGTTGGGCGGCATCAGCAGGCGCTTGAACATCGACTTGAAGGAGTAGAACTCCTTGGTGCACTTCCACACGCCTTCCTCGACTTCCTGCGGCGACATGT
>DATJWT010000413.1:0-15259 GCA_035500975.1 Binataceae bacterium (SeqCode)
ACCCGGCATGGCGCGCGCCGATCCGGTTCACATTCCTGTGGACCGACAACGGCAAGTGGGAAGGCCGGAACTATACCGTCCAGCTTGAGAGCTAGGAGATGCGGCGAATCTCGAAGCGTTCGGTGAGCGACTCGACCAGCTGATCGACGGTGTCTTTCTGGCTGCTGGCGAAGTAGAGCTTGAGATGATGCTGCCGGGGATCTTCAGTTCGCAGGGTCGCGAGATTGTCGTAGGACTCGATCACGGCCTTGAATTCCGCGATTCGCGCCGGAGGTATCGCGATGACGATGCTCTCGAAGCCAGGGCTCACTTCCATCTTCTACAATCTAGCTCATTTGCTCTCGTCCTGGCTGTCGGTTGCGCCCGGGGAAAAGGTTAGGAATTAGGTTGAGTCGCGCCACCACCTCGCCTCGCAAAGATCGCCTCAACCCGCCGCGCGTGCTGTTCGTCACCGGCAAGGGCGGCTCCGGCAAGAGCACCGTAGCCGCCGCGTTGGCGTTGGCGTTGTCCGAACGGAGACCTACTACCCTGGCGGATCTGGATGGCCACCTGGCCGCGGCAACTCTCTTGGGAGCGCGGCCCGACGGAGATAGTCCGGCGCGCGTCAGCGAGACTCTCGACGTGGTCGCCCTCAGCCAACGCACCGAGCTGACCTCGTTCATTCGCCGAATCGTTCCAATCGCCGCCATCTCCGATCGCATGCTGCGCAGCAGGACTTTCGGATATGTGACTGCCGCGCTGCCGGGTCTCGAAGCATTTCTGTTGCTGGAACGGCTCAGGATAATGGCGGGAGAAGCCGCCTTGCACGATCGCATGCTGGTCGTCGATGCGCCGGCGACCGGAACCGCGCTCGAGCTTTTGGCCGTAGCCGGCGGTCTCCAGGGCCTCGCGCCGACCGGAACCCTCAACC
The DNA here is from genome assembly GCA_035500975.1 of Binataceae bacterium (SeqCode). Lineage (GTDB taxonomy): Bacteria > Desulfobacterota > Binatia > Binatales > Binataceae > JAFAHS01. Next base: position 911 of record DATJWT010000413.1, read on the forward strand.
GGCTGGCGGGCGAAGCGCAATCTTTTCTCCTCGATATCGGGCGCTTCGCGGTCCTGCTCACCGTGACCCCGGAAGAACTCGCGCTGCGCGAAGCGATCGATACCGCGGCCAGGCTTCGCGCCACCCGCGTCCGGATCGCCGGTGCGATTTTGAATCGCGTCCCCGAGCCACTCTTCGAAGAAGATGAAATTGAGAAGATACGGGCGTCGGGAATCCATCACGGTCTCGCCCAAAGACGCGCCGCGGAAGGAACTGCAGCGAACGTCGCGCGCGCGCAACTCGAACACGCCGGAATGACGACGTTCGAGCTGCCGATGCTCTATCGCGCGGCAATCGGCGCGCGCGAAGTCTCGACCTTGGCGCACAAGCTGGGCGACTGGTTGACGATGTCGTGAAGCGGCGCAGCCTCGACCTGGATTCGTACCGCCTCGTCGTGTGCCTGGGTCCGGGCGGCGTAGGCAAAACCACCATCAGCGCGGCGTTGGCCGTAGCGAGCGCATCGGGGGGGCGCGCGGTTGACGTGATGACGGTGGACCCTGCACCACGCCTGCTCGATGCGCTCGGTCTCGATGCCGACGCGAGCGAGCCGCGCACGGTCGCACTCGACGGCGTTCGCATCCGCTCCGCAGCCGCGAAGCGTGCGAGGCTCCGCGCGCTCAAACTCGATCCGAAGCGGACCTTCGATACGATCGTGGGCCGCTATGCACCGTCGGCCGCGGCGCGCGAGGCGATTCTCTCCAATCGCATTTATCGCAATCTCTCGGGCGCGCTCGCCGGGGTCGGCGATTACATGGCGATGGAAAAGCTGCTCGAACTTGCCTCGGATTCCGCAACCGACATGGTCGTACTCGATACGCCTCCCGCCGCCGAGGCACTCGACTTTCTCGATGCTCCGCGGCGCCTGCTCGAGTTGCTCAGCTCGCGCGCGGTGACATTGCTCGGCGCACCGGCTGGACTGCTCCGCCAGTTCCGACTGGTTGACCTCGCAGCGCGCGCCGTTCTCTCGGCGTTCGACCGCGTGACGGGGCTGAACCTGCTGCGCGACGTGCAGGGCTTCGTGCGCGGATTCGAAGGCATGTATGAAGGCTTTGCGGAACGGGCCAAACGGGCGGACGCGCTGCTGCGCGCCCCCGACACGGCGATTGTATTGGTAACCACTCCCGAAACGGCGCGCATTGCGCAGGCTCGTGAATTTCTCGACGCGCTCGGCAAAGCCGGCTTGAGCGTCAGCGCAGTCGTCGTAAATCGCGCGATGCCGCCGCTGCCCGACGCCCGCGAAATCACTGCAGCCAAAATTCCGCCGGCACTGAAACAAAAGCTGAAGCGCAACCTCGCCGATTACGCGGCCCTGAAAGAACGCGAAACGCGCTCGCTCGATGCGCTAAGCGAAGCGCTACCTTCCGGTGCCCAACTCCTGTTGTCGCCCGAACTGGATCACGAACCAAAAACGCTCGCCGATCTGGCCAGTATCGGCACCAGCCTGCGAATTGCCTAGGCCAATATTTCGGGCTTTCGCGGAGCCTGCGAAGAGAAGAAGCTCGATGAACTCCGGATATGCAACGGTCGCTGGAGTGCGCGGCGTTCGAAGAGATTCTTCGCCGCTGGCTCGGAACGCCGTAGAGAGATTTACTTGCGCGCGCGGGGCTTCGGTGCGGCTGCCGGCTTTTCCTTCGCCAGTACGCGATCCAGCTTGATGCTGAGGTTGAGCAATTGCGAGCTTAGATGATCCAGCCGTGCCTTGAGGTCGCGTACATCTTTCTTGGAAGGAAGGTTCACGAAATCCAGCACCGTTTCGACGTTGCGATCGAACGATGCCTTGTTGCTCATCAATTGTTCGCCCGCGCGCCCCAGGCCCTTGCGCAGCCGCTGGTTGTTCATCACCTCGTTGAAGACGCTGGTGACGCCCTCCTCGCTCATCTTGCGTAGCTTGCCCAGGATCCTCTCCACGTCGGCGCGTGCCATGTGGTGTACTATATAGAGGATTGGCAAGCGGGCAAACGATGCACACCGTGGCGAATATTCTCAGCCTGACCTCGGGCTTCGCATTGATGGGGTACCGTCTCCCTCCCCTGACGATCTTGATGACCTCAATCGTCGTCGATCTCGCGCTCGCGCCGCTGACTGCCGTAATCGCGAGCCGCCGCGGACGCAGCGGGATGCGATGGACGATCGCCGGACTCGCGCTCGGAATGTGGGCGCTCGCGGTCGTGCTGGTCCTGCCGGCGGCCAACCAGCCCCGGCCGGACCAACCTTATCCGCCTACTTCTGATGCTGCTTGAGCCAGGCCATCGTCGGCGCGAACACTTTCGCCTCCGACTGGTTCCCGCATAGCACGTCGAGATGCCCCCAGCCCTGGAACACGTGCAGCGTCACGTCATCGCTGCCCGTTGCGTGCGCGGAATCCACCACCCAGGTGGACCAGTCGGGCGTGATGTTAGTACTGGAGAAGGCGATTACCGGGATCCTGGTCGCCTTGAGCGCATCGCGAAGTTGTTGCGTGAACGGATTTTGATAATTCTGGATCGACGGCCAGTAGCGATCGTAGCCGATCAACATCCGCGCCAGCACCACCGGATTTGAATATCCGTCGAACGGATTGGCAAGCCCGCCTTTTCCGCCGAAATCCTTCGAGTCGTAGACCACGTGCTCCAGGTTTTCGGCCGCGGTCTTGTACTTGGGCAACGGCGCGGGACCGTTGGGATCCTGGATCACCGACTGCATCAGGAATTGCCGCTTGTCCCAGGTCAAATTTTTTCCCGCAAGATCGTCGACCGCCTGGCCTTCGGGCATCGGGACCGACTCCCGGCGCGGAATGAATCCATCGAGAGCAATGATTCCCGCGACCTGATTGGGATGCATCGCGGCAAAGTAGTACGCGAAGAACACCCCGCGGCTGAAACCGGCAACGAACAGTTTCTGCGATCCGGTCTGCCGCAGGATGAAGTTGGCGGCCGCGGCGATATCGGATTGAAAGACCTGGTTGGTCCACCCCTTGAACACGTCGCGAATCGCGATCGAAGTTACGCTGGGAGAAACGAAATGGGTGCGATAGTCGAACGCCCATACGTCGACGCCCTTCGTCGCCAGGTAAACCGGGAATGAATAGCGCGGATCGTACAGCGGGATCTCGCCGTTCATGTTGGTACCGGGCAGGTAGAGCACCGTGATGTCGCGATGCTCCTGCACGCGGGGGCCGCGCGCGTACCGATTGAGCGCAATCTTGTCGTAGAAAGTGGCGCCGACCTTGTCCTCGAATCGCCATTCGTAGATTCCCGCAACGCCGCGCACTTCAACCGGCCCGCCGACAAATTGAAATCCCTGGGCGGTGTTCGCGCACGCGAAGGATGGGGCGAGCAGCAAGCCCGCCAACAGCGCCACGACGATAGCTGCGACTCGAAATCGCGATCCGTATGCGGCTGCAGTCTTCATGCGTCCCCTTGGCGCCGCGTTTTCCCGATGGCGCGGCGACGCGATGTTATAGCATCCCGCCCGCCGCGCGGCATGAGCGGTTGACCCTTCGAGGCCGGGCATGCCAAACAATTCCTGTCGCGACCTCACCAACGGGAGTCACCTGATGAGCAAGAAAGCGCAATTCGCCGTGTTCTCACCGCAGGCCGGCCTGACCTGGAAGGCCCTGCTCGACCGCACCAAGCTGTGCGAGAAGCTTGGCTACCATTCAATTTGGCTCGTCGATCATATGTGGACCGGGCAGATGCCCGACCTTGACCACGTGGAGTGCCTGACCGCGATGAGCGGTCTGGCTGCCGCCACCGAGAAGATCCGCATCGGCACGCTGGTGATTTGCAATTCGTATCGCAACCCCGCGCTGCTGGCGAAGTCGCTGTGCACTATCGACCAGATTTCCGGCGGCCGCCTTGAGATCGGCGTGGGCGCCGGATGGATGGCCGAGGAATACAAGGCCTATGGGTACGAATTCCCTTCGATGGGCGTGCGGCTCAAGCAGTTTGCCGAGGGCCTGGAGATCCTGAAGCAGATGCTCACCGAGAAGCGCGCCAACTTCAAAGGCCGCTACTACACGATCGCCGACGCCCCCAACAATCCCAAGGGCGTGCAACAGCCCCATCCTCCCATCACCATCGGCGGAGGCGGCGAAAAGGTGATGCTGCGGCTGGTCGCCAAGTATGCCGACCGATGGAACTGCCCGGCGGGTTACGAGAGCTTCGAACAGAAGTACGGCGTGCTGAAGCAACACTGCAAGGACATCGGCCGCGACGTCAATTCGATCGACGTTTCGGAGCAGCTCCTCGTCTGTATCGGAAAGACCGAGGACGAGGTCGCCGAAAAGTGGAAGATGGCCTCGCGGCTCCGGCCCTTCTCGATCACCGGCATCAAGGGCACGCCGAAGCAGCTGATCGAACAGTTGAAAAATCGGATGTCGCAGGGCATCACGACGTTTACAATCTTCTTTAGTGATATTGCGCCCCCGGACAAGACCAGGGAGGCTATCGAGTTTTTCGCGCGCGAAGTCATGCCTGCCTTTGCATAGGATGATCCCCGGTTGCGGAGGTTGGCACTCGCGTATCGTCCGCTCGATAGTGCTGGCGACGGCGATGCTCGGATGCGCCGCCGGAACGGTTCACTACAGTGCGTCGCTCAACCAGGCCGACGGATTGGGCCCCGATGACGTCGTGAGGCACGGCACGGTTCCCATCGGAGCAGTGAGCGCGATTTCTCCCGGCGGCAATGGCGCGGCGCAAGTAACCGTGCGGGTGGACCACGACTACGCGGCCGAGGTTCGCGCCGACTCGATTCTCATCCTGCAGGGCGCCGACACCAATCCCTCGCTGGAGCTGATGACGCCCAACACTTTCAGCCCGCGGGCCTCCGACGGAGCGCAGATTTACGGCGCGTCCAACGACGACCAGGCGCAGATGCTCATCTCCATCCTCGGCCCCCAGTCGATTGGGAACAGCTACTCCCAATTCATCAATCGCTATGCGGGCCCGCAGCCGTCTCCTTCGCCGGGAGCGTCGGTGCTGCAGAACCAGTTGATGGGCATCTTGCAGCAGACCCTTTCCGCCGCGGCCGCCTTTTCCACCACGACGCAGTCGGGAAGAACCCAGATGGATCGATTTCGCGAGAACGCCGCCGTGGTGGCGGCTCAGCTCGAAGCACATGGACGCACGGCCGATGCGGCGCAGTTGCGCGCGCAGGTCGCACAGATGAACGCGGCTGTCCCTCCGCCTCGGGGCGCGCCCAACGCACTTACAGTGCCGCGCGCGGCGCCGACGCCATAGCTGCTGAACCGCGGGATCATACGCGATGGACCAGGTTCGATTGACCGAGTATCTGCGGCGAAAAATGCCGCACGCCCGGGACGTTCGTGTCGTTGGGTTGAAGCGCATCGCCGGCGGCTCCTCGCGCGAAACCTATGCCTTCGATCTCGAATGGAACGAAAACGGCGAAGCGCACAGCCGGCCGATGATCGGACGGCGCGACCCGACCGGGGGGTTGCTGAAATCAGAACGCGAGCGCGAATTCCGCGTTATCGACGCGATGAACAAGGCCGGCCTGCACGTTCCCGAAGCGCTTTTCCTCGAGCTTGACCCCGCGGTAATGGACCGGCCCTTCTTCGTGATGCATCGGGCGGCCGGGCGCACCTCCAGCGGCGCCTTCCCCGCGACCGAACCGGCGGCGCTCCGCGAGAAGATCGCGCAACAATTTCTCGACGAGCTGGTTCGTCTGCAGTCGCTCGATTACCGCGCTCTGGGGCTGGCATTTCTCGGTGAGCCCAAAGACCTGGCGGAACCTGCCCGCACCCAGGCCGCGCACTGGACCGAAATCTACCATCGCGACCGGATGGGTGAGCATCACGCGCTGCTCGATGCCGCGTTCGCATGGCTGGCGGCAAACCCGGTCGTGGCGGACCGCATCACGCTGGTGCACGGCGACTTTCGCTCGGGGAATTATCTCTACGATGACAACGGCATGATCGCGATGCTGGACTGGGAGATGGCGCATCTCGGCGATCCGATCGAGGATCTTGCGTGGGCATCGATGCGTTTTTGGGGCCGCGACGATATCGCGGCGGGGCTGATGGAGCGCGAAGCCTTCTACCGCCTCTACGAGGAAAAATCAGGCCAGGCGATCGATCGTAAACGGCTGCGCTTTTACCAGGTGCTCGGCGACGCGAAGATGGCGGTGATCTGCCTCACCGGAATCCGCGACTTCGTCGAAGGACGAACTTCGGACTCCGTGATGCCGCTTCTGAAGATACTGTTGCCGGCCCTTGTCGGCGACATCGCGATGCAACTGGAGTTGGTCTGACGATGCTGCATCCGACCCTCAAGGAATTGCTCACCGGCCTGCAGGGCACGGTCATACAAACTCTCGTCCCCGAGTTGACTTCGCCCTACGCGCAAAACCAGGCGATGTCGCTGGTCGGGATGCTGGTGCATGCGATCGATTTGATCGACAAGGAACGCGCTTACAACGAGGCCGAGGTCAAGGATCTGCGCTCGACCATCGCGTCGCTGAAGCGTCTCGAGAAAACCCATCTGAAGCGCGGCGCCGCAGATCTAAGGAAAGCGCTGACGCGCGGGATGAAGGCATCCAAAACCTCCGACCAGCGCGAGATGGAAGCGACGATCTCCGCCTTCGTGACCGCGCTCGCGCTCGGTAAGCTCGATGCAGCCGTGAGCAAGGTCGTAAAATCCTGGCTGCGCCGCCACCTCGACCGCCTGACTGCATTCCTGGGTAATGTTGTCCCGGCTTAGGAACTTCTTTTTTCAGTCCTTTTGTAGTGGAGCATGCCGCCGCGCCCGCAGACGATGAGCGATTCCTGTCGCGCCGCCACTCCCGATGAGATAGGTTCATCGCCAGTGCAGGAGCCACCGGATAAGAAGGATCCCGCCGAGCCGCCCACGGTCATCTGGCCGGCGTGCGGCGCATTCTGCGACATCTTCTGGTGGGCACGCCGCAAGCCGGACGCCGCACGATCGCCCGACACGCAGCCTGAATCTTCCGGCGACGAATCCTAAAGATTCGCGATTACGGCGCGCGCGAACTCACCGGTCTTCGCTTTGCCGCCCTGGTCCACGGTAAGCGTCTTCCCTTCCGCGTACACCTTGCGCACCGCGCTTTCGAACCGGTTCGCTGCGTTGGCAAAACCCAGGTAGTCGAGCATCAACGCCGCCGACAGCATCGTCGCCGTCGGATTGATAATCCCCATCCCCATGATGTCCGGCGCCGTGCCGTGGACTGATTCGAAATACGCATAGTCGTCGCCGTAGCATCCGCTGGGCGCGAGCCCGAGTCCGCCCAGGGTGCCCGCCGCGGCATCGGAAAGAATGTCGCCGTACAGGTTCGGCATCACGACCACGTCCAGGTCCTGCGGACTCGCGACGAGGCGCCGTGCGAAGTCGTCGACGATGAACTGCTCGTACTTGATCTCCGGATACTTCGCCGCCGTCTCCTCGACTATCTGGCGGAAGAATCCGTCGGCATCGCGCAGCATGTTGTACTTCGATGTGCACGTCAGCTTGCCCTTGCCTCCCGCCTGCTTGCGCTTCATCGCCAGCCGGCAGGCGAAGTCCGCGACGCGCCGCGTGTTGCGCTCGGTGATCACCTTGATCGCATAGACGCCGCGCTCGGAGGTGTTCAGCGGCCCGCGCAGGATGCGACTGTGCGGCTTCAGGGGAGCGAGATTCTCCAGCGGACCCTCGAGGCCCAGGTACAGGTCTTCCAGGTTTTCGCGCACGATCACGAAGTCGATTCCCTCGGGATGCGCCATCGGGCTGCGATACCCCGGCGACCACTTCGCCGGCCGCACGTTTGCGTAGGTCTGCTTGCCCCATCGCAGGTAAGTGATCGACGTGGTCTTGCCCGAAGTCGATCCGAACAGCGTCGTGTCCGAGGAATCTATCGCCTTGCGCGCCTGCGCATCGGTCTCCCCGCGCACCCATTTCTCGCCGGGAGGAAACTCGATGTAATCGATGGGCAGCTCCAGCGCGTGCAGCACGTCCATCGTCACTGCCATCGCTTCCGGCGCCGCATCGTCGCCCGGCAGCACCACGACTTTCTTGTTCGCCACGATTGCTTCTCCCGTTCTAGCGGCTGCGGCGGATCATCTCCGACAGCGCCATCATGCACAGCGCGGAGCCGAACGACGCCGTTCCGACCTCTACCGAATTGTAGAACGCAAAGTCTCCCGGCGGGGTCTGCTGCGAAACGCCCACGAAGTCGCCCCGGTCGTCGACCTGCTTGCAGATTGCCGCGATCGCTTTCTGGTACGCCTCGGTCGCGCGAGGAAGATCGAGTCCCTCGATGCGCCGCGAAATCGCGCGGCCCAATGCCAGAGCAAATCCCGCCGCCGCCGATGACTCAAGATACGAGTCGGGCCGATCGATCACCGTGTGCCACAGTCCGCCGCCATCCTGCAGCTTCACAATTGCGTTTAGCTGGCGCGCCAGACCGCCATTTACGGTCTCGACCCTGGATTTGAACCGGGGCTGTCTTGCGCGCGAGCCCAGGGTCCAGACCACCTGCGTTGCGGCTATTGCCCACCAGCTATTGCCTCGCGCCCACAAACACTGCGAATGCGTCCCCTTGTCCACGTATGCGACATGCCAGCACAGTCCGCTGGTGTGGTCGACGAGATTGCGATGATGCGCGATAAGCTGATCGAGCGCCCGCTCCATCAGGCCGTCATCTCCAACCAGGCCGCCCAACAAAACCATCGCGGGTGCCGTGAAGTAGGCGACGTCCACCCAGACTTCCATCGCCGGCGGATGCGGCACCACCGCACCGTCGGAAGTCCGGGTCGCGATGGTCTCGAATGCCGTGACGACCTGCCGCGCGTACTCCAGGAAATCGTCCCGGCGCGTCGCAAGATGCAGGTCGAGTGCGGCGAGCGCCTCAGCCGCCCAGAACCAGAACCATCCCGACAGCTTGGGCCCCCTGGATAGTTTCGGTTCGAACCAATGGATAGCGGCCTGCAGCGGAGCATCGGAGTCCAGGTTGGCCGATGCCTGCACGAGCGCATCGCACAGAATCGCATCGCCCCAGTGCGGTTCCTTGACGAGCAACTCCGCGCCCGAGCGCCGGGCCAGGCGCTCAAGCACGGGCCGAACATCGCGGGCTTTCATCGCCCCAGGAACTGACGGGCTTTGGCTTGCTGCTGCCACCGGCGTCAGCGCATCATCCGCCGTAGTTCCATCCGGTTTCCTTCATCGTGAGCGCATCGGCTTCGCGCTTGGCGTGCGCCTCGGTCACTTTGCCGACCACGATGCTATGATCGCCGAGTTCGTAGAAGCCCACCACCTCGCATTCGACCGCTGCGGGCGCATCGCTGACGATCGGTGCGCCGTTCTTGCCGGTCTCGTATGCGAAGTCGCCGAACTTGCCGTCCTTGGGCTCGACGTGACGGAAGAATGCCCCCGCGATTCCCTTCTGTCCCGAGGCCAGCATCGACAGCGCGAACGCCTTCGAATCCTTCACCATCGCGTGCGATCCGGAATCCTTCTTGATTCCGACCACAACCAGCGGCGGGTTGAAGCTTGCCTGCGTTACCCAGTTGACGGTCGCCACGGTTGCCTTGCCGCCGTGCGCCGCACCCAGCACCTGCAGTCCGTAGGGAATCATGAGCAGGGCCTGTTTCTTTGCTTTCTCGTCCATGAACTTCGAGCCTCCGGTTTACAAATTAGGGTTAAACGATGACGGCGCAGACGGGGAGAAGACACCTTCCATTTGCGCGTGACACGGATGATATACTTCCCGGTGAGTCTGTACCTATGGCTCTTATCAAGCCAAAGAACCCAAAGATCAAGGGTCTGAACGAAGTGGGACGCTACGCGGTCGGGGTCCAGTGGACCGACGGGCACGACAGCATCTTCCCGTTGGAGAACCTCCGCCGCTATTGTCCCTGCGATTCCTGCCAGGGAGGCGTGCAGGGCGAAATTCCCGCGCAGAGCCAGCGGATGCGCCAGCTTACGCGGCTTGGTGAACAGGCGGTGTTCATCGGATGGCTTGATGGCCACGAAACCATCTACACGAACCATCAGCTCCGCGACATTTGCCATTGCGCCCATTGCGTCGCCGAGCCTGAGCGGCCAATCACTGGCAGCTGAAATTTTCGGAGGAGTAAAGCCATGCTTGCACGAACTCTGAAACGCGCGGGACTCACAGTCGCCCTGGTGCTGGCAGGCGTTGCTGCCGCCAGTGCTTTTCCCGGCGCGGGAGCCGGTAGCGGCTTCGGCGGAGCAGGCGTCTCCGGGGTCTCGGTCGGGAGCATCGGATCGCTGGGCGGCGCAGGCGTTCCCGGGATGGGCGGGCCGGGCGGACTCGGCCCGACCTTCACGATGCCGCAGCGGTTCCGCGAACTCAACGTTGTCGGGCAGGTAGGAATAGACCCCTCCAAACAGCCTCCGAATGCGACGATCGTGTTTCTGCGACTCGATGGACGGGAGATTCCGATGCGCCTGGACACCGAAACCCAGAGCGGCGAGATGGAGTTCAACCCCGACGACGCGTACGCGCGCGATCTCTATCGCTCGATTACCACCAAGCGTGTCGAGGTGGTAGGCCAGCAGGATTTGCGCAATCAAATCGCGCGGGCGGCTGACGAATCGAAGGGGCTACAGATCGAAGGCTATGTCTTCGATAAGACCAGCCCCTATTTCGTCATCAAGTCGGTAAGCCCTCAGTTGGGGGATCCTATCATCAGGTCGGAGGATCCTCGCCCCGTCACGGGGCATCCTGCTTACTGATGCTGCCGCGGCCCTTGGGGCCCGAGTTCAGGGCGCGCAGGTTCGCGCGCGCGATCGCGAAGTTGGGGTTGATCTCCAGGGCTTTCTGGAACGCGGTCGCGGCCTCATCGATGCGCCCCAGGTCGTGGAGCGCCATCCCCTTCGCGTTGTAGAGCGGCGCGCTGTGAGGATCCTTGGCAATGCCCGCATTCGCAGCCATCAGGCCGTTCTCGGGGTCGCCGATCCGCATGTAGATGTCGGACAGTTCCTTGAAGTTCGCGCCGGAGGGATTCAGCTGGGTCGCCTTGACGTACATGTCGATCGCGGTCGGCCCATCGTGCAACACGCTGTAACAGAATCCCAGGTCCACGTACGCGGAATCATTCTTCGGGTTGAGTTTGAGAGCCTCGTGCAGCTTGTCGATCGCGGCGCGAATCCTGGTGCTGTCGGGCGGATCCGATTTGCCGGCCTCGCGGATCAAGGTTTCCGCCTGATCGACCGCGCTATTCGATGCATCGTTGCTCTGCGCCGACGATCTTCCCGGCGTCGATGCGAGCGCGCAGGCGATGAATACCGCGAGCATCCCGCTGCGCTTCGCGCGTGACGCGGCCCGGGGCTCCGCTACCATCCCCGCTTCTTCCGCATCCTGTTCGCGTCGCTTGAGCATCGCGCCCACCATCTTGAGCGTGGCAGGCAGCACGAGCAGGGTCGCGACGAGAATAAAGGTCACGCCCAGGCTCAGTACCCAGCCGAGGCTGGAGATACCGCGATGGGTCGCCGGAATCAGGGCCGCAAAACCCGCGATCGTCGTCAGCGACGAGATGGTGACGGATTTGCCCACTGCAGTGCTCAGGATCAGGCGCGACTTGTCCCGCTCCTCGCGCCAGCGGTAAAGCATGTTCACGCCGTTGTCCACCCCCGTACCGATTATGATCGGGACCGCGAACAGGTTGGCAAGATTGAACTCCCATCCCATCAGGCCCATCGTCTCCAGCAACCACGCTCCGCCAAACACCAATGGAATCGTCGCCAGCGCGGTGTCGCGCAGGGTGCGAAAATCCAGGAACACGAATACGAAGACCGCGATTAGCGCCAGCAGCGCCGCGCGCTCGTAGCCGCGTCGCATCACGGTGGCGATCGAATAGGCCTGCACCGGGGGGCCGGTGACGTCGGGATCGACGGTGCGCAACGCACTGATGAACCCCCTGAGGGGCGCATCCTCCCACACGTCGCCGCGCGGATAGATCTGCACCAGGTAGGTTCCGGTCCGGCCGATAAAATGATCGCGCAGCACCGGCGGCAGGTTGGCAACCGTGATCTCCGACGGATCGAGCATCCGCTTGAATTGCGCCAGCTTGGCGCTAAAGGAACTCGCGGCTGCGCTCTCGAAATGCGAGAAGGCCTCGGCATTGGAGTCGAGCCTCGTTATCGCCTGCGCGGTCAGCGCGGCCGTGCGCGCGACTTCGCCGGAAGGATCGCGATCGCCTGCGCCCGCCAGCTTGAAATTCAGCGACTCCAGCTCGCGGCGCAGAAGATCGGGCTTCGAGGGCTGCGCCAGCGGCGCAACCTTGAGCGAGTCCATTATCGGTTGCAGCTCGCGCAGCGTCGCCCGCTTCTGCGCCTGGTCGTCAGGGACATAGCTCGCGATCGTTTCCGCGTCCGCCACCTGCGGCAGCTTGCGAAATTGCGCTGCCTTGAGTTCGGCGTCCTGCTCGCTTGAACTGAGCGAGACCGCAAACCACGAGGATCGACCCGAGTCCTTGAGCAGCATCTCTTCGAAGCGGACCGCCTCGGTCGACTCGGCCTGGAGCTTCAGCAGGTTTTGATCGAAATGGATGTTGCGCGCGGCGAACAGTCCGATGATGGTCACCCCCGAAACCACCCCCAGGATCGTTCGCGGATGCGCGAATATCCGTTGCAGCCGCGGTTCGTGCTCAACCAGCTTGAGCGTGGGAGCAAGCCGCGGCGGGCGCCGCCGGTCACGAATCGCGATAAGCGCGGGGAAAACCAGTAGCGCCGAGAGCAGGCACAGGAACAGTCCCCCGGCGGAAACGATTCCCAGCTCCGCGATTCCGCGGAAATCGCTGAACACCGGCATCAGGAACGCCAGCGCCATGATGCTCGCGGAGGCGACCACGCCCGCGCCCGTGTTCACGACACCCAACTCGATCGATTCGCGGGTCACGCGGCCCGCCCGGCGCGCCTCGTCATATCGCGCCATCAGGTGGATGGGAAAGTTGATGCCGATGCCGGCGAGGATGCTGGTGAAGACCGCGGACAGCAGGTTTAGATGCCCGATGGCGATCGTGGTGAACCCAAATGACCAGGCAACCCCGACCAGCAATGCCATCAGTGCGAATGCCGGCTCGACGATGCCTCCAAAGGGAATCACCACGAGCAGCACGTTGCTGGAAATCGCCAGGATCGACGCGAGCGCGATATCGTGCGCGGTGGAGCCTTCTTCTGTACGCGCAAGCGCGGGACCGCCGGTGATGCCGGCGTCGATTCCCGGGAACTGCGCGCGAACCGCGGCGAGGTGCTTTTCGATCGCGTCGATCGGATTCGGAGCACCATCGCGTTCGTCGGCGCGTACCACGTTCATCAGCAGGTACTTGCCGTTGTCCGATGCGGTGTAGCCGTCGCGCAGCACACCCTGCGGGCCACTGATGCTGGTAAGGCTGTCCCACGGCGACGCCCCGCCGTTCTGCGCCAGCATCCCCTTGAGCATCGCGTCCACCAACCCCAGGTTCATCGTGCTCCCGGATCCGGTCGACGGTTTCGAGGGTTGCCGGTCGCCGAGCAGCGAGCCCATCAGCGCCGAACTCATCGCGCGATTCGCTTCAGCGTTGGTCAGGGCAAAGAAATTTTGCAGGCTCGGATCTGCCGCGTAGGCGGTGAGGAAAGCCTGGTAGTCGCGGATATGGCTTGCCAGCTCGTTGAGTTCGCCGGTGCCCAGGTAGAGCAGCGCGCGATCGGCCAGCGCACCCGCATCGATCTTGTAAAGCACGCTCCGGACGTTGTCCTTGTCCGCCGCAAGGCGCGCCGCAAAGGCATCGGCAAACCGTTCCGCGCCCGCGGGATCGCGATCCGCCCGCACCACTACGATCAGCGAATCGAGGTCCGGGAACTCATCTTCATAATGGCGATAGTTGCGGGTGTCGCGGCCGTTGCCGGAAATCAGGTCTTCCTGGCCGGTCTGAAACTGGAGATGCGCCCTGGTATAGAAAATCGAAAAGACGGCCAGCGCCCCGCAGGCGGCCAGCACCAGCCACGGGTACTGGAAATCAATTCGCGCCAGTGCGCGGAACAACCGATAACGAAGACTCACCCCGGACACCCTTCCGCGAACGATGCCGCAAGGGCACAGTGTCCCGCCGAGCGTGCGCCGCCGAGCGACGCCGTGAATCCCATTCGCATGTCTCGAAAATCGGGGAAATTAAATCAGCGCCGGAACAGATGCTCCCGCAGCGCGTCCAGTTGCCCCGCTACCTCCTGCTCAAGAACGGCACCATTTTCGGACTCGCCCAGAAGCTCAAGCGTAACGGCGGCCAGAGATGCCAGCGCGAGGACGATGACGAGTTTAGACAACATCCGGTCGTTCCGCCGCCACGAACGCGGCATTAGAAAGGCTAACAGTTTTGCG